>JASMLY010000026.1 GCA_030748455.1 Phycisphaerales bacterium | reverse complement strand
CAAATCCTGTCACCCCGACTCACAGAGACAGCCCTTCTATTCAAGGTATTGAAGGGCTGTCTCTGTATGTCAGCAAGAGGCTCGTTTTACTCGCAAACACGGCTGGGTTAACAAGACCTCTTTGTACATGTTCTGTGGAGTTCCACCAAGTCGTTTTCGGACCTATAAAGTCTCGTTTTTATATAAAAAATGTGTTTTTTAAAGTATTTTCTAGACATCGCGTTTGTCGTGTGGCATAGTGGTGCATGGATCAGTGTTGATCCACACCGTTCGCGATATCTCTGAGGTCAACCAAGATGATGGTCAAGTGTACTCCAATATTATGTTTCTTTGTAGCGTGGTTCGCGACACAAACGTTCGCTCAATCTTCAGCAGACGAATGTTGGGATGCTTTCACTGCTACCCTCGGAGTTCCAAATGCTTTTGATACCTCAATAGCAACACCAGGTACTGATCCGGAACCAGACGAATCAATGTGCAGCGAAACATACTTGAATTGGAATTCTAGCCCCGATATCTGGTTTGTGTTCACACCCCCAACAAATGACACCTATACTTTTTCAACGTGTTACAACGATGGGTATGACACATCGATGGTGCTGTATAAAGGTTCATGTTCTAGCCTCACGCAAGTTGCATGCAACGGTGACAGTGTAAACTCAAACAACGATTGTCAACCGTACTACTCTGAAATAGAGCATAGCTTAACTGTAGGTTCAGACTATTATGTTCGGATCGGTGGATACAACGGATCCCCCGGAAATCTTGGTCCCGGGGTACTCACGATAACTTCTGGCAATGTAGTAGATACTGTTTGGTACGTAGATCAAGATGTGCCAGCAAGTGGTGATGGTACATCGTGGACTTCTGCATTCCAAACGATTGATGAGGCAATTACTATTGCAAATGAACGTGATCAGATCTGGGTTGCCGAGGGCACATACGTACCAAGCGTAGAATCAGATTTTGGCGATCCTAGAAGCGCTACATTCTTCATACGTAAAGGGATTGCGCTCTATGGTGGGTTCAATGGCACAGAGGAAACAATTTCTGAAAGAGATTTAACTCTGTATCACACAACCCTAACAGGTGATCTTAACGGTGATGACTGGGGAGGCGGCGGAACGAGTGATAATGCATACCACGTCATTCGATTAGAGGACATCGATTCGGGCTCGGTCATTATCGATGGTTTTTGGATTACAGGCGGCAACGCAGACGATGCTGTTGATCATTCTGGTGGTGGCATTTACGCGAATGACACTGTGGACGTTCCAGTAGAGGTTTCACTTTGCAGAATGCAAGGCAATGCCGCAAAACGCGGTGGTGCCATTGCAACTGAATCTAATCTCTGTACCCTCGTGCTACTCAAAGTAAAACTAATCGGAAACGAAGCTTCACTAAGTGGAGGGGCGATCTCCGTTGCTGGTGAACTTAGCATAAATACTTCTCAAATTAACGGTAACAGATCATTGACAGGAATAGGCGGAGCCATCATCCACAGTTCTACTCTCACTTTGCTCAACTGCGTACTCACTCAGAACATCGCAAGAGTCGCAGGGGGAGTTGCTTCATACGGCGGCGATGTTAGCATTGTAAACTCTATTCTATGGGCGAATAGCAGTACCTACGGGTCAAGTGATCAAGTCGCTCAGCATGGGAGTTCTACAATTACTGCGAAGTATAGTTGCATTCAACACATTCCCGCTGATCTTGTAGGAAATGGAAACATCACTGAGGATCCTCACTTCACAGACCCACTCGGTCCTGACGGAGTTGAAGGAACTGGTGATGAAAATGTGCGATTGTTCCAAGGCTCTCCGTGTATTGACGCTGGTAATAATGAATTAGTAACTACAGTGCTCGATTTGGATTTGAATCTTCGCTTCGTGGACGACCCCTACACCGATGATACTGGGAACTCTCTTGGTTCAGCCATATCAGATATGGGGCCATTTGAACATCAACCCGCTGACATACTGCAAGATGGTGTTCGTATCTGGACTGGTCTCAATTCGTATATCTTCCATGATGAATACAACTGGGCTCCGAACGACATACCTGGAGAGTTAGATACTGCACTCTTTGAACTCGACAACATAACAGATATTTCATTGGTTGAAGATACGTACCTCGACACATTGATTTTGAGTCGAGGGATACTAAAACTTAATTTGTCCGGGTACACCCTTCAAGTGCGAGGAACAACTGACGCAGTGCAGATCGGTCGTTATGATCAACCAGCTTGGCTTTATTTTTCAAACGGAAATATTTTCATCCCAAGTCCGTCGACTCTGATCGGAACGGATAATACATTTTCCATACAATCCAACGCAAGCGTAGAAATCTCCGACACGCTCTTTGTGAAAGATGGCGCAAGACTCGATCTCAGCGGTACGCTAATCGCTGATGTCATAAACACGGGTGGTATCATGGATATAGGTGGGACAAGTATCGCAAACCCGTCTATCGTTGGTGAAATTAATGGACTTGATCCTCTGGGAAATCCTGCGCTCCCAGGCGAATATATTTTCGATATAGCAGGCTCAACCCCTGGGATCGAACATGATCTCCTTACTGTTACGAGCACTGTTGACCTAACAGGGATGGCTATTACCCTCCGATACGATGGAAATTACGCGGCAGTCGATGGAGATGCCTTTGCTCTTATTCAATCATCTGTAAATGTCACGGGTATGCCAAACGTGCTCTCTTACTCGGGGCTATCGAGTAACTTTGCATGCGTTTGGGATGAAGTACCAACGCTGCGGGGTGTAAGTGGACAAGCAGAAGTAACGACAACTGGACCAATACTCTTTGGTTCAGCTAATACAACTGCAATCATCGAAACACCCAACGACATCGTTGTTGCCGATTTCGATGGCTTAAACGGTCTCGACATTGCGGCA
>JASMLY010000025.1 GCA_030748455.1 Phycisphaerales bacterium | reverse complement strand
GGAGGTCACGCAATTTATCTTGATGCAAAGGCGTGGCTGTCGCATATCCCTCTTGAGCAATTCCGAGGGTGGGCGCTAGCGAATGCGTTGTACCAAGAAGGCGGTATTCGCGCGAGTGAAATTGGAAGCGTGATGTTTGGGCAGCAGCCCGATGGTAGCGAAAAGTTAGCGGAAAAAGAATTGGTACGGCTTGCGTTCCCCCGAAGGGTCTACACTCAAAGCCATATTGATTATGTAGTCGAGGTTCTTGAGTACATCAATACAATCAAAGATTCAATCAAGGGTGTTCGCATTACAAAACAACCAAGTGCGCTTCGTCACTTCACCGCTGAATTTGAAACAATAAAGTAACTACACTTCGGACAGTGGCATGTCGGTATCAACACGGTTTGTGTTTTTTGGAAGTTCAACTTCAAGCATGCCAGCGATGCCAGAGTCAGCCATACGCCTTCGAACGGTTGCTGCGTTAAACATAGTCGACTCCATATCATCAACTAACGCTTGTAAGTTCATTGCAATTTGACCTTCTGACTGGGAATCGCCAAGCGGGTGAATCGCTTGTTCAAACAGTTGCAACTTGTTGGCATAATTTTCAAACGTACCCGATTTTTCTGCCCAAGTTGCACCCGGAAGAAATACATCTGCTCGTTGTGTTAACTCATTTGCAAGCGTATCAATAAGAATGAGGGTTTGGGAATCCGAAATTTCGGTGGCGGGGGTGTCCCACGCTTCTGGATAATTACCAGTCACGACAACCGTGTCTGCATTACTTACTTGTTTTTTCCACGCCTCATATTCATACGCTTCGCCAAGGGCACGCTTTACGCCCCGTGCGTTTGGTGCTTTTTCGCTGCGAATAGTAAACCCGCTTTTGAATGTTTTATCTTCGCCAACAATTGGAACGGGGCCAATACCAATAATTGCGTCTTTGTCAATTGAACGAACAAGGTTTCCAAGAAGCCAAGCGTCTTCGCAACTGAGCATTGGACTAACAAGCAACGCTATTTTTTCTGCCTGTTGAAGTTTGTCCGCTGCGAGTAGTTCGGCATCTTCGTCCATCTCTGTTATGCGCGTTTCATCGTGTACAAATTTCCAGCCATAGCGAACCTCGTCGGTAATCCAGAACATGTTTACGTCCCAATTTGTTCTTGGCTTTACGCGGTACACTTGATTATTGTTGTGCTCAATGTTGATGTTATCGCCGCTTGAGGTGAGTGGGTCGATAGACGGCGCTTTGCTCAAGAACCAAACACGTTGTTGAAACATAAAGTCCTTGTCTAACATTGCGCCAACTGGGCAAATGTCAACAACATTTCCGCTTAGTTCATTGTTAATACCTTCGCCAGGAAAAACGTCGATGCATTCTTTTGCTCCGCGCCCGTCAATGTAAAGTTCGCTTGTTCCAGTAATTTCGTTCGTGAACCGAACGCAACGCGTACACATAATGCAACGGTCGCCATAGAGCATCACGTTATCGCCAATATCTTTTTTACTCTGTGTAATTTTTTCAGTATCGCAACGACGTTCCCCGCGACCATATTCGTACGCGTAGTCTTGCAAAGTACATTCGCCAGCCTGATCACAAGTTGGGCAATCAATTGGGTGATGATTCAATAACATTTCCATCACTGCTTTTTGATTCGCTGTTGCTTTTGGTGATGATGTGTAAACGACTTGTCCGTCGCCAGCTGGCGTTTGGCAAGTTGGCAACAGTTTAGGCATCGGCTCAAGCTTGTTGTCGTTCCGGGGGTTTGGTGCCCAAACCTCGGCAAGGCAAATTCGACAACTAGCAACAACGCTTAGCGATGGGTGATAACAATAGTGCGGAATATCCTTGCCGTTGTTATATGCAACTTCAAGGATTGTCTGTCCTTCTTCAAAGTCCATCGGTTTTCTATCTATCGTAATCGTGGGCATAAGACATGTATTGTAGAGGTTTGGGTTTACTCTGGGAGGCGTGTTTGGCAAGTAAGAACAATTGCACCCTCTTCAAAATCGATTGAACGAATCACAACCTCACGGTCATCCATAAGTGGTGCTATTGCCGCCATCCCCACCGTGTTTTTTTCTAATTCAGACAGCACGCTTTCAAATATAGAAACAGGAATAGGTATTTTCCCGAGTCGAATTGCTTCGGTCTGCGTAAAAAGTTCACCGTTCTTAATCCAAGCGTTCAATAAAATAGCGAGTGGTCTCGGGTCGCTCTCATCAATCTCAATCATCGCAGCAAGCCAAATGCCGTCAACCGTGGTGTGCGTTTGGAGGTTATGAACTTCAGGTGGTAGTTCCACCTCTTGGTCATGTGTCAGCCAACCATCTAATCTTGTTGCTAACCAAGCGTTCATTATTTCATCTGTAATTCGTATTTTCCAGACTTCGATTGGAGGTCTGATTTTATGAAACTCTTCATTCAACCTATATTCCGCACGTTCTGCTAAATCTGCTACATCTTGAGATGGAGTGCTTGTGGGTACATACCATGATTGTGGTTGCCAACTAAGCCATGAAGCAACTCCAACTATAGATAGAATCACCAACGTGCCACATATCAAAATGACTAAGAGTTTTTTCACTGCTACTACCCTATCGTTTTGACATGCCGCGGAGTACGAGTAGAAGTATACAGTTCAAGAATATAAACAAAAGTCCTGCAATCGGAAACATTCTTGTGAGCATGAGTTCGGTCGGAAGAGCGAACCATGTAATTAGCAGGCCACCACCAAGAACACCCACAGCGTACCCGGCCTGACCTGCCGCTTGCAGTGAACTAAACACTAGGGTTGATGCATCTTGACGAACGGCTATAGAAAATGCTGATGGCATAAGACCTGAAGCACCCACCCCGTAAACTAGGAGGCACGGCACGAGGATTATTTCTGGAGGTAACCAAGACATTAGGCCAAGTGCAGCAAGTGAAACACCACACATCAAAGATGCAATTAGCCGAATTTTGCCTCCACCAAAACGATCAGCCAGAATACCAACTGGTGATGAAAAGGCCGCTAGTGCTAAAAACATGCCAACTAATGCAACTCCAAGGGTCGCTTTTGTGATGTTAAAACCAGAGGAAAGTAGAATTGGGAGCGATGTAGACACAAGTGCAGCGAGCCCACGATCAAGAGCGTATAGTGCTGCCCCAACCCACTCACGTGGAATAAGTGGGCAACTGTGTGGCTCTGGGACGGGAGAAGGTGGCAAGTTGTCGACAGTTCGACGCACAATCGCAGCAATTGATGTAAGTACTGCCATTAGAAGTGCTCCGGCCCAGAGCACATGTTCTGCTGATTCACCACCAATTACACCCCCAATTCCAGCCCCGATTGCCAAAGCAACCATAATTGTGGTAAACCCACCACCAATTCGCCCGGCATATCTCTGCGATGTGCCAGCTCGAGCAATCAGTCTCAGCGGAATGGATAACAATAGCAAATCTGCTCCACCCTCAACGCATCGAAACACTAAAAACAGCCACCATGATGTCGAAACCGCCATAAGCGCCATCAATACCGTGGACAACATTGCTGCAGCGATAAAGAGCGACGAAGCGGAAAAACGCCGTTTTAAGAGCGTAAGCATGATTATTGCAGCAAGGGATCCAAGCAAATTAATCGCCATAAAATAATGTGCGGCACCCTCAGAAACCCCAAACCGCTCAACGGTCAGGCCATGTAGCACCGGAACAACCATTGCGTCCGGAATTGCAGCTACTCCAAGAAGCAAACACCCGACAATTAACGGGTGTTTGCTGCGTTCTTGTGTCGTTTTGTCGCTATCTTTCACGTTCTTGCTCATCACACAGTTTGGCTCTGAGCCAAGTTGGCTCTGAGCCAGGTTGGCTCAGAGCCAAAAATGCTGGAGTTTATTTTGTGGAGATGAGTTCGACGTCAAAGATGAGGGTTGCACCACCAGGAATCACGCCACCAGCACCGCGGTCTCCATATCCAAGATCTGATGGAATGATGAGTTTGCGCTTTCCGCCAACTTTCATTGAACCAACACCCTCGGTCCAGCCAGCAATAACTCCATTTAGTGGGAATTCTATGGTTTGTCCTCGATCAACACTGCTGTCAAATTTCGTGCCATCTGTGAGCCAACCGGTGTAGTGGACTTCGACTGTACTTGCAGCGCTCTCGGGGGTTTCGCCATCACCTACTGTGATGTCATACCACTGTAATCCACTGTCACTTGTTGAAACATCGCCTGTTACTGTGTCGCCTGGTAATTCTTCCATTGGGGGTACCTCTGCATAAGGGGAAACGGGATTGATGTCGATCAATTCAACATCGAAAATAAGTGTTGAGTTTGGTGGAATTGTTCTGCCACCACGTGACCCGTATCCTAAATCCGAAGGAATACGAAGTTTAAATTTATCGCCTATGTTCATACAACCAACTCCCTCTGTCCAGCCGGGGATTACCCTGTTTAGGGCGAAGGTTATTGGCTCACCACGATCCACACTGCTATCAAACTTTGTGCCATCTTCAAGCCAGCCGGTGTAGTGCACCTTCACCCTGTCGGTTGGAATTGGATTCTCTTCACCACAATCCCCATCATTGATGACCCAGAACTCTAATCCAGAATCTGTTTTTTCTGGTTCCCCAAAAACCTCGTCTCCAGGAACATTGACTGGTTGCGCCACCTCAAGACCAAGCGATTCTAAAAACGCATCCATTGATGGTTCGCGTCCGAGATAATCTGTAACTAAATCTAAACTATCCTCTGTTCCACCTTTTGACAAAATCTTGTCGCGATAATACGCACCAGCTTCTGGGTTCAACATCCCCAACTCTTTAAAACGCTGAAACATGTCTTGGGCGTATACCAGCGACCATAAATATCCATAGTAGCCTGCTTGGTATCCCGTCAAATGCCCAAAACTGCCTTGGAAATATGAACCAGGAGTATGTGGGTACATACGAACTTCGTCGTGGATGTCATATCCGACTTGAGTTGTATCAACAACGCCGTCTTCATCCGTGTGGTATGCCTGATCAACCATGCCCAAGAAAATTTGCCCCTCGGTTTTAATACCGCTTTGCAAATTCTTTGCAGCAATCATGCCTTCGATTAGTTCGTCTGGCATTGTTTCGCCCGTTTCGTAATGACGCGCAAAAAGTTTTAATGTTTCTGGCGTCCACACCCATTCTTCAAACATCTGCGATGGCGCTTCA
>JASMLY010000024.1 GCA_030748455.1 Phycisphaerales bacterium | reverse complement strand
AAAGATCTCACTGAATCGTTGATTAGAGCGTTTAAAATGTACTTATTCCTTACTTTGGTTTGGTATAATCTACCAATTGGGCTCAAATCCCAAGGAACCACAAAGACAAATAACATGCACCGAAAGGCAACAATATGACCGTTCAACCCAACGAAGTTCACAAAATACTCAGTCGGTATCAACTCGCTGATGGATACGACATGGTTGTCGACCTTGACAACTCAAAAGGTGTCTGGATTCACGACTCTTCCTCTGGTGAAGATTTTATGGATGCGTTTACTTGTTTTGCTTCGTGGCCCCTTGGCTTTAATCACCCCGAACTCATGGAAGGTGCGTTTAGTGACGAAATTTTGAAAGTTTCTCGCAACAAAATTGCAAATTCAGATCTGTACACAACAGAACTTGCAGAGTTTGTTGAAGCATTTGGGTCAAAAGTTACACCTGAAGGATATGACCATCATTTCTGGGTTTCTGGGGGTGCGCTTGCTGTCGAAAACGCATTGAAAACAGCTTTTGATTGGAAAGCACGAAAACTCGGTCGAGTCAATTTTTTGGATGATGTAAATGATTTAGTTGTTCTTCATTTCGAACAAGCGTTTCATGGGCGAAGTGGGTACACGATGAGTTTGACGAATACTCTGCCTGATAAAATTGGCCTGTATCCGAAGTTTAATTGGCCTCGTGTATCAACACCGTATTGCGAATTTGATCATGATGGAAATATCTGTAATGACATTGAAGCGATGGAAGCGCAGACATGTGCGGAGATTGAACGAGCATACGAAGAACACTCAAACAGAATTGCAGCAATCATCATCGAGCCAATGCAGGGCGAAGGGGGCGACAACCATTTCCGCCCAGAGTTTTTACAAAAAATCCGTCAATTTGCTGACGAACGCGAGTCTTTATTAATCTTTGACGAAGTGCAAACGGGTTTTTATGGCTCAGGAAAACCTTGGTTCTGGCAACATACTGACGTTCGACCAGATGTGGTTTCTTTTGGGAAAAAAACGCAAACGTGCGGCATTTACGCAGGGGCTCGTATCGACGAAGTCCCTGACAACGTGTTTAAATTATCAAGTCGTATTAACTCAACATGGGGAGGTAATCTTGTTGATATGGTTCGCTGTACACAGTTCATTAAGATTATTGAGCGTGACAACATAGCTGATCTTGTTACCCAAGTAGGGGAGCACATTATCACGGGACTTCGTGAAATTGCAAAGGAAACAGATCTCTTCACAAGCGTCCGAGGCAAAGGATCGTTGATTGCGTTTACGATGCCTAATCCTGATCAGCGTGCGATGATGTTGAAGTCCCTCTTTCATGAAAAAGTACTGGCATTACCTTGTGGTCGCCAATCAGTTCGTTTCCGTTTACCACTCGTTATGACGATGGAAGACGCAAGTGAATTGCTAAACCGTACGTCCATGGCTGCAAAAGCACTAGCTGCGACAGCTTGAAGGCAAGACAATGCGCGGTGCTGCCGCAATCAGTGAACACCTAGATACACGGACTGCTTCGATCGAAGTAGCGAGTCTGCTTGCGAATGCGATGTCTGGAAAAACAGATTTGGTTTTTGTGTTTGCAAGTTTCCATCACAGAGAAACTCTAGAAGAAGCTGTGGAAGATATTCGCCGCGCACTCTCTCCAAAAATAATTATTGGCGTTACAACGGAGGCTGTCGTTGGGTGTGATCTAGAGTTAGAGGGTGATGCTGGTCTTTCCGCCATCGCTATGCACATGCCGGGCGTGACACTTACCCCTTGGACAACTTCACCATCGAAACCCGTGCCGATCTCAACACCTCATGAGATTCCAGAATGGATTGGTTTGCGGGAAGACTCAAAAGCAGTTTTTTTCTTTGCGGATCCATTTTCAACACCTATAACTCGCCTGCTTCCCGCCTTGACGAATAGCAGATCACCCTTCCTCCCAATCATCGGAGGTATGGCTTCGGGTGCTTCGACTGCCTCGTATAACAGAATCATTTTGAATGATCAAAGTATGAAATCAGGTGGGGTTGGTCTGACAATTTCTGGTCCTGTACAAATTGATTGTCTTGTAAGTCAGGGTTGTCGTCCTATTGGAAAACCACTCCGTGTGACCAAGGTCGATGGAAATGTCGTCTTAGAACTCGGGGGGAAACCCGCACTCGATCAACTTGCTGAGTTATCTAAAAGCGCATCAGAACATGATCGAGCATTGCTTGAGGGTGGACTGTTACTCGGTGGCGTGATTGATGAACACAAAGATCATTTTGGACGAGGAGATTTTCTCGTCCGCTCTGTCATGGGATTAGATCGGAAACGAAAAGGCGTTGCTGCAGGAGAGTTTTACCGACTCGGCAAAACGGTGCAGTTTCACGTCAGAGATGCGCAAACAGCTGTCGAAGATCTACAATTGCTGCTTGATGCACAGCAGCTGAGCGATACACCATTTGCAGGTTTGCTTGTAACGTGTAATGGCAGAGGAAAGAGCCTTTTCGATGAAGATGATCATGATCTCACGATCATCCGCGAGCGGCTTGGTGAGGTTCCTATTGCAGGCTTCTTCGCCGCGGGTGAGATTGGACCCGTCGGTGGGCAATCGTTTTTACATGGACACACAGCGTGCTTGACTACGTTTCGCCCAGAAGAATAATGCATTATTCTATTACTGCTAATTTGAGAAACTCACCTTCACGAATGAGTTTGACTGTGTGAAACTTAAAGTCACCAAGAGAGCCGGGTGCAAATGTGACAATGACCATCTCGCCCTCATCGTGAACCATAACATCACCGAAAGATTTTCCACGCAATAATCTCTGTACTGTTTTACCGAGCTCTTTCCTGTACCGTTCAAAGAATGCATTGAACTCTTCTCTACCTCGGTCTTTTTCCTCATAGTGCTCGCGGGTTACATTGGCGAGCACTTGTTCATAGAGTAAATCCCAATCACGGTCACGTAAACAAACGAGCGTTTGCTCTAACACATGTTCTGGAAGCACAGCTCGTAAGGTAATTTCACCTGTTAAGAGATCTTCACTCCGCAATTCGATCCCATCTAAGTACCGAGATACAGCCTCAGTACGAGAACTTCCTACAGTTGCATACTTTACGATTGTCCCATCTTTTTGCACAACTTCATTGGGCATTTTTTTATCCACGGCGTAATGCCATGCGGGGCGTTTGTGGTATTCAACTCTTTGTGTTTTGCAAGCACCTAGTATGCAACAGAGGATGAGAAGGCAATGCCTCATTAGTGACCGTGGGGGCTACGAGCCATTTGTGGACCTGCGTCAAGATCAAAAATAAAGGGCGCGGTCCAAAGTTGACTTGTTCCCGTTTGCCGTTTACTCGTCCACATCAAAACATCACCTTCGGTATTGAAGACTGGCAGCCCATCGAAACCCTCTGCGTGTGTGACACGTCGACGACGTGTTCCATATCTTGTTGTTCCATCGTGTTCACCACTGTCGGCATCACAAACAAAGAGTTCATAATTTCCATGGCTTACTTCACTTGTTGCGTACAGGAGAAAGCGCCCGTTTGGATGCCAAAATGGTCCCCAGTTCACGTGTGGATTATCTGTAAGTTGGTATTCTTTTGAGATACCAATGATGGAGCCATCTTCGTCGAAGGCGAGGTCAGCAACGTAGAGTTGCAGAAGATCGTTTCCACGACGGTCAGAACGGTACACGATGCGTTTTCCATCGGGTGAAAAGAATGGTCCCCCATCATATCCCTCATCCCCAACGATTAGTCGAGTTGTTTGAGTGTTGAGATCGGTAATGTAAATATCACCGATACCACTTTTGAGTGAACAGTACAAAATGTGTCGACCATCTGGGCTCCACGATCCTTCAGCAAGGTAATGTTCATTGTCTGTGACGAGTTCGCTCGTGGCGTTGTTGTTCGACAGATCGCACGACACGATATTCATTTTTGGAGGAAATGCCCATCGATATCGACCTGAATCTCGTTGATATCCTGGAATGTCTTCTTCAACAAGTGGGGTCAATGTCGTTGCAAACATTACCGTATGTTCTTCGGTGGGGTGGAACCACCCACAAGTGTTTGCAGATCCCTCATTGCTTATTCGCTGAATATTTGTAAGTCCCGTAATCGTACCTGCATCATCAAAGGTGAGATCACCGAGATACATGCCATAGTTTTCTTCAGGTTCTTCGCCAGCTGGTGGATGTTCGATCGCTTGGAATATGACACGTTTGCCTGCTGGATCGAAGTAACTTTCTCCAGCTTTAAGAAACACATCAGGATCAGTAAGCATAACGGGCGAGCCAATGCTTGCGACTTCGTCGGGATGTAGTGCATCACTTTGAACAGAAACAGCGAGGGTGCATAAAACAATACAATATGAGATCATTGGTGTACTCCTTGAACGATCAAACAACACATTCTAAGGAATATGAGTATTCTCCGCACGGGGTTTCAGTCCTTTATAGGGATGAAACAATTGTTGTACTCGATAAACCTTCTGGGCTTCTCTCTGTACCTGGTATAGGCCTAGACAAACGAGATTGCCTCGCCGTTCGTGTAGCGTCTGCTGTGGAGGGGGCAAGAATTGTGCATCGACTTGACCGTGATACTTCAGGCGTCATCATCATGGCAAATGATCGAGCATCACACCGTGAATTGAGTAGGCAATTTCAGGACCGCGAGGTAGGTAAAACATACGAAGCGATCGTATATGGCATTGTAAAACAGGACGAGGGCGTGATTCAATTGCCAATTCGTAAGGATTTGGAGAACCCACCAAAGCAGTGTGTTGACCACCTGCAGGGCAAACCCTCAGAGACGAGGTGGAAGGTTCTAGAACGGCTTGAAGATCGATCTCGCCTTCTTCTTTTCCCAAAAACAGGGCGCTCACACCAATTACGGATTCACTTGAGAGAGATTGGACACCCAATTCTTGGGGATGATTTGTATGCAACGCAAGACCAACAAGCCATGGCAGACCGCCTTCTGCTCCATGCAACTTCTTTGTCTGTGGTACATCCTGTTACGAAACAACCGATGACATTTGAAACATCTGCACAGTTTTGAGTCTTCTTTTGAACTGATCAACTATAAAAAACGGCACGAATATATGTATTCGTGCCGTTTTGAAAAGATAGTGAAAAATCAAGCGCCTGTTGTTTCAGGTTCCTTTTCTTCCGTCTCAGACCGAGTCGATGAGAAGAACAAGTGGTCATCATCTTTCTTATGTGTGATGTCAATCCGATCACCACTTTTATAATCGCCTGCAAGCAGAGATTCTGCCATCGGATCTTCAATAAACGAACTGAGTGCCCGACGTAGAGGGCGTGCACCAAAGTCAGGGTTGTAACCCTTTTCAATTAGGAAATCCTTGGCTTTTTGATCGAGGTGCATTTCCATTCCCTTCTCTTTGAGACGGGAGTCTACTTTTGCAAGTTCAATGTCGATGATTTGATACAGGTCATCCTTTGTTAGTGGGCGGAAGACGATGACATCATCGAGGCGGTTGATAAACTCTGGTCGGAAATATTTTTCAGTTTCCGCGAGCAGTTGCTTTTGCAACTTATCGTAATCCATCACTTCTTCACGCTTACCAAACCCGAATGATTGGCCACCTTTGATCAGGTCAGCGCCAATGTTTGATGTCAAAATGACGATCGTATTTCGGAAGTCGACTTGACGTCCAAAGGAATCAGTGAGCCGTCCTTCTTCCATGATTTGAAGGAGCATATTGAACAGATCACCGTGGGCTTTTTCTACTTCGTCGAACAAAACAACAGAGTAGGGGTGACGGCGTACTTTTTCTGTGAGTTGTCCACCTTCTTCATACCCGACGTACCCAGGAGGTGCGCCGACCAATCGTGAGATCGCATGCTTTTCCATGTACTCAGACATGTCGAGGTAGATCATTGAATCAGGATCGCCGAACATAAAATCAGTCAGGGCTTTTGCAAGCAGTGTTTTACCAACACCTGTTGGTCCCAAGAAAAGGAATGAACCCATTGGGCGATTCGGGTCTTTCAACCCACTTCGAGCCTTTCGTATTGCTCGGGCGATCTGGGTGATTGCATCGTGTTGACTGATGACAGTATTGTGTAACTCTTCTTCAAGGTGAAGGAGGCGCTCTGATTCGCCCTCTTCAAGTCGAGTGAGTGGTACACCCGTCATGCTTGACATAACCTCTGCGATGATGTCTTCATCAACGATGCCGTTGACTTCGTTCATTTTTTCGCGCCATTCCTTTTGAATGGTGTCTTTTTCCTTGCGAATTTGTTCAGCTTTATCTCGCAATGAAGCGGCCTCTTCATAGTCTGCGTTTTTCACAGCCTCATCTTTTTTAACTTTGAGGAGTTCGAGTTTTTCCTCGAGGTCTGCCATTGAAGGGGGTTTGGTCATTGATTTTAGGCGAACACGAGCACCAGCTTCATCGATGACATCGATCGATTTATCCGGTTGCACCCGAGCGGAAATGTAGCGGTTTGAAAGGTCCACAGCTGCTGAAATTGCTTCATCTGTAATGTTGACGCGGTGGTGTTTCTCATACCGCTCACGAAGACCTTTGAGAATAGCAATCGTGTCTTCTGTGTTCGGTGGATTGACGGGAATGGATTGAAAGCGTCTCTCAAGTGCTGCGTCTTTTTCGATGTATTTTCGATACTCGTCAAATGTCGTTGCACCGATACACTGGATTTCTCCGCGTGACAGAGCTGGTTTTAAAACATTGGACGCATCGATTGCACCTTCTGCACCACCTGCACCTACAAGAGTGTGGAGTTCATCAATGAACAGCAAGATGTTCTTCGCGCGGCGCACTTCGTTCATCACAGCTTTGATTCGTTCTTCGAACTGTCCACGATACTTCGTGCCAGCAACCATCATTGCAAGGTCTAACACGACGACTCGGCGGTCGTGTAGAAGATCTGGAACTTCACAAGCAACGATTCGTTGTGCGAGGCCTTCGATAATTGCAGTCTTACCAACACCAGCTTCGCCAAGAAGTACCGGGTTGTTCTTAGTTCGCCGACACAGAACTTGAATGAGACGCTCAATCTCGCTGTGGCGACCAATCACTGGGTCAAGCTCATCCTTTTTCGCGAGGGCAGTGAGGTCACGGCCAAAACTATCAAGTGCGGGAGTCTTGCTTTTGACTCGACCCCGAGGTGATGGGCTTGGCGAATCTCCAGATGGCTCCATTTCTTCTTCTTCGCCGCTCATTTCAGCACCGCCATCAACACCTGCACCAAGAAGATTCAATACCTCTTCTCGAACGTCATCAAGTTTTAGGCCTAGATTCATGAGGACTTGTGCTGCAACACCATCTTGTTCACGGAGTAACCCAAGAAGCAAGTGCTCTGTACCAACATAGTTGTGGTTTAACGAACGGGCTTCTTCAATCGCGTATTCGATTACCTTTTTGGCACGAGGTGTTTGGGGCAGTTTGCCCATTGTGACCATGTCAGGTCCACTCTTTACAAGTTTCTCAACCTCAAGTCGAACCTTGCGGAGGTCAATTTCTAGGTGCTTGAGGACGTTCGCACCGACCCCAGATCCTTCCTTGACGAGCCCAAGCAAAATGTGCTCGGTGCCAATGTATTCGTGATTAAAGCGTTGGGCCTCTTGGTTTGCGAGGGCCATAACTTTTCGAGCTCGGTCTGTTAGTCGTTCAAACATAGTGTTCAGTTCTCCACCCGCATGATATGCGGGATACTTTCTGTGGGCTATAAGAGGACCCACACCAATACAATCGGTGCAAGTGGTGTTCCATTTGAGAGGATCTTCGGTTTTTGCAAAAAAACGTCAGATAACAATGAAAATAGTGATTTTGTCCGGTGTATTTGCTACTGATACAACATGGAAGTTTCAGAACGTGCCAATCTGTCATAAGTTCAGGTTTGCAAAGTGCCATTTCTGAGTTGTATGACCTCGTTGCCTTTTCGTGCGATGTCTTGATCATGTGTGACCATGACGATCGTAAGTCCATCCTGATGGAGGCTCTGAAGGACATCTAGAATCTCACCCCCCGTAGTTTCATCAAGATTGCCAGTGGGTTCATCTGCGAGAAGAATCTCAGGTTCATTGACAAGGGCTCTGGCAATGGCAGCACGTTGCCGTTCTCCACCTGAGAGCTCTCTTGGTCTGTGGTGCATTCGATGAGAAAGCGAGAACCGATCAATGAGGGAGGTTGCTCGAACTTTTGCACCACTTGTGTTCAGATTTCCTCTCCCAATCATCGCGGGTAAGAGTACATTTTCGAGAACTGTTAGTTCAGGCAGCAGGTGATAAAACTGAAAGACGAATCCTACGTGTTTGTTTCGATACACATTGATCTCTTTGTTTGTTTTGTCCCAAAGTGACTCGCCATGAAACATGACCGTTCCACCATCTTTGTCTGGTCGATCGAGACCGCCGAGTATATGCATGAGGGTAGATTTACCACTACCGCTTGAGCCGAGAATGGTCATCCAGTTTCCCTGTTCGACACAAATCGATACACCGTGCAAAACAGGAACACTCGTTTTTCCAAGTGCATATGTTTTTTGTACATTGATCCCTTCAAGGAGTATCGATTCATTCATGGCGAAGTGCCTTTACAGGGTCGGTGTCAGCAGCTTTTGATGCAGGGATGATTGCACCAATCAAACAGAAGATAATTGCTCCAATGGAAGTAAACATCGCGGAGACCCAATCAACCTTGTTTGGAATACTCGAGAAGTAATAGACAGAAGCATCCCAGATGACAACACCTCCTTGATGTCGTACAAACAAAACGAGTGCTCCAATTCCACCAAGTGTGATCGCGACTAGAAGACCAAGAACTATTGGGAGGATCTCACCGCGTTTTCCCCGAACGAGAGCAACGCCGATTGAAACAACAGTAAGGGCAAAAGCAACAACTGCAATTGATAGGGGGGGCGACCCCATTGCATCGTGTATTTCATTAATTTTGTTTGTGACAATCCACCCAACGAGAAGCCCTAGGATTGAACCTGCGATACCAATAATGAGGCTGTATCGTAAGAATATCCAGACAATTCCAGTGCGCGAAGCTCCAAGGCTTCGAAGAATACCTATGTCTCTGGTCTTTTCAAAAACGATCGCCCAAAAGATAGATAGGATCAACGCTGCGACTACAAGGTAAATGATTGAAAAGAGGGTTCGAATCAACTCTCGCTCTTTTTCAACGGGTCCAGTGAAACTTTTTTGTTGTTCACGCCACGTGTGGATCATTAAACTAGGGTCACCCCTAGATGGAGGCATGACACGTGTCTTATCCTGCAATTTGTCACGAAACGTATCGTAGATTGTTGTTGCGATGCTTTCGAGTTTTTCTGCATCTACGCCATCTACCGCTCGAACAAGCACGCTTGTTACTCTCGCGGGGTCGATGCCAACAACTGTTTCGGGATCCAAGATGTCTACGAGTTCAGCACTATCAAAGTGCAAGAGTTTCTGTGCAGAATCAATGGGAATAAATATCCGAGTACTATCAATGATGAACACACCTGATTGAAACTCATTCGTAAAGGGCATGATGATCGATTCAGGTTCGAGCGTGTTCCCATCAGATGTTACGGGGAGCATCGTAAGTGTTCCGTTATATCGTGGCATCCACCAATGTCCATTTCGTATTACAGAATATGAACCGTCTGGTTGGCGCTCGTTTCCATCTGAAACATGCAAACCTGAGACAATTCCAGGCATTGAGTTGCGAGATAATGCTAGCCCTTGAGATCGTAATGCGTCTGGGTTGTTGAGCCGCTCGTCATACGTTGTAAGAATGTCCCATTGATCCTCCGTCAACTGTATTTCCATTGATGACCAAAGATCAATGAATTGGTAGTTCATCGTAGATTTCGCGCCATCCACGGTTTCAATGAGAAGTTTCTGTGCATCCTCTCTCATGGTGCCAAGGAGTTCTTTGGCGTTGGCAATGATTGCATCGTAAAGCAACCAATCACGCTGTTGTTCTGTGGGAGTCTCCCATTGCAATGAGTCATCAAACCCAGTGACTTCTGAAAATGATTCTGGATCAATTCCCCAAACCTGAACCGTTTCAATCTGTTTCGATTCTGCATCTGGGTAGGGCATTCTCAACAGCCCCCATCCGTCGACAATCGGTGTTGCTGCGTGTACGGACGGATCAGCTTCAAGGTCTTCAACAAGTTGTTCGTAGTGCGGGATGCCCGAAACACCATGTGTGATAATGACATCGCCCATCAATGTTTTTCCAGAAGATTGCACCATATCAAGAAATCCCGTCATGACAGAAACAACCACAATGACGAGAGCAACGCATAAACCAACAGCAGCGATCGCAATTAAGGGAATAACGCGGCTCATCAGGTACCGGTTTGTGAGAAGTGATTGGTACACGAAATGTAAATCGTACTATGAGTTGGGCATGGCGTACTTATTTATGAGCGTAGAAGGGCAACCAATATCTACAACAAAAACATCTCCGGTGTATTCGTGGGCACAAGGGAGCGCGAATCCCATTTTGATACCCACAAATGTAACCGTAAAAGCCGCCTTGATTGCAACTCCAAGGGGAAGACCAGTATCACAATCAAGACCTGAAGGTGTATCAATTGCGACGATCTTTTTTGACGTTGCGTTGATGCGATCGATCATTTCCTTTGAATCTCCACGAACCGGAGTATCAATTCCAGTACCAAACATCGCATCGATGATGAGGGTAGCGTCCAAAAGAAGTGCGTTTGATAGAGGCGTCATACAGATTTCCATTTTTTCTGCGATTTTCTTGTTTGCGATCGCTTCTTCTGTTTTGGGTTCACTGCATATCGCGACAGTTACCTTGCATCCGTTATTGTGCAAGTGCCTCGCAATCGCATAGCCATCTCCACCGTTGTTTCCACCTCCACAACAAATAACAACATGATCGAAATCAGTATTCTCGCAATGTTGTAGGATTAATTTTGCAGCTTCACGAGCAGCATTTTCCATAAGGACAAGACCCTTCATCCCATACAGTTCAATAGCATCACGGTCTATCTTCCGAACACCTTCTCGGGTAAAGGTGAATTGGCGATGATTTTCAAGGCGAGCCATCATTGTGACAATGATACACAGGTAGAATGCACAGGTTCATGAGTGCAGCAGAAATCATCTCGTGGGTTTTGGGTGTGGCGGTTGTGGGAACACTTTGTTTTTGGGTAGGTTTTGGTATTCGTTTATGGAAAATGGTGCGTACAAAACCAACAATTAGGGAGGGATTATCACTTCCCGATCCAAAGGACGAATCGGTGAGCATTGTGATTCCAGCGCATAATGAGGAGCGAGTGATTGATCGGTGCGCCACATCACTGAGGAGCCAGTCACATCGCAACACCCAAATCATATTTGTGCTCGACAGATGTACAGATCAAACCCTTTCTATTTTGCAAAAACATGCACAAGCAGATGATCGAGTGACAATTATTGAAAACGAAAACTGCCCAGAAGGATGGGCAGGTAAATGCAACGCTGCGAGGTTAGGCGCAGCTAGGGCAACAGGTACTTGGTTGCTCTTTAGTGACGCGGACACAAAGTTTGATACTGAACTCGTTCGGTGTGCAGTTGCATCAGCAATACATAGAAAAGCATCGCTGTTAAGCATACTAAGTACCCTCACTGTTACAAAAATGTTTGAACGGATTGTGCAGCCACTTGCGAGCACATTTTTGGTCAGGCAATATCCAGTTGATCGCGTGAATCGAGAATCCCGCACTCGCCCCTTTGCTAATGGGCAATTTTTGTTGTTTTCAAGATCTGCATACGAAGCTATCGGTGGGCATGAGGCAGTAAAAGAGGCGTTACTTGAAGACATTGCATTTGCAAAAGTGATTGACCGAGAAACGGACGGGAAAGTTCAACTCTTGCTCGCCGATGGCATGTTGAAATGTTCAATGTACCCAACCTTTCATGCCTTTCAAACAGGGTGGAAACGAATCTACATTGAGTCGCATAGCCGAGACATAAAGAAGTTACAAAAATCTGGCTACAAGGCAATCTTTGTTGGTGTTTTGTTACCACTCATAGCAGTTGCAGGAATGTGTGTAGGATGGTTTGGATCAACCGAATTGTTTTGGACTTCGATCGCAACGTTCATCACAAGTGTTCTTGTTGTTGGGTGGTTGTATAAAATAAATGGTGCCCCAATAAGAACTGTGATTTTTTCGCCATTGGGATCGATCATTGTCGCATATATCCTATTCGGAGCTGCTTCAATGTTAAGAAACAGAACGCCAATTTGTTGGGGTGGCAAAGAATATATTTTGGAACCAAGATGATGAAAATTTTACTTACGAACGATGATGGAATAAGAGCACCGGGTATCGTCGCCCTGCACAAAGCATTACAAGGACTCGGTGAACTCGTCGTGATTGCTCCTGAGACCGTGCAATCAGCTACAAGCCATGGTATCACGTATACCAAACCACTCATGACACAACGCGTGCAAGTAACAGAAGAAATGTCAGGGATAGCAGTAGACGGAAGACCAGCTGATTGTGTGAAACTTGCAATGCGTGCGCTATGGGAAGAGCAATTCGGAGAAGGAACACAACCTGACCTCACAATCAGCGGGATGAATAGCGGATCAAATGTTGGGATCAACATTATCTATTCTGGTACGGTTGCTGCTGCAATTGAATCAGCCTTTTTGGGTGTTCCTGCAATTGCTGTCAGCTTGCACCTAGATAGTCGAAAAACTATTTGCTACGACAGAGCAGCAGAGATCGCTAGAAACGTCATTGACCGCGTGTTAGAAAACGAACTTGAACCACACGAAGTCGTCAACGTTAACATCCCAACTTGTGAAAGCCAAGATATGATGATGCCAGAGATAAAAGTTGTAGAGATGAACGCTGCTGGTGATCTGGGTCACTATGACAAGCGGCAATGCCCGTACGGACGCACATATTACTGGGCAGCGGGTGACGGGATGGCGTTTGCACATACTGCTCAGGGGAGTGATGTCGAGGCATTGCGAGAGGGGTTCGCAACCGTGACACCTCTTGATTATGTAATGACGGATAAAAACAGAGTATCTCTTTGGAGAGAGAGACTTACCCAACCGCACGATTAGCGTGTAAAAGAAATGCGAATCGTAATGTTGAGGGTACTCTCTTCAACAAGCGCATCTATTCGATCACCTGCAGCTCTCCACTTATACAAGCTTGCAACAAGTGATCGGTCAATCGAGGCGGAACCCGTTCCTTTTAAGACATGAACTTGAATCGGTTTGCCCCTGCGATCAATCGTCAGCGTTGCAGTTAAACCACCAGGAGCATTTGTGACCGACTGGTGTGCTGTAAAAGAAGGTCTTCGTGGGCGTAAAACTATTCCCCCTGTTGCGATTGGTCGTCCCGTCTTCCAGTTTTCTCTCGGTACTTCAACGATAGAAGTAGCATCCGCTTCAAGATCTGATGGATCAACGTCTGGTTTATCTTGTTCGTCACTCTCTGTGGGTGGTTTTGGAGCGGGATGATTGCTAGGCTTCGGGGCAGGTGAAGAAAATGAAAACTTGAGTTGTTGCAATGCGTTGATAAACTCAGAAGCGCTTTTTGTAATAGGTGCTATTGTGTGTACGAACTCGCTGAGTTTCCCACGCTCAGGTGGTAATTGCTCATCGACTTGCTCTTGAATTGTAGGTTGTGGTTCACTTGCTGATAACTCCATCGCAGCTTGTTCAACATCTGAGAGCCGCGCAAGGTGTTTTTGATATTGCTCATACCCAATCCACGTGAGAGTTTTGGCTTCAGATTTTTCAAGGCCGAGAATGACTTCTTGTTCTTCAAGCATTGGTGTTTCGAGATGGGTAGCATTTGGTGGAGGTGCAAAAGGTGACACAAACTCTGTCGTCGTAAAAAATGGGGCAACGACAATATGCACTGAGAGTGAAATCAAAAGTGCAAAAATGAGGGGTGTTGCATCACGGAGAAACATTTTCCTCCTCTTCACTTGGCGCACCTACCAAATACACCTCAAATTCTTCAGTTCGCAGGCGGTCCCACGCCCCAGTTAACAAGGGACCTCGATCGATGATTGAATGCCCGTCTTCCATAACAAGGTAGAGAACAGAGTCTGGTTTGGAAGTAAGTTTTTCGCGTACTTTTGAGGTTAGTTCATCAAGGTGGACAACATCCGTGCCCACGTAGACATTTCCGTCAACAGCAATTGTGATAGAGATTGCGGGTTTTGGTGTTGCAGGTTCTCCAGATGCATACGATTCAAAGGGTACGGGTAGTACCTCCGCTCGAACCATTAGAACCATTGCGTAAATAAAAAAAGTTAACAACAAAAAAACCACGTCAATGAGCGGCATTATCTCAACTCGAGTGTCATGTTCAGTGCGCCTCAGGGGTCGCATCGTATTATTCTCCGACCATCAAACTAGCAAGCGCTGTCGTTGTGTCTTCAATGAATGTGAAAACTTGGTCTAGCCCAGTTGCGAGCATTGTTGACCAAATGCCATCATTAATGTTGCAAATAATCATGCGGCGATCTTTTCCATCGAGCAATTTTTTACATTCAATCAAAGCACCTAAGTTTGAAGAATTTAGTGTGGCAACTTGTTGCAAGTCTACAATGACATCTGGGGCGAGGGCCTCACCGTTCTTGAGTTTTGTGAGAAGTGAATCTGTATCTTCAGAAAAGTCTGGTTCGTTTTGAAGTTCAAGAATAAGGACGTCTTCGGACCATTGATTGAGTGTCATGGTATGAAGGATACCAAGAGAGCAGAGTGCGGTGTTCCACTATTTAGTTCTTGAAGTGAACAAATACATCGGGAAATTGGCAACTCTATGCGGTAGTTACGTAGTTGATGGATCAACTTCAACGGGTTCGTCAGACCCTTCGATTTTGGCAGCTGCAATGAGCCTATCTCCATCTTTAAGGTTGACCACCCGAACCCCCTTGGTGTTTCTGCCGATGGTGCTGATATCACTCGCAGAGATCCGAACGAGCATGCCATTTGCTGTGATGAACATCAAACTGTCACAATCTCGTACGGCTCGAATATCTGCAACGAGCCCGTTTCTCTTGTCTGTTTTAATGTCGCGTCGTCCCTTGCCACCGCGACCTTGGGGTCTTGTAGACCCATCATCGCTACTTCGAACGAGATATTCCTCCATCGAGGTTCGTTTACCATAGCCATTTTCTGTCATCGTAAGAAGATCTGTGTCATCGGTAGCAAGAACAGCCCCAACAACTTTGTCATTGCTAGCAAGTGAAATGCCTTTTACACCAGCAGCTGTGCGACCCATTTGCCTCGCGTCATTTTCGTCAAAACGAATGGACATCCCTTGAGCAGTTGCGAGCAATATGTGTGCATTTCCATCAGTCTTAATCACATCAATGAGTGCATCTCCGTCTTTTAGATTGACGGCACGGATCCCACCCTTGTTTACATTGTGATAGTCCACGACAGCGGTTCGTTTTACAAGCCCATTCGCAGTTGCGAAGACGAGAAATTCTTGATTGTGGTCAAAATCTTTTATTGCTCGCACGGTGACAACCTGTTCGTCGTCTTTGAAGTTCAGAAGATTCACAAGCGACCTTCCCTTGCTTGTGCGAGTTGCCTCAGGAATTCGGTAGACTTTTAAGTTGAATACTCTTCCTGAATCAGTAAAACAGAGTAAATCGTCGTGCGTTGAAGCCACGAAAATATGCTCGATGAAATCCCCGTCTTTTGTTTCACCACCCTTGATTCCTCGCCCACCACGACCCTGTTCACGGAACGTGTCAATTGGTAGTCTCTTTACGTATCCATGGTGAGAGATTGTGACACAAACATCATGTTCTGTAATGAGTGACCCGTGATCAAACTCTTCTTCCTCGGCTTCTATAAATCCAGTAAGGCGAGGAGTCTTGAAACGGTCCTTCATTTCGAGGCAATCGTCTCGAATGATGTCTAATACTTTTTGTTCGCTTGCTAGGATCTCGGTGTAAAAATCAATCTTTTCTAGCAATTCGGCGTAATCACTTGTAAGTTTTTCAATCTCAAGGCCAACGAGTTGGATCAGGCGCAATGCCCCAATGGACTCAGCCTGAACACGAGATAGAGCAACACCATTTTTTGCAGTTTTGATCAAACGGTTCGCAATGAATTTTGCATATTCGTGAGATTCAGAAATGGTAAAGGAACGTTCTATGAGTTTTTCAATCGCCTCCTCGCGAGTTCTACTTCCGCGAATGAGAGCGATGACTTCATCGATATCACAGACTGCATATATCAATCCCTCAAGCTTATG
>JASMLY010000023.1 GCA_030748455.1 Phycisphaerales bacterium | reverse complement strand
GATTGCGGAATCGGTGCAAGAAGGTGACCAAGGAGCCTCCCTTCAGTTTTCATATGACGGCAAATGGGTATTGATTCGAGACGAAAAAAATACTGTAAGTATGCACCCAACTGTTTCAAGTGAGTCTGAACTTCAACTTACAAATGAACCGTTTAGCACAGTTCATTTCGCTAGCAACAGACTCACCCTCAAATCACATGAGACTGTCCACGTGTACGACCACGATACCCAAACAGTGCTCACACAAAAAGCAGACGATGCAATTGTTGCTCCTGATTTGAAACTCAATTCGCAACCTGAGGATTTCATCCTCGAAATTGCAAGTCGTGTAGGTCGAGATGCATCTGAGCTTCGCATGAGTACAATCGCGGCTTCTCAAAAATTTGTAGCCTTCGGTCTTCCCAATGGCGAAATTCTCTTATGGAATAAGGACACTGAGTTGTTGGTTCCAATACCTCGAACCTTACCCAAAGGTGTTGATGCGCTATGTCTCTCGAACGATGAGAAAAGACTCGTTGCAGCAAGTGTTGGAACCATTGTGTTGTTCGACACAAACTCGGGAATTGCAGTACTCACTCTCAAATGGAAGTTTGCGTTTATCCGTTTTTTGGGCTGGTTTGATGAGGGTAAAACACTCGTTGCGATTTCGATGGATGGGCGAATCCGCACGTGGGCTGTACAAGGTTCTGATTAAATAGGTTCAGGTGGGACAGTGATCTGCCCGCCGTTGATCATATAAGAAGCATATGCATCAATGACAAACGGTAAAATGTCCGGAAATGAAAAATCAGGAAGTGGAGGTGGTTCATGGCTGTCGGGATTTCGAGACCACTTCCAGCATCCATTTTGATCTTGACGGTACACCAAGATCGTGACAGTGCCATCCTCGTTGAGAACAAAGATCAGCACTTCCTTTTCGCTCAATCTGTAGATGTGCGTTGTATCATTTGCATTGGTCGGCGGAGCTCCACAGGGATCGGTCATCGTTGGCACACCGAGTACACCCATCTGATAGATCCCTTCATCAATTTCTGATTGCATGAATGCAAAACCATTCCAAACCCAAGAAGTTGTGCTTGGTTGCTTCTCTAACAAAACGAGTGATTCCCCAACAGGTTGCTCCTCCTCCCTGAAGCCAATAGGGTCAACTTCAAGCAACATCGTCGTTTCGTTGCCTTCAAATGGCCTGATGCGAACATGGGGTAGATTCAAACCCCCATCAGTCAGTTGTAGCAAAGTGATCCCATCTTCTTGCACGAGCCACGCCCAAGGAACTGACATCTCATTTGTCGTTTCATCAAATGCAATCACACCTTGGAGTGCTATTTCTGGAGCATTTTCAGGATAAAACCACGCACTAAATGCTTCGTGTTGATCCTCAGCCCAAGCATTGGTGCTTAGAATCACAACTGCAAGGATGGAACCAATCTGTTTCACAGTACTATCAGCCTACCACCACCTTGCGGAAACTACGAAAAAAAACCGCAACTTTTCCTGAAATACCGACCCCATGTTGGTTCAAAATCAAGCGGTATACCGCCCGTTATCGGACGTATAAAGGACCTTTTCGCATTAGAATAGACGCCACAAAGGGGTTGACGAAACAGTGTTTTTCTGGTCAAATTCGTTGTTCCCCACCCTTCATTTGCATGGCATGTGATCGACGGTCGATTGCAACCATCATCTTGAAACATCGGGGTAGTTTTTGAGGAGTCGATTCGACACCATGGCTCGGTATCTTGGACCAAAAGTAAAATTATCACGACGTGTTGGCGTTCCAATTGCTGACATCCCAAAGCACACTGCAAAACGACAACTCACCGCTCCAGGTGCACACGGTTTCCGTGGACGTCGACTCAAAGATTACGGTGTTCGCCTCGTCGAAAAACAAAAGTTACGCTACCACTACAGTATTCTTGAAAAACAATTCCGTCGCTACGTGGCACAAGCAAGCCGAATGCGTGGGAACACTGGCGAAGTACTTTTGCAACTTCTCGAACAGCGATTGGACAACGTCGTTCGTCGCGCTGGTTTTGTTCGCACAATTTGGGCTGCTCGACAAATGGTTGTACACGGGCACGTTCTCGTCAATGGGAAAAAAGTTGATCGACCAAGTTTTGCGACATCTCCTGGGGATATCATCACATTAAAACCAGGTATCCATACGCTTGCTCGCACAAACATGGAAACGCTTGCAGGCCACATCGTTTCAGAGTGGCTTACTGTCAACCCTGCGGAACTCTCATGTACTGTTGTGTCTGAACCATCAGCTGATCAAATTCCGTTTGACGTAAACACTAACCTGATCGTCGAATTTTACCGTTAAGCACATTCTGTCGCTTGTAGTGGTCTTACCTTACAGCGGCTAAGGACTACTACAGGCATGTTTAAATTCCTCCGCAAATACAGTGTCTGGATCCTCGGCTTTGGAGGGTCTTTACTACTTATCGCATTTCTTGCGCCTAATGTCATCCAACAACTTGCTCAGCGTGCTGGCTACGCAGGCACAAAACAAGCAACCGTAGGAGATGGCGAGTCGATCGGGTATGACCAATGGCAACAAAACGTTGTTGAGTCGCAAATTGTAGACCGTCTTGGTGTCACACTCCCTGGCATTGGTTCAGTCACGTCGCCTTCACATTGGTTCTTGCTTTCTAGGGAAGCAGATTTAGCTGGGATGACCCCCTCGATCAATGCTGTGACCGTTGATGCAACAACAGTCACTAACATCGCAAGGAATACTGGCGTTCGACCCCAAACTGTCCTCGAAACTCTCGCGCACCTTGAAGGTGTTCAACGGCTTATCCGAACATATCAAACAAGCGGAAAATACTCCGATCGCCGTATCCATCATGCGGCTGACAAGTATCTTTCTACCGTTGCAGTTGAAACAGTTGTGATCCCAACAGAGGGGACACTTGCATCTATTCCAGAAACAACACTGCAAGATCAGTTTGACGCGTGGAAAGACAAACTCCCCGGCGAAGGATCGCGGGGCTTTGGATACAAACTGCCAGATCGATTCAAGGTTGAATGGCTTACTATTCCAGCGTCATCGATTCGGGAAGCAGCAAAAGTTGGTGATGATTTTTCAAGCCGCGAGCAACGAAAGTTTTGGCGCCGAAATGAAAATGACCCACGGTTTCCAACCCTCGATGGAGCAACTGGTATACCTGAAGTCGTAAGCGAAGCATTCCTTGACACTCTTTCAGAACATAAGCGGACAGAAATTGCTCGCACGATGTCCGAACAACTCCGCTTACCACGCAGGGGTTTCGAAGAAGTTAATGGTTTTGTCGTACTTCCAGATCAATGGAAGGAGCAACAACTTGGGCTTGAACAACTTGCTTCTTCTATCCAAGAAACATTTCAAATAGATCTGCCAGAGTACGGGAGCAACGCACTGTGGACCCCCACTGCTGAAGCTGCAAATTTGCCAATTCTTGGATCAGTTGCCGCAACAAACTTGGGCGACACACCTGTCCCCTTCTCTACACTTGTTGCAGCAGCAAAAGAGTTTGGGGGAAGTGGAGTGTACCGCGTGCAAGAAGGTGTAACCGCACCAATTCTTGAAACTAGAGATGGCGACCTTATTGTGTTCCGACTCACTGCCACTGATCCTTCTCGTGTTGCAACTGGGTTAGATGAAGTGCGCGATGCTGTCTCCAAAGACGCGTCTCGGTTGCAAGGCTGGAAGACCCTACAAGCACAATCGGACACCATTCAAAACAATGCTCGCACTCAAGGGGTGTTGCAAGTTGCGCTCGACCACAATAGTTCAGTGAGCCGCCCTCAAACTGTTTCACTCGTGGATGGTGGAGTCTCAGCAATTTTAGATGCTGCGACAAAGCAATCATTTCTTTCGCAAACAATTCTAACTCGACTTGGAACTGGTGACACTGTCGATGCAATGGCCTCCTCTATTCAAGCCCTTGACCAAAACGATGCAGAAGTCGTGAAAGAAATCATCGCACGAACAGAAAACATGCCCCTTGACACACCTGTTGCGAATCTTCCGATCGAACAACGTATTTTTGTCGTTCCATCAGAGGAAAACATGTCCCTTGTCGTAGTACGCATCACTGGAACAACACCAACGAGCAAGGAACTTGCCAATGGGCTCTCTAACTCGACAACACCAATCCTCCAAACACTTATGTCTGTTGACGAACTTGGAGGCACGCAGGGAATTGGAGACGCCTTTTCACAAGAGTCACTGACTGATCGCCACAATTTCAAACGTGGCAGAACTGAGCCAACTGAGACTGAGAACGAAGAGATTGATGCACCGGTAGCGAATTAACTGACTTTTGCACCTGCGGGCATTTCTCTGTCAACGCGAAGAACTGCTACATCTTCTGCATCTTCACCAACTCTTCGAGTTGCCGCAATTACCATGCCCTCGCTGATTTCACCACGAATTTTTCGAGGCTCAAGATTCGCAACAATGACTACTTGAGAACCTTCTAATTCTTCGGGGGCGTACCACGCTTTCATTCCAGCGCAAATTTGACGACCTTCTGGGGATCCATCATCGATTTGCAGTTTGAGCAATCGATCAGCATCTGGGTGCAATTCTGCCCTCGTGACAGTCGCAATCCGTAGGTCAAGTTTGGCAAAATCATCGTACGCTATGGAGGGTAGAAAATCAGTCATCTGTGTATCTTACTCGACACCAACTGCGATCGCATCTCGGTCGCTTAACATGCCACCATCAGAACGAAGTTTTACCGTGCCATCGCGTTTCCAAGATCGATCACATCGTGGCTCTTCTCGAAGATCTTGGACTACCACTGTATCTCCTTCAAATGATACGCGTGAAACACCACAGAGATCAGCAATATCACATGGATCGAACGATGAAAACTGTTTTGGGAATACTAAGCCTGCGTCAAGTGAATTATCAATCCCGTTTGTTTTCGCTTCTTCTAGTGCTTTGAGTGCCTCATCCCGAATGGTCATCAAGGCGTCCCACGAAGTGTCAGCTTGAAAGGCTGTGTTCGAAAATTCTTGTCGGTGTACGCTCTTTGCATCATCACCGTGTAATGCGTGCCAAGCT
>JASMLY010000022.1 GCA_030748455.1 Phycisphaerales bacterium | reverse complement strand
TCCAACTCGTCGCCTTATTTCGCGAAAGTTTTTTTTGGCAGCAATGAGCCAAAAGGCAACACTCGGAAATGTGGCAACTTTTTTAAGAAACCCCAGATTTGTGGTGTACAACATGCACGTGCTTGCCGGTGGTCGGCGTGCATAGAAACCCATAACTGGTGACTCGTAAACGAGTTACATAAATTGTGTGTACGAACACAAACGAAAGGAGTCGAACATGGACCGATGGAAACAAGTCACACTTGCTTCTGGGATTACCGTAGCAGCAACGATATTATCGGGCTGCCAATCGTTTTGCGATGCAAGGTTGCGAGCAGGGATGAAATATGGGCATATGGAAGAAGGTCAATACATTCACGGGCGAATTGACCTTGATATACCTCTTTCTCCACCAAAACCGGT
Organism: Phycisphaerales bacterium; assembly: GCA_030748455.1. Next base: position 45,343 of record JASMLY010000022.1, on the reverse strand, counting down.
TCGGTGGCAGGATCGAACCTACGATTACTATCAAGAGTTTGGTGGGATCCACGATCGAATTACAGGGGAATTTATTCGGTCTGATCATCCAGTGTGGCCCGATCTTGGGTTACCAACACTCGGAACACCCTGGGCACAAGATGACGATGTACTTCGAAGCGATGCAACAACAGTGTCTGGTTCAGCATGCGCTGCACCTACATGGAATGCAATGGTCAATCCTGAAGAAACAGAACTGTCCATAGCCTTGCATTGTTCTGGAGATATGCTCGTACCGTTTTGGGATGTTGAACGATGGCCAACTCTCGACCGTGTGTTGTATGTATTTCCAGATGGTGTACGTGGTTCTGCTGACCCAATGACAATTGAAGTTTCAGGGCGTGCAGATGATGTACTTGGGTACTTAACCGAATCTGGTTTAGAAACGATCAATGCCCACATCGATGGCTCTTACTGTGAAGTTTTCATTCATGAAACGAGCGACGTTGCGGATGTGTACGTTGACGATGTATTGATCAGTTCGATTGAACTTTCTCGCTAAGGAATACCACGGTGGAACAACAAACACTAATCCTCCTCTTCTTTGTCGCGGCACTGTTTGTAGTCGCAGGCTCCCCTTGTTTTGCAACATCAGTTGTGAAACAAGGGGGGCGAGTGGAAGGCGAGAAAACCAAGCGAAAACAAATTGGAGAGCGCATGAACATTCAGAAATCAAATACAGATTCGTCTACGCTTCATTCGAATCAAGAGGGTCCGCGTACTACGGGTGAAGTTTCAGGATCTGTTTCATTAACAAGCGACGGTACTGTGTGGCTGACAGTCTTCCTTGACGATATTGCCTTGTTGGCAAGGGTCAGCACGATGACACGTACAGATCGTGCACTTGCGTATCAATTAATCATTGAAAAGTTAGAAGGTCCATCCGGTATCCATGGGGGAGCAACTTCAGGAAGCATTTCGTTGTTAGATGAAAAAGAACGGATGATTGCATTTTCAACAAAAGATGAGGCAACATTGGAGTGTTTGCGGTTGATCGATTCAATTGGAATAGAATTACAAGAAGAAACTCGAAGATCTATTCCCGTTGCAATCAGATGTGGATGGCGATCTCCAGAAGCTGCGAAATCAATGATTGAAGAAGCAGTTGCTCTGCATCAATCTCAAAAAGACGGAGAGAAATAACTGATTCAGTTTGTATCAAGGAGGAGGCTCAGTAGCCAACCCATTTGGATTGTCTATTGAGCGCCTCCAAGGTCGGCAGGAGCCTGACTCGATTGGTGTTTGCGGGTATCTTAATGCTTGCATGTCAGAACCCACACAAGAATCGATCGCATTGGCCAAACTTTCTATTGGTGTTCATTCAATCAAAAAGAATGCAAATGGTGCGTGGGTTACTGTTTCAATTACTGAAAACGGCGCTGGTATCTTTGGAATTCCCGTTACACAAATCCTAGAGCAGCCCGATCTTTGGGTAGGGCGGATTCATCCAAATGACATCGATTCCGCGCTTGCAGCTTTTGAGGAAATTACTGAATCTGAAGAAAAAAACATCTTCTATCGGTTTAGAGATGCTCGCGATACATATAAATGGATTGAGTTCCGTTTTTCTCTTACAGATCAAGGGATCATTGTTGGATTTGCAAGTGATGGAACGAAACACCGAGCTGACGAATACTTTTCTAGGCTCAATGTTGCGGGTCGTTCAAGCCTTGTGAGTCTATTGGAGAGCGGGGACTTAAACGCAAACATCAATACGTTTTTGAGTACCCTTGGCTCAGCGATGGCCATTGATCGTGCAAGGCTTGTTCGATTTAGATCAGATGGTCGTGCATTTATCACACACGAATGGTATCGGTATGATGATTCTGATTCCACACAACTTCCATCACAAATACCAGAAGGTGCTGTACAGTGGTGGAAACACAAGTTGGGTGAAGAAGGTGGAATAGCAATAGAGAGCAGCGATCGAGCCGATTTGCCAGAGGACGTAGCCAATGCAATTGCAGAGTGCTCAGTGAATGCGATTCTTGCAGTTCCTGCTGTTATCAACGGTACAGTTGAAGCGTTTGCATGTTTTGAAGTTATGCAGGGTGTACGGCGTTGGTTGCCGAATGAAATACTTGAAGCCACGATTGTTTTGAATGGATATGCAAGATCGATCGAACGAAGAATAGAAGACCGAAAACAGGCCGCGGAAGAATACAAACTTCGCAGTAGCGAAGAACGGTATCGATTAATCACTTCACATTCCCCTGTGGTTTTGTTTGGTATTGACGCTGAGGGAACGTTTACGTTGAGTGAAGGATTAGGACTCGGGAGCATGGGCGCGCGGGCAGGTGACGTTGTTGGCCGAAGCATGTATGAGTTGTACCGAAACTATCCAGAAGTTCTTGAACACGCAAACCATGCACTCGCTGGGGAAGAATCGCACGGGAGAATTAAAATTGGTAATCGGGTGTTTGAAACTTGGTTTACACCTGTAAAAGATGAAGATGATGTTATCGTCGGAGTCTCCGGAGTATCGGTTGACATTACTCGAAGGCATGAACTAGAGGAACAACAATTGATCATGATGCGAGAACTTGACCATCGTGTGAAGAACAATATTGCTTCAGTGATGTCTTTAGTAAATCTCTCTAAACATGGTGCAGACTCAGTTGATGCATATGCGGAAGCGTTAGATGGACGCTTGCATGCACTCGCAGTTGCCCATTCGACACTTGCTAAATCACATTGGAGTGGTGCATGGCTCCGAGATATTTTGTTACTCACGCTCCAGCCATATATGGCAGGGAGAAGATCGCAGATTCAGTTTAATGGACCAGATGTTGAATTGAAGGGTATTTTGGCAAGGCCGATGTGTATGGTGATTCACGAACTTGCGACGAACGCAGTCAAACACGGCGCATTAAAAGAAGAATCCGGAAAAATTGTTATTACGACGCACATTCTTCCCAACAACACAATTGAGTTAACATGGGTCGAGAGTGGTGGTCCAAATGTTTCTCAAGAGCAAACACCAAGCACAGGAATCTCTCTTCTCGAAGGGCTTGTAAACCACGAGTTACACGGATCACTGCTGATGGATTTTAAAGAATCTGGGTTGCATTGCACCATTCAAGTTCCCCTAGATGAACCGCAGTAATCGTTACAATGTATCGATGTCAATACCTTGTCCAAACCCTTGTAATGTTCTTCTTGTAGGTGGTGGGGGGCGTGAACACGCACTTGCTTGGAAACTGTCACAATCCCCTCGCTTGGGAAAACTGTATGCGACAGATTGCTCCAACGGTGGAATTGCATCACTTGCTCTGCCATGCGATGAGACCTGGAACACAGATCGAATCTTTTTTCTGAACAGGTGGTGTGACAAGCACGATATTCATCTTGTTGTTGTTGGGCCAGAGGTACCTCTTGCAGAGGGCATCGCAAATGAACTTTCTACTGAAACGCGGTATGTGTTTGGTCCCAAGAAGGAAGCAGCGAGAATAGAAGCAGATAAAGCATATGCAAAAGAGTTAATGCACCAAGCATCGATTCCAACTGCAGATGCTCGGTCATTCACAGAGGCAAATTCTGCACGTCAATATGTCCTGCGTGGATTGGACCGAGAATTTGCAGATGATGGCAACACAAACTTAGCCACAGAAGTCGAAAGACTCATCGAACGATTATCAGATCCACAAGGATGGACGTTCAAGATTTCGGATGAACTTTACGAGATCGTAAAGAAACGAGTAGACCCCTGTGTGGTTAAGGCGAGCGGTCTTGCAGCAGGAAAAGGTGTCATCGTTTGCAAAACTGTTTTGGAATCGCTCGAGGCGATCCAGCAGATCATGGATGAACGCTCATTTGGCGAAGCGGGTGGGACGATCTTGATTGAAGAGTTTATGGAAGGTCAGGAAGTAAGCGTTCTAGCGCTTGTAGATGGCAGAACTATTTGGGTGCTCGATTTATGCCAAGACCACAAACAGGTTGGGGAAGGTGATGTTGGTGCCAACACGGGTGGAATGGGGGCATACAGCCCAGCACCGCTTCTCGATGATGACACAATGGAATACGTCGAGCGAGAGATTCTTGTACCTGCGGTCGATGGGATGCGAAGAGATGGGATTGAGTTTCGCGGGGTCTTATACGCAGGTTTAATGCTGACAAACGCTGGCCCGAAAGTATTAGAGTTTAATTGTCGGTTTGGTGATCCAGAAACACAACCACTCATGGCACGATTACAGGGCGATTTAGTCGATATTTTGTGGCGAACTGCAACTGGTCAACTTGAAGGTGCAGAGATTTCTTTTGATGAGAATGTTGCGTGTTGTGTCGTGATGTGTAGTGCTGGATATCCTGGTACCTATAAAAAAGGTCTTCCAATATCTGGCATAGAGAACGCAGAGGTATCAAACGACGTTGTCGTGTTCCATGCTGGAACTGATGCCACAGGCAATGAGTTAACCACTTCAGGAGGTCGAGTTCTCGGTGTTACTGCGATTGCGAAAGATTTGGTAACAGCGAGGGACCAAGCAAACGATGCATGTTCTGAAATCGCTTTTGACGGGGCCTTTTGGCGACACGATATAGGATGCCGAGTCCTTCATGACAACGTTGTTGATGCAACGTAAATTTACTTGTGTTTTCTGCGTCGTTTTAATCTAGGTCTCGTGCCTGGGGCGCCGACGCTCGTTTTATTTTTCGAAGAAAACCCTGTCTGAATTGCAGTGATCTCATCTCGCAAAAGGGCGGCCTTTTCAAAATCAAGATCGTCTGCTGCATCGAGCATTTCCTGTTCAAGGATTTCAATGCGTTCCTCCTTGTTAAACTCATCTGCTGTGCCATGTTCGTGGAATGCTTCTCGAGCTGTTTGGCGAGCCGAGAGTTCAGTTTCGATGCCTTTGCGAATTGCTTTTTGAATAGAAGTGGGTGTAATGTTGTGTTCTTCGTTGTGCTCGAGTTGAAGCACCCTTCGTCTGTTTGTTTCATCAATTGCTGATTGCATTTGAGGTGTAACTTTGTCACCGTACAAGATGACTTTCGCATTGACATGCCGAGCAGCTCGCCCCATCGTTTGCACGAGGCTAGTCTCACTTCGTAGGAAACCAGATTTATCCGCATCGAGTATGCATACAAGCGATACTTCTGGCAAATCTAGCCCTTCTCGAAGCAGGTTCACTCCGATCAGCACATCGAAATTGCCGAGGCGAAGTTCTTGTAAAATTTCAATTCTATCTAGTGTGTCAACATCGCTATGTAAATACCTTGATCGTAGTTCAGTCTTTTCTAGATACTCTGCGAGGTCTTCCGCGAGCCTTTTCGTTAAGACGGTAACAAGTACTCGCTCATTGTTTTTCACACAAATTCTTGCTGATTCGAGTAAATCTGGAACTTGCGTGGCTGCAGGTCGTACTTCGACGATGGGGTCAAGTAACCCTGTTGGTCGAATGATCTGCTCGGCTACTTCCCCGTTTGATCGAGATAGTTCATACGCATTGGGAGTCGCTGAAACATAAATTGTTTGTGGAGTGATATTTTCAAACTCTTCAAATGTTAGAGGTCGGTTATCTAGGGCACTTGGTAGCCTAAATCCATGCTCAATCAGTGTACGTTTTCTTGCTTGATCTCCATTGAACATTGCACGTACTTGTGGCACCGTGACATGTGATTCATCGATGAAGAGCAACCAATCGTTCGGATCACGGTTTGGAACATGGCTGAAATAATCGAGAAGGCAAAACGGCCGGCTTCCTTTTGGCCTGTGTTCAAGATGCCTCGCGTAGTTTTCTATACCTCCACAATACCCAACCTCTCGAATCATATCGAGGTCATATCTTGTTCTTGCGGTGATGCGTTGTGCTTCAAGAAGTTTTCCCTGTGATTTGAATTCTTCGACTCGGTCCTTGAGTTCTGCTCGAATCGAAGTTGTTGCGCGTTTTAAACCCTCTTCAGGCATGACATAATGAACTGCAGGAAAAATAAATACATCAGTTTCTTCTGCCAACGTTTCTCCCGAAGTGGGGTGGATCAATTCTATGCGTTCGATTTCATCACCGAAAAATTCAACGCGAATCGCAAATTGTTCATACGCAGGAAATATTTCAAGAATATCTCCACGAACTCGAAACGTTCCTCTTGTAAACTCAATGTCGTTTCGCGCATATTGCATCTCTGTGAGTTCAAGTAACAATTTTCGGCGTTCAACGACCTTGCCAATAGAAAGTCCAACAATTCTATTGTGATATGAATCAGGCGAACCTAGGCCATAAATACAACTCACAGATGAAACAATGATGACATCATCTCGAGTCATCAAACTACTTGTCGCTTTCAGCCTGAGTCTGTCTAAGTCATCATTCCTTGCAGCGTCTTTTTCAATGTAGATGTCTCTCTGGGGGATATATGCTTCTGGTTGATAATAATCGTAATAACTTACGAAATAGGAAACTGCGTTGTGAGGAAACAACGCTTTCATTTCTTCAAACAGTTGCGCTGCGAGCGTTTTGTTATGGCTGAGAATGAGTGTAGGTTTATGTACGTTGGCGATTACGTTCGCCATTGTGAATGTTTTGCCTGTCCCAGTTGCACCAAGCAAAGTTTTACATGGTTCGCCAGATTTTATCCATGTAGTAAGTTTCCCAATCGCATCGGGCTGATCTCCCCTCGGTGAATAATCACTGACAAGTTGAAACATTTATGCTGGGTACTTGCTGTCATACGTAGTTTGGTCCATCAAACCATCCACTGCAGTGTCCGCAACTTTCAGTTTTACAAGCCAGCCGCTTCCATAAGGGTCAGAATTTAACAACGAGGGGTCATCCACGACGGCATCGTTTGTCTCTATGATCTCTCCTGAAAAGACCGAATGAACGTCGCTTGTTGTTTTTACTGATTCAACTTCTCCAAGTGATTCGCCACTACCGATCGAAGTGCCTGTATCTTGCAATTCAACATACGTGATGTCTGTCAGTTCATTTGCAGCGAATTGTGTGATTCCAATCGTGACGGTATCTCCATCGATATTGAACCATTCGTGGGATTCTGTAAACTGAAAATTTGGGGGCGTGGTCATGTTGAGTTCTTTCTGAATCAATAGTGTGGTGAGGATGTTTGTGTTCAAGGGTTCTCATTATATTCGAGATGAATCGAGCGGCTTTGGGCGTGCGAATCGGGTCTGAGCCGTTATAGTATCGCCTCAAGACCCATGTACGCGTATTTCAGACGATAGATTTTATGACTCTACTTCTCACATTAGCAATTGAATCACTGAACCCCCTCATTGAAAAAGGGGAACACGATATTCTCGATTGCCCCAAGATTTCATCAGAACAACTTGGTCTTCGAGGCGTGATGGTTGATGCAGATCATCTCTCTGGATGGGAAATGGAACAATACGATGCCTTCCGAAATGCGGCTGACAAAGTGCATTGCCCATGTCTACTTCTCAGAGGTACGAGACAGTTAGACCTGTTTCTGGACCAAGAAGCGAGTCGGGAACGCATACTAAGACTTGCTGTCGCCGCAAACAGGCTTGGATGCAACGCAGTTGCAATTTCTCCTGTTTTTCCTAACGAAGCTGAATCAGTAGATCATGTTGTGGCACAACTGCGCGAAGCGATGTCAGATGTTGAACGGTTAGATCTCAACCTCCTCCTACAGCCTACGGAAGGGTTCACGAGTGACCCAGATGAGCTCATCGAAGTTATCAAAAAAATCGGCGGGTTTAGAATTGGAGCATTGCCGACATTTTCTTCTGCCGCACAGAGTGATGATCCTCTTGAAGCATTAAGAAAACTCGCCCCATACGCTGGGGGAGTGATTGCGGATTTCCCATCTGGCAGAGGCAAACGAAAAATCGATCCAGTAGATGGGTTACTCGCGGTAAGAGAGGTTGGATACTCAAATTCGCTTGCGCTGCAATATATTGGTACTAAAAAAAATCCAATCAAAGAGATAGAAACTGTTGCAAAGCAAATGAAATCTGCACTTGAGGAAAATAAGTAACAATGTCACAAAGACAACGTGTAGTTGTAACGATTGACGGTGCTGCAGGAACAGGGAAAACATCAGTAGCTCGAGAGTTAGCCGCTCGTCTAGGGACGGATTGTTTGGATACTGGGGCAATGTACAGAGCAGTCGCAGTGATAGCAGTCGATCAGGGAATTGAGCCTAGCGATGGTGAAACACTTGCTCGAATGGTTACAGAACAGGGTATTCGTTTTGACTGGACACAGTCACCTCCACCGATCTTGCTTGCAGGTAAAGATATTTCTAAACGCATTCGCGATTTAGACGTGAGTGCTGTTGTTTCGATCGTTGCTGAACAGTCAGCAATTCGAAAAGTGTTGGTGGAACAGCAACGAAAAATAAGTGAAGAGCACCCAACCCTCGTTACCGAAGGCAGAGATCAAGGGTCAGTGGTTTTTCCCAATGCTACCGCACAATTTTATCTAGAAGCAAGCATCTCAGAACGAACCAAACGTAGGCTGCTGCAGTTGCAAGAATCAGGAACGCAGACCGATGCCGAAACTGTTCAAAAAGATATATCTACTCGGGATACCATAGATTCTTCTCGTGACGATAGCCCGTTGACATGTCCTGATAGTGCGATGGTGATTGACACATCAGATAAAACGATGCTGCAAGTTGTCGACATTATGGAACAGATCGTTCGAAAACATCTTGTAACATTGCATACAACATGATTCGAGCGTTTGAAGTACAAAGACGCGCAAAAGGGAGTACTGCTTGGCGTGTTTTGTTTTGGTGGTCTATTGTCGTTCCGATATTGGGAGTGATTTTGAGAATCGTGTATCGACATAGGGGTCATGGCGGACATTTTGTACCAAAGCATGGACCTGTTTTAATCGTGTCCAATCATCAATCACATTTTGACCCGCCGCTTGTTGGTGTAGTTGTTACAGATCGACCATTTAAATCAATTGCGCGAGATACACTGTTTTCTTCAAAAATTTTGAGCTTTTTGATGAGGAGGTTCGGAGTCATTGCAATTCGCAGGGGTGACAGTGATACAAAAGCGATGCGTGCAGCGATTGAGGAACTGCATGCTGGTGGTTCAGTGATGTTGTTTCCTGAGGGAACGAGAACAAAAGATGGACAAATCGGTACGTTCCATCGAGGGGTTTGGATGCTTATAAAGCGGGGAAATGCGCAAGTGTTACCATTTGCCATCGAGGGGGCATATGAAGTTTGGCCCGCTGGTTCAAACCCAAAATTTCGAGGTTGGATTGAATCAGCAGCAGGTGAACCCATCCCTTCAAAAGATCTCGTAGACATGGGAGAAGAAAAGGGATTGGCATTCTTAAAATCAAAAATCGAGTCGCTTCGCTTGATGTGCAGGGAAAATATTGATCGTCGATCAAAGCAATGCACTTAGAGACGAATGAAACATTTTAAATGATGCCCAAGCGACAAGTAGAGCAAAAACGATTCTGATCGCTTTGATTGGGACAGATGTCGATATTTTTGCTCCGATCCAACCACCAAGAAGTGCACCGGGAATCAAACAAAGTGCTCCAAGAATCGCATGGGATGGATGAAATGGAGCGTTTGTGTTTTCTAAAATTTCTGAAAGCGAAGCATCTTTGACTGTTGCACCAATGACTGCTGTAAAAAACATGATGGCAGAGGACGACCCAATTGCTTTCCGAAGGGGGAGTTTGCACAATCGATTGAGAAGTGGAACTTGGATGAGTCCACCCCCAATTCCAAGAAGACCCGCCATTGTCCCAGTTACGCCTCCAGTGAGGCCAGCCCTTGTCCATGTGGTCTTATCACCCTCGATATGAAGTTCTTTGTGAAGTTGACTTGGTCGAAGGGCGGAGAGTTGATCCCAGAGAACCCAAAGTAAGAAGAGCCCAAACCCCGCCTCGAGATAGGCAGCCTGTAGTTGGTTACTTCCCCAAGCAGCGAGAGAGATACAGATAATTGAGAGTGGGATGACACGGGTTACCGTTGTAACCGATACATTTTTGGCTTTTCGATGGCGAAGTGCTGCAGTGAGAGCGACAGCGGGATTCACAGTCATCGCAGCAGCTTGTGCGAGATGGAATGGCCAGCCCAAAATGAACCCGAGTACTGGAATCATGATGACGGAACCACCAATTCCAAGTAACCCTCCAAATACTCCTGCTCCGAGCCCGAGAACGAGCAGTACACCGACATGAATTGGTTCCATCGCTGCCCATCGTACCAAACGTACTGCCTACCGTCACTGTACCCGACAACGTGCGATGAAGGGGTATCATGCTGCAATGGAATTTTGGAGCCTTGTTGGTGATCTTACGGTTTTGCTGTGCGCAGCTGCGTTGCTGGGAATTGTGGCAGAGAAAGTAGGGATGAGTGCTGTCGTTGGGTACTTGATTGCAGGGACGTTGGTAGGACCTGGTGTTCTTGACGTTGTCTCATCTGATGAAGACGTCATCCGAGAAATGGCAGAGATTGGAGTGGCACTTTTACTCTTTACGCTCGGTTTAGAAATCGATGGAACCCGCTTAAAGCAACTTCTAGGTCGAAGTTTGTTTCTTGGATTCGGGGAACTTTTTGGAGCAGGGCTCCTCGGTTTTTGTGTTGCAAAAGCATTCCACGCTGATCTACAGACGGCGATCATCATTGGCGCAATGGCTGCGTTAAGTTCAACCGCTGTTGTTGCAAAAGTACTGCAAAATAGAGCTGAACTTGATGCGCAACATGGAAGAGCAACAATCGCAGTGTTGGTGTTACAAGATATTGCGATCGTCCCACTGATGATTCTTGTCAGCGTTCTTGCAGCACAGCAGGGTGAACTATCAGTTGCATTTCTTTTAGGCGGGGCAGCAGCGAAACTCGCCGTACTGTTGATTGTAATTTTTCTCGTTGGAATCCTTATATTGCCAAGGCTTTTTGGTGCTGCATTGATTCGAAGAAGCGCGGAGTTACCAATTGTTGTTGGAATCGTCACTTGTTTATCAGCAATGTGGTTGGCACATCAACTTGGCGCTTCCCCTGCGTTGGGAGCGTTCATTGCAGGGTTGATTCTTGCTGGTTCACCATTTGCAGCTCAAGTACGCGGAGATATTGCACCTTTTCGGAGCATTTTCCTTACATTGTTTTTCGTTGCGACGGGTATGCTCGCAAATCTCCCATGGCTCATCCACGGGTACCACCTTCTCTGGGTCATTGGTGTCGCAGGTGGAATTGTTCTTGGAAAAACTGTTGTCGTCTGGGTTACGGGCATAGCCCTTGGGATTCCTCGAAGGGTGTCTATCGCAAGTGGTCTTTGTTTGGCCCAAATAGGTGAGTTTAGTTTTGTTCTGGGTACTGCAGCGATGACAGGTGGATTAATCAGTGACGAAGTTTTTCAATTGATGATTAGCGCATCAATACTAACCTTGCTTGCTTCCCCCTTGCTGATTAGTCGATCGAGACGAATTGCAACTGCGATCGATTCAATTTTTAAGCAGACAAAACATGAAGAACCAGATAATGCAATTGCTTCGATGCGAAACCATGTCATCGTGCTTGGGTATGGTGTCTCTGGGAAATCTGTCTCGACAGCATTGCTTGAATCAGGCAATGAGGTGCTCGTCATTGATATGGGACCAGTTGGTGTACTTCAAGCAAAGAAAGATGGTGCAATTGCGCTCATTGGTAATGCCCAACGCAGGGACGTGCTCGTGCATGCAGGAGTCACCTCAGCAAAGATGCTCATCACGACACTTCCAGATTACAGGTCGACAGTGGAAACGATTGATCAAGTTCGATCAATCTCATCTTCAATCCCTATCGTAGCCAGAGCAAGATATTCAAGGCATGCTACCGCGTTGCATACTGCAGGAGCAGACCATGTTGTTGATGAAGAAGCGTGTGTTGGGCGAACACTTGCTCAACAGACGTTGCGTCAACTTGGGTTGTGAATTACAGCCCTGGAGCAAACCCTCGCCGCATGGTGTTTTCGCAAATCGCTCGTGGTTCAACAAACTGAAGCAAGTAGTCTTTTCCGCCAGCTTTTGAACCCACGCCTGACATGCCAAACCCACCAAAGGGCATGCGTGCCACAAGTGCACCCGTACACCCACGATTGAGATACAGGTTTCCAACTCGAAACTCACGTCTTGCACGTTCGAGATGTGCTGGTTTCCGGCTATAGACACCACCGGTCAATTTGTACTCTGATGCGTTCGCTACTTTGAGAGCTTCATCAAAATCATTGACACGCATGACAGCGAGAACTGGGCCGAAAATTTCTTCCTGTGCGATTCTGTGGTGTTTTTCAATGCCTGAAAAGATATGTGGTCCGATGTAATCGCGACCGGTACGCTCATCAAGTCCACTTGGGACCTCGACAGCTAACTCTAGTGTTCCTTCACTCTTGCCAATCTCGATGTATGAACGAATCTCGGCAGCTGCTTTTGCATCGATCACTGGTCCCATGTCGGACCCCGGTTCCATGACATCTCCAACAACGAGTGTTCTTGTTGATTCGATCAATCGTTCAAGGAACACGTCGTGTGCAGAATCAACGACGATTGCTCGACTACATGCAGAGCATTTTTGACCTTGATATCCAAAGGCACTTTGTCGAACTCCGAGAACCGCTTCATCTAGATCCGCTGATGCATCAATGATGACAGCGTTCTTCCCACCCATTTCACAAACGACTTTCTTGACGAAGGGCTGATCCTCTGGGGTTCGACCTGCTGATTCAAGGATATCTAGCCCAACTGCTTTCGATCCTGTAAATGCGATGATTGAAACACGTGGATCGCGTACTAATGCTGCGCCAACAACAGAACCTGGGCCAGCTGCGTACTGCAATACTTCGCGAGGAGCACCCGCCTCCCACAACATTTTGCAGATGGATTGCGCGATGCCTACCGTTTGCCCAGCAGGTTTAACGATGACAGAGTTCCCTGTAACTAGTGCAGCGACAGTCATACCACAACAAATTGCCATTGGAAAATTCCAAGGGCTTATCACGGCAGCAACACCACATGGTTGATAAAACTGTTGGTCGAGTTCTCCAATAAATTGTCCGATCCGATCTCGTTCAAAAAGTTCTGGCGCCATTCGTGCGTAGTATTCGCAAAAATCAATTGCTTCACAGACTTCTCCGTCAGCTTCACGCCACGTTTTGCCAGCTTCTTTCATGACAACGCCGCATAGTTCATCCCTACGAGATCGCATCAAGTCTGCTGCTTTCACCAAGACATTCGATCGAATCAACGGGTCTGTATCCCTCCAACTTGGAAAAGCTGCTTGGGCACGTGTAACGATCTCTGACATTTCTTCGACTGTTTCGACACGTCGGATATCGGGGACAACGGATGCATGAATTGCTTTAGAAAAGTTCGCTCTCGTTTCTGCGTCGGCAAAATCTCGGTATGACTCAGTGAAAAATGGTCTTCCATCTCCAACGCCGGTAACCGCAGGGGAGAGGTGATGCCGTTCAGGCGCTTCTTGAATTCGAGCAACACCTGGGTCGATACTTTCATGTTGTACGTGTGGTGAAGCAAGTAACACTGTTGCATCTGCATCATCAACAAAACTACTTCGCAACCAAGATTCGTTTGATGTATTTTCTAGCAACCGACGCACAAGATATGCCATCCCTGGGATCATTTCTCCTACTGGAACGTACTCCCTAAGGCGTAATCCTTCTGCAAGAACACCTGCTTTCAGTTGGTCCGCCATACCTCTGAGCATTTGCAATTCGAGTGCGGCAGGTGGAAGGTCTCTCTTTTCAAGCAAAGCCATAGCAGTTGCAATCGAGCGGATGTTGTGGGATCCAAGCGCGAGTTTTACCCCACCTTCTCCTGATACTTTTGGAGTTGAATCAATGAATAATGCAGCCATGCGTTCAAAGCACGCATCAGTGTCAATTTTTCTGCTCCACACAGGAACAGGCCAACCCATTTCTTCAGCGTGGATCGTTTCGTAATCCCAATATGCACCTTTGACGAGTCGAACAGTTACAGGGCGATCAGTGCGTTTTGACCATTCGATGATTCGTTTTGCATCGTCATCTCCACTTCGTAGATACGACTGCATTGCGAGCCCTGCTGGAAAGTCAATTTCATCACAACATCGCATGAAGAGATCAAGTGTGAGATCTTTGTATTCAAACTGCTCCATATCGAAATTGATGAGTGTGCCATTCCTGCCCGCTTCTTCAAGGATTGGTTTGAGTGCTTCAAAGAGCCCATCAATTGATTGATCATGCGCAATAGGATCGGTGTTGGCAAAGAGCGAACTGATCTTGATTGAAATATTTGTTCTTGGAATAGGTCCGAGGTGATCGTTCTCAAGTACTGGTTGGGGTTTCCAAGAGGAAACACTTTGAGGGAGATTTGTAAGTAGGTCAAGATACCGTTGACGGTACTCCAATGCTTCAGCATCACTCACACACGCTTCACCTAACAAATCTACTGAGAACGCCACTCCTTCATTCCAAATTTTTTCAAGCGATGGAAGTGCTGATGTAGCGTTCGTGCCTGCAATAAAACGCTCAGCCATTTTTGTGATTTGGTTTGTGACAGTCTTTGTCATCGTCCCTTGCATCATGCCACCTGCTTTGAGTCCCATTCCAAGACCAGGCGGGAGTTTGACGTCAGGTTGCGTGAGATAATCAATGAGATGTTCGTGAACCTGTTCAGGTGTTACCAACATAGGGAATGTATCCACGAACCTAAACAATTGGATTTTGAATGCTTCATCTTGCATTGCCCAATCCATTAATTTGTCTGACCAAAATGCTGTAGAGAGCCAGCTCTGCTTTTTCGATCGAGCGTGATCGAGCAGTACACTGCCTTTTGCGAGTATCCGTTGTTCAGTGCCTGCGTCAAACACACTGTTGTGGTTCGATGGATCTAGCGTTGTAGTTGTTGATTTTGACTGTCGTTTAAAAAGTGCCATAGTCGAGGCATTCTATCACTACTGAGACTTTCGAATTGCTCTTAGAAAACGATCATCTCCGAAAGAATCCTGCAGTATTTTGACATCTTCAAGAAGTGATTGGGCTTGGGCGAATTCAAGGGCGTGGTCCCTGATCGAACTTGAAATTTCTACGATGAGCAGCCCCATCGGCTTCAAGTGTTTTGGTGCATCTCTGATGATTTTTGAGAGAATATCCATCCCATCTTTGCCTCCGCAGAGTGCTATTTTGGGTTCCCAATCAGCAACATTTGGGGCTAAGGCAGACATTTCATGTTCTGGAATATAGGGAGGGTTTGAGCAGATGATATCGAATGGATCGAGGTTGAACAGTGGTGCAATTGCATCACCCTCACAAAATGTAATCGAAGAATCTTGGTGATGCTCTGTTGCATTTCGCTGAGCAAGATCAAGCGCTTCTGTGGAAATGTCAGTTGCTACGATCGTTGCATCTTGGATGTTTGAAGCAAGGGTGATGGCAATACACCCTGAACCAGTTCCAATTTCTGCGATCCGTGGGTTCGGCTCTGACAGGGTTGAGGCACAGTACTCAATGACCTGCTCAACAAGCCGCTCAGTGCATGTTCGGGGTATCAACGTAGATGGATTTACTTGAAACTCCGAACCAAAAAACCAAGCATTGCCGACAATAAATTGAACCGGTTCATGCGCTATTGCTCGTTGTACAAGTGCTCGTAGTTGTGTTCGCTCTTGCTCTGTCGCCACTCGATTTGCATTTGCGTACAAATCAATTCTGTTACCACCGAGCACATGTGTAAGCAACATCTCACCAATGAGGCGAGGGTTCTCGATTTCTTTCACTTCGAATTGTTCAGCCATCCAATCGAGTAGGGATCGAACTGTCCACGTTTTGGTTTTTGTTTCGCTCACTCGTGGATTGTACGTGCGATTGCGTAGGAACTTCTAATGTTCGACTTTATTTCGGCATGCTTTTTGAACTATTTCAACAAGTTGATCAGTTCTGAAAGGTTTGAAGAGAACTGTGTGCATCCCTTCTTGACTCGCTCGCATAATTGAATGATGTGGGTCATAACCAAATCCGGTCATTAAAACTACGAGTTGGTCTGGCCAAAACTCCGTTGCTGCATGAAAGATTTCATATCCGTTGAGTCCAGGCATACGGATGTCGGAAATGATGAGATCAAATTGTTTGCCAGTTGCTTTGGCCTCCTTGAGCATCTCATACGTTTCCGTACCATCTTTGCAAATCGTGACTGTGAACCCAAGTTTTGACATGACATCGTGCACACCTTGGCGAACTGGTTCTTCGTCATCTGCAACAAGGACAGTTTTCCCGACGAGTGTTGGGTCTGGTTTGATAAATCCAGCCCTGTCAGCATCGAGAATCGTTTGTGGACCACTCGTGCATGCCTTGAGTCTTTGTTCGACGCATGCGGAGGCTTCTACTAGTTTTTCGGCGATTTCTAGATCGTTTTCATCTCCCTTTTTCAACAAGGTGTTTGATAAATCGGAAATGATTTTGAGTGGTTCTTCAAGTTCTGCAAGGATGTTTTTAGAAACTTCTTCGTTTGTTGTGTAGCGTTCGATGACGAGGAGATCGAGCGTGTGCATCGCACCTGCAATATATCTTCCGAAAATTTCTGCCATCTTGCGATCATTTTCATCGAATGCGTTTTTCTTCTTCGATTCAGCGTTGAAAACTCCGATGATCGTGTCATTCATCCATAAAGGAACGGTGAGAGAGGAGGCAGCACTGTCCAATCCGATTTTGTACAGCGGCTCCTGCTCTACATCTGGGCAAATATGACTTTGTCCAGATGCAGCGACAAGCCCACAGATTCCATTGTCAGTTTCTTTAGCAACGATGACCTCTCCGATTTTAAGAGGGGAGAGGTTCTCAGCAATGACGAGTTCTAAGGCACCGGATCGTTGGTCGAGCAATCTAATCTCAAAATTGTCCATATCAAGAAGCTCATGGACATACCGCACGACCTTCTCTTCCATGAGCCTGAGGCGTTGGGCAACATTTAACGATCGAACAGCAGCAGCATCAAACTGTGTGAGTTCCATGCCAGCGTCGCAGATCGCGTTGATTTTTGCTTGGATTGCTCCTCCACCAGAAATGATGAGGTCGCTTTCTTGATCTGCTTCGACAATCTCAAAGTGCTCAGATAGCACTTCTGCGATCTTGGGGTTGATCGTAGCGTCAAACGCAATTTGTAATCTTTGGCGTTTTGCTGCCA
This sequence comes from Phycisphaerales bacterium, assembly GCA_030748455.1. The sequence continues at coordinate 28,199 of JASMLY010000022.1, read as the reverse complement.
TAATCTTGTACATAACCGTAACGAGTCCAAGCCTACACCCATTTTTTGAAGATGCAATCCGAATGCCATCGGAGTTTCGACCCATTTTGCTTGATAAACAGGGGCACTTTGGGGATATCAGGTACGCTTCTTTGCTCTAAAATCCTCCATTACACTCGTTATGATCCTTCAAACAACGAAATTGACCCGACGTTTTGGCAACATCCTAGCTCTAAGGGATGTTGATCTATGTGTTGAGGTGGGTCAAATTCGCGGTTTACTTGGGCCAAATGGTGCAGGGAAGTCGACTGCGATCCGAATGATTTGTGGCGTGCTTACACCCACAGATGGCAGTGTTCACATTCATGATGTGGATCTTCTCAGTGATCCTGTACGAGCAAAATCTCATATCGGGTATCTACCAGAGGGAGCTCCTCTTCCAAATGAACTTCGAGGGATTGACTACCTCTCATACGTTGGACGGTTGCAGGGATTAGGAAAGCAGGGAACAGTTTCAGCGATTGATCGTTGGTCAACAAGGTGCGATGTACAGCATGTGTTACACCAACCCATTGGCACTCTTTCAAGAGGGTACCGACAGAGGGTTGCTCTTGCCGGAGCCTTGCTCCATGCACCAAAACTCCTTGTGCTAGACGAACCATCAACTGGTCTCGATCCTGAGCAGAATGTATTGTTTCGGAACCTTGTAAAGGAACTCTCAGCGTCTTCTGGTGTGTTGTATTCATCCCACAACTTGTCCGAAGTGGAATCAACTTGTGATGTTGTCTCAGTTCTTTCTAATGGCGGTATAGTGGCAGATGGGACATTTGAATCTTTAAGTACTGGACGAGAAACCGTTTCACTTGAAGTTTCTCCACACAACATTCTAGAAGAGTTGCCAGTGATCCGTTGCACGAAGATTGATGACACTTGGATGCACTGTATTTGCGAAGATCAGCAAGTGAGCGTGACTGAGTTATGTGAAAGAGTAGCTCAAATTGTTTCTGAAAATGGGGGTATGCTTCGGTTACTTCAACCAACAAAAGAAAACTCAGAGGCGACATACCTCAGGCTTATTCAAGATTCGCAGGTGGGTTTATGAAGCAGATGATCGCACTATGTTTGAGAGATCTTCGGTCACTCTTCTGTGTCGCAACTGGCCCAGTTGTAGCGGCTCTTTTTGCATGCATCTGTGGGGTAGCATTCCTCTCAGGAGTTTTTGAACTAGGGGGGATTGCAACGATGCGACCAATTTTTGATTTGGCTGCTTGGTTACTGATTCTTCTTTGTCCAGCAATTACGATGCGATTGGTTGCAGAGGAGAGAAGAGTGGGAACTTGGGATCTGTTGCTCTCTTCTCCAATTTCTTCTTTTCACATTGCGAAAGGGAAGTTTCTTGCAGCATGGTGCTTCCTCCTATTTGTAGTACTGACAACAATACCGCTCGTTCTTGTTTTGGAACTCTATGCACGCCCAGATTACGGGGCCATTTTTTCCGGTTACTTAGGACTGCTTCTCTTTGGTGGAGCGATCTGTGCTACTGGGATTTTAATTTCTGCGTGTACTCCTTCCCAAACAGTTGCGTATCTAGGTACCACGTTTCTTTGGCTTACATTTTCACTAAGCACGAAAGTGTTACCTACTTTGCTTCCTGCACGGTTTGCAGATCTAGTTTTTATGGCAGATCCAGATCTCCGAGTGAATGCATTTTCGATTGGTCTAATTGATTCTGCAGGAGTTGTGTATTTCCTTTCAATCATTGTAGTAATGATTGTCGTCGCTACAGTTGCCGTTGATTTAACACGGCGATCTTCATTGCATTGTACAAAAGCAATACTCGCAGTTGCGTCCCTGCTTGCTTCTCTCATTGCAGTGAATGAACTTGCATTGCATGAATCGTACAGGGTGCGTGTAGATGCAACTGGCTCAAGAACATATACATTAAGTGAACAAACATCAACGTTTTTAAGCAATCTGGATTCCAACTGGCGCATCGTTGTGTTGATGGATGAAAATCTGACGGGTAGAGCAATTGCAAAACAAGTTGATGAAGTTTTGCGACGTTATGAAGCTGCGTCAGAGTTTTTAGAGGTCGATCGCCTTGACCCCTCAGACCCTGAGTCACTTGATGCTTTTGACTCGTTACTTCGCGACTTGATGGATCTGTATAGTGAAGAGTTATCAGCAGCAGAAGCAACTATTGAAGATGGGAAGGCTGCGTTTAAAGAACTCACAACGTTCGCATTGAGCGAATCAGCTTGGGCCGAACTCGCGTCACGATTCCCAGTTACGTCTAAAGAACAAGAGACACTTCAAACACTCGCTACCTCTCTTGAATTACTCGGTAGAGATGGCGATCTCATTCTTGATGAAGTCGATAAAGCAATGTTTATTGATGCAGCGGCACCGCTCCCAAGATTAGCCGTAGCAAGAGATATCCTCGCCGCAGCGAACGGAAGATGGGCAACTGAACTTTCAGAAGTTGCATGGTGGTTAAAAGAAGGGCGATCTAGTGAGTTCTCAGAGGTTGCCAAGGAAGAATCCCTCGCTTTTGAAACGATGGCACTCAAACTTGCAAAATCTGATGACGATCTTCGAAGGTTAGGTCGTCTTGAACTTGGTGAATTGGCCTCGCAACTTACCCAAGGACAGGGTGCGGTTCTCATTTCTCCAAACAGAGCAACAATGATTTCAGCTTCGTTGTTGTTTCCTGCAACGAACGCAATCAGTGGTATAACTCAAGACCAGAGGTTTAGGGGGGAGCAAATCATTTCTTCTGCGTTGCGTTCGCTTGAGTCTTCAATCGTTCCACACGTTGTGTTTGTACATGCAGAACAAAAGTCGTTGCTTTCGAAGCAGGAAAACGCAGTGGATCTGTCAGCTGTTCGTGGACTCCTAGAAACAAGTCGATTTCAAGTGCATGAATGGATTCCAGCGGATGGCGCGAGACCATCAATCGATCATGGACCAGTTGTATATGTCGTTATTCCACCCTCAAGTAGGGCAGGGTTAGAACTTTCAACACGTGAGCAATCTCTACTTGACGCAACCGAAGGGTTACTTGCAGGCAATGAATCAGTACTGTTAAACATTCAACCAAGTTTGTTGCCTCGCTATGGTCAAGTTGACCCTTGGGCGCGATTACTTCAAGGGATTGGCATTGAGGCGAACACATCAGAAGTTGTGTTGCAACGAATTCCGATTGGTCCACAACAAGTCCATATTCAACGGGGACAACTCATTGATAGATCAACGAGTTCTCATGCGATCGCGCGAGCTGTAAACGGGCGGCGGTTGTATCTTCCATTACCGGTGGAACTGCGCGGAGGTGACGTCTTGTTCTCAATCTTTTCTTCCCCAGATCGCTGGCTTGATGAAGATTGGGCTTCAGAAACTGATGGTTCTAGCAAGTCTCCCTTGCAATATGACCTCCCTGTTGCCTGCGCTGTTGTACACCATGAAGAGGCACGAGCAATTGCTGTCGGTTCTGGGGGATGGCTCTTATCTTGGGCAGCGGATCGCGCATCGCAATCGGGCGAAGGTCATGTGACAATGGCGAATCCAGGAAACAGTGAGTTTCTACTTGCCGCTGTGGAATGGCTTGCTCGACTCGACGATTGGATTGCAGCGAGTCCTCTAGGACAACAAACAAGTCGAATCCACGGGATACCACAAGGAATGTATTTCGCTTGGGTTTTCATTCTTCCACTTGGGATTCCAATCTTGATTCTAGGAGTCGCCGGTTTTTTGAATGTTCGGAGGCAAACAAAGTGATTCGCACAGCACATGTATGGATACTGCTTTGCGTTGCGATCATTTTGTCGACGATCTCTGTGATCGAGAGAAGATCATCGGACAAACGAACGAATGATGCAATAACGCTCCTTGTTCCAAGTGGGGTGTTTGATTTCCAAGCAGTGGATAGCATTACATTGCGACGTGGTAGTGAGGGGTTGCAATTCGATCGGCTCGATGGTGAATGGTGGCAAACAAAACCATTTCGATGCAAGATGGATAGCCGTTCTATTCTAGAACTGATTGAACGAGCACAGGGCTTGTTGCAACTTGGCAAAATCGAGGGCGATGTTTCTTACAACGCAATTGGATTGGGTGAAGATGCAGATGCAATAGTACTCTCAACTCCAACTGATGCCATCGAGTTTAAGCTCGGGAGAATGACATTGGGTGGAAGAGCGTATGCTGCAATCAACAATGAACTGCCAGTGACAGTTTCACAATCTCTGCACCGCCTCGCACTCGATACTGATCACCGGTATTGGCGGGACACACGTGTGTTTCCAAATGTTTCTGTGAACGCAGAAAAAATTGAACGCCGAATTGATGATGACGCATTAATCTTGAACAATGAAGGAGGACGCTGGATGATTCAGGAACCTGTTTCTGCAAGAGTACACCAAGACGCTTTTGTAGAATGGGTTGGGCGGTTGGCTTCTGTCAAAATTCAATCCTTTGTTGTTGATTCGTCAGATGACCTCGCACTTTTTTCCTTGCTCTCGCCTAGAGCCTCAATTTCTGTTGTTGATAGAGAAGGGGATCGGACAACAGTATTGATCGGTGGGAGAGTATCAGCGAACTCACAGGATCGGTACGTACAGTTGGAGCACTCACCGATGGTATGTCGGATGGACTGGGATTCTCTTTCTCAGTTATTTCCAACAGCAGAGTTGATCGCTTCTCCAACAGGTTCGGGCGTTTCACAATTTGACATTAAGAGAGTACGAATAGCTACCAAGGGCAGTGAAACAATACTTAAGCGAGAGTTAGATCGATGGGTTGACGAGAGCCGTGGAGCGAAAGTAGTAGAACCACAACTTGTACAGTCACTGCTGATCTGGCTACTCAAGTCGCATCCTGTTTCAGTAGCCATTGGTCCGTTTCCACGAGATCTTCAAGTAGCAACTGTTACATTTGAAGGGTACGATCGTCTTCCGATGGATACTGTGAGAATCGCACTCCAAGAAGATGGTAGTTGGATTTTAGACAATGGTGAAAATGTGTTGCGTCTCCATCGTAGTGAATCGGGAGCGCCTCTCGAACAATTTTTACACTGACAAACTACTGACCTCTTGCTCTACTCGATATCTTTGTACTACATCACCGCCGCAACTTGTTTCTTGTTCGAGAACACAAGGTACATGTTCGAAGGTCGATTGCATATTGCGCAGATCCTTATCTCCAAAGGTTTTATTTGAAGTAAAAATCCATAGCTCGTTGGCAAGTTGTTGTTTGAATAGATGTTCAAAGAGTGACTTGCCTCCCTCTACGAGTACATTTGTTGCATCGTATTCCTTGGCTACATGTGTTAGCAAGGGGCGTAGATTGAGTGCGTTCTCAATAGACGGCAGTTCTATGAATGAGATATTTTTTTGTGGAAATGCATTTGGATTGGCACCTTTTCCATGTGCGATCAGCGTCGGTATAGAACCATCGCAGAGATTTGCATTGCACGGCGTTCTTAGAGTTGGGTCAATAATCACACGAAGTGGTGTACGGTGTGCTGTACTTCCACGGACAGTTAAGCTTGGGTTGTCCGCAACAACTGTTCCAACTCCAACGATGATCGCGTCAACACAACCCCTCTCTTGATGCACGAGCTGCCTGCTTTCTGCTGAGCTGATCCAAGGAGATTCATCAATTGGTGTCTCTATGTATCCATCCGCAGTTTGTGCCCATTTGCAGAGCACCCAAGGCAAACCTGTTGTTACTCGTTGAACAAATGGAGCGATAAGTTTTTTGCACTTCGGGTCATCTGCTAACAGAACATGTACACCATTTTTTTTGAGGAACGCAATACCACCAGTAGCTTCTGGGTTTGGATCACTACAACCAATGACAACAGTTGAGACGCCCGCGTTCAGAAGTGCGGGTGCGCAGGGACCAGTCTTCCCTTGATGATTGCAGGGTTCAAGCGTAACAAACACTGTTGAGCCGCGTGCTTGTGCGCCAGCTTCTTGAAGCGCATGTATTTCTGCATGCGAATCGCCAATTTTTTGGTGGTATCCACGACCTACGATGATACCTTTTGGATTGACGATCACACAACCAACCATCGGATTTGGTTCAACACAACCATGCCCGCGAGCGGCAAGCTCGCAGGCATGATGTAAATGTTTTAGGTAAGACTCGTGTTGCATACGCAAAGATATGGTACGCGACTTTACTGGTTACGAAGCTAAAACTTCTTTCTTGAGACCTTCTGGCATGAGGCGGTATTCTGCTGGTTCCATAGTCGAGGAGGCACGACCTTGTGTCATACCTCGGAGTACGGTTGTGTACCCAAACATCTCAGAGAGTGGAACGTCAGCATTGATAATTCGAACAACACCTCGAAGTTCACTGTCGTTGATTTGACCTCGGCGGCTTGCAAGGTCACCACTAACAGCACCGAAGAATTCGTCTGGAGTGGTGATTGTCACTTTCATGATGGGTTCAAGTAGCGCTAGTTTTGCTTGTGTACATGCTTGACGACAGCCGAGGGCTCCCGCTTGTTCAAATGCAACTTGGCTTGAGTCAACTTCATGGTACGAACCATCAATGAGCTCTATGCAAACGTTCACGAGGGGATATCCACCGAGGATGCCCGATGCTGTAGCAGCGCGGACGCCTGCTTCAACAGATGAAATATATTCGCGTGGAATTGAACCGTGTGTAATTTTGTCAACAAAGACCACGCCATCTTTCATGACGAGTTCTTGTTCTGCAGCTTCGGTTTCAGTCATAGGTCGGGCATTGAGGACTACATCACCAAATTGTCCGCGACCACCTGATTGTTTCACGAATTTTCCGCGAACACTTTCAGCAACACCGGTAATTGTTTCTCTGTAACTCACACGTGGAGTACCAACGTTTACGCCGATCTTTAGATCACGAGTGAGTTTATTTTTGACAATTTCGAGGTGCAACTCACCCATTCCAGAGATAATAGTTTCACCTGTTTCATCGTTGTAACGAGCACGGAAGGAGGGGTCTTCTCGTGTAATTGTTGTGAGTGCTTCGCCCAACTTCTTTTTATCATCATTTGTGATCGGTTCAATAGACATCGAGATCACAGGATCAGGGAAGTGCATTTTTTCCAAGACGATTGGGTCGTTCGCATCACAAAGTGTGTCTCCTGTGCCTGAATTTTTAAGACCAATGACGGCAACAATCGTACCAGCAGGAGCAAAGTCAAGAGATTTACGATCCTTTGCATGCATCTCGTAGATTCGAGACACATTTTCTTTTCGTCCATTTGCAGGATTCAGCACTCGACTTCCTTTTTCCAACCTGCCTGAATACACTCGGACATAGGTAAGGTCGCCATGGGAATCGCTCACAACCTTGAAGACAAGACCAGAAAAAGGTGCACTGTCGTCGTGGGGGCGTGTGAGTTTTTCATTTTCGTCTTTGGGGTTCGTACCTTCAACGTGAGGAACTTCGGTCGGATTTGGAAGGTACTCGATGACACCATTAAGGACACGTTGAACCCCGATATTTTTGAGAGCAGACCCGCAGAACGTTGGGAACGCTCGCATTTCCAACGTTGCTCGTCGAAGCGCTGCTTTGAGTTGTTCTGGCGTGATTGCTGATTCGTCCTCAAGATAGAGTTCGGTCAGTTCATCATCAAGTTCTGCGATTCGTTCAACGATGTCATGTTTCCAGAGTTCAGCCATTTCTTGCATGTCTTCTGGAATTTCACGTTGTTCAACTACTGCGCCCATTTCACTACTATCGAAGTAGTACGCTTTCATTTCGATGAGGTCAACGATTCCTTCAAAAGAATCGCCCGCACCAATTGGAAGTTGGACAGCCACAGCATTTGCTCCGAGCCGCTCTCGTACAGTGTTGTAGCTGAACTCGAAGTCAGCACCGATTTTATCCATTTTGTTAATCAGGCATAGACGTGGTACGTGGTATCGATCAGCTTGGCGCCAAACTGTTTCAGATTGAGCTTCAACGCCTTCCTTTGCATCAAACACTGCAACAGCTCCATCGAGTACACGCATCGATCGTTCAACCTCAATAGTGAAGTCAACGTGTCCGGGTGTATCAATTAAATTGATTGTGTAGGAATTTCCATCGAATTCCCATGGGCATGTCGTCGCAGCCGATTGAATGGTGATCCCACGTTCTTGTTCTTCTTCTAAGAAGTCCATTGTCGCAGTGCCTTCGTGCACTTCACCAATTTTGTAGCTCTTTCCGGTGTAGTACAACACCCGTTCTGTTACGGTTGTTTTACCAGCGTCGATGTGAGCACAAATACCAATGTTTCTTACTTTGTTGAGATCTAAAGCCATGGCTGTTTACCTTTTTGCTGCAAATAGAAAACTACAGCGTTCCTTTTCAATACATAGATCGCCTTCCGAGGCGAATCGTTTCATGTTTTGTTACTTCACCAATCGCGGTGATTGGCTGCTTGAATTTTGACCCGACGTACAGTTCGAGTCAATTCCCTTACGGGAAATGCCGTCAATGCAGCCGGGCGTCCTCTTCGTCCTCTTGCAAGGGTGATCTCCTAGATCAAACAGACACCTGAATTGCCATCCTCAGTCCAACGCCAATCGTCGAAAACAGTGGCAAGCCCCGTATTGTATCAATCCAAAACACATCGTCAACACTTTATTTCAAAGAAACAGGGAAACACAATGATTTATCCCTACGCTTCCATGCAAAACCGGCATAGAACCCCCCCAATGTGTTGTTTGTTGCTACACAAGGGTCGCTAACTGTTACGGATGAGTTCGTTTCTTGGGATGTTGTGTATGTTGAGATGGGCTTCAATCTCTCGTAGGAATCGTCTCCCGTCTTGCACGTAGCCAGCAGTGGGTTTAATGTCGGGAATGAGATTTGAAAAATACCGATTGAACCGCATCATGTGCAACTCACGAGTGAACTTGGCTACCATCGAAGCAAGTGCTACTGGCAGATGGTTTTCGTCACTTTTTGAGGCAAAGGTGAGTGTCACTCGCCGCTCATCTATGTTGAGTCGGTACCGACTCATCTCATCATTTTCAGCGAGAATCTGAATCTGGGCTTCCGGCCATGCTTGTTGTAAATCCTGACGGTATCGAATTCTTCCTCCATGCCGATCAATCATGATTCTTGGGTGTTCCTCTGGCCATCGATTGGAAATTGCCTCAACGTGTTGCATTGCAACTGCAAAATTAAGCGCTGCTTTTGAAGCCAAGCTTGTTCGTTGATTGTACGTATTGACATCTACCGAAGTACACGTGAGCCAATTGCATTGCACACGTGCTTCTTCAAGAGCCCTTGCTAAACATGCTGAATCGATTTGTAATGATTGGGCTTCACATGCTAGGGGAAGTGGGGTCGAGCTACGCATCCAAGATGATGTGGGACGTTCACTTGAAATAGCATCGAAAAAATCTTCATCGAACAATGGTTGTTCATTAAGAATAGGATCAATCTGTTTTGCTACTGCGAGGAAGGCAAGAACACCCCTCTCAAGATGTTTGAGGCCCTTAGGTGTTGAGCTTGATTTAAGTTTTTTAGAATCGTTAACAGCAATTCGTTTGCGTGTATCACTTCGTTTTTTACAAACGGCATCGCCTAATATATCCCACAAGTTTGGAGCACCTTGGGCGGGATCGTATGTTTCAAGAACGAGTACCGAAGCGGCGACACACAGTGGTCCGAACATTGGACCATAGCCAGCTTCATCAATACCTGCGTATATCAACATAGTTGGAGATGATAGCGGGAGAGCAACATTTCCGACTAAAATACACGTATGGCGAAAGTTCTTATGGCAATGTCAGGTGGGGTCGATTCATCCGTTGCTGCTGCGCTTTTACAACAAGAAGGGCATGAAGTTATTGGTTGTTTTATGCGGCTAGGGGCTATTGGGGAACATGTATCTGAAGTAGAGATTCAACAAAAGGGGTGTTGTTCCATCAATGATGCCCATGACGCTCGCCACGTCTGTGCAAAACTCGGTGTTACTTTTTACGCGCTCGATTTCAAGGAAGAGTTTGGACGAATCATCGATTACTTCGTTGATGAGTACAACGTTGGCCGTACTCCAAATCCGTGTATTCGGTGCAATGATTGGTTGAAATTTGGGCGACTTCACCAGTACGCAAAAACGATCGGCGCTGAGTATGTTGCCTCAGGCCATCACGCACAGGTACTTCACACCCAAAATGGTTCTGAACTTCACCGAGGGGCAGATGAATCAAAAGACCAAAGTTATGTGTTGTTTGGTGCAACTCGAGATCGACTTTCTGAAATGTTGTTACCAATTGGGCATTTGCAAAAAGATGCGGTACGTACATTGGCTAGAGAGTTTGATTTACCTGTTGCAAATAAGCCAGACTCACAAGATATCTGTTTTGTCCCAGACAACAACTATGCCAAGATCATCGAGAGCCGCGCTCCGAACAGTTTAAAGGAAGGACAGGTCTTCGATACTGAAGGAAACATTGTAGGGACACACCAAGGACATCAGAAGTATACGATCGGACAACGCCGTGGGCTTGGTATCGCGATGAGTAAACCGGTGTATGTCGTAGCGAAAGACCCTGTTCTCAATAGCGTGACTATTGGTGGTGAGGAACAACTCAATTGCCACAAAGTACTCGCAAAACAAGTGAATTGGCTGATTGACGAACCCCAAGGGTGGGTTCCCTGTACAGCAAAAATACGGTACAACACACCTGCTAGTTCAGCAAAGGTACGAATAGTCGAGCAAGGCATAGAAGTAGTCTTTGATGCGCCCCAACGAGGTGGCGCAACTGGGCAAGCAGTCGTCTGTTATCAAGAGAGTCGAGTGATTTGCGGTGGTTGGATTGAAGAAGTTTCATGACGATTGATTGGTCATTACCCTATCCATCAAGGCGAGAAGCCATTTTGGCTCACAATGTCGTTGCGACCTCTCAACCACTCGCTGCCCAAGCTGGTTTGGAAATGCTCAGAATTGGTGGAAACGCAGTTGATGCCGCACTTGCTTCTGCGATTGCGCTCACAGTTGTCGAACCATGCGCAAATGGCATTGGTGCAGACGCATTCGCCTTAGTGGGTGATGGCGAAGAGATTCACGGGCTGAATGCTTCTGGAAAATCACCCTCTAACTACGATGGAAGTTCAATTGAACCAACGGGGTGGTCGCCAGTGACGGTACCCGGCGCTGTTTCAAGTTGGGTGGCGTTATCAGAAAAATTTGGAACTGTTGATTTCGAACTACTCTTTGCTCCTGCGATTCGCTATGCAACGGAAGGATTCCTTGTTTCGAGACAAACTGCAGCAGGTTGGGCGAGGGGAGCAGCTCGATACAACTCGTTTGATTCCTGGAGGGCAACTTTTTTGCCAAATGGAACTGTTCCAAACACAGGAGAACATGTCATCCTTCCAGATCATGGAACAACACTACAAGAAATTGCAGAAACTCGAGGCGAATCTTTTTATAGAGGAAGGCTCGCTCAGGAGATCAACAATGCATCGGTTAAGGAAGGTGGATGGTTAAGAGCCAAGGATCTTGATGCACATCGTTGCCAATGGATCAAGCCACTTGGAATGCCATGCGGATCGTGTGAACTTCTTGAATTGCCACCCAATGGTCAGGGAATTGCAGCACTTTTAGCACTTGGTATTGTGCAGCACTGTGACGTTTGCCTTGAAGATTGTGATGCACCCGAGGTCTTACATGTTCAAATTGAAGCGATGAAGTACGCCTTCGCAGATACACACGCATTTGTTGCGGACCCAGTTATCTCTGGTAATTGTGAAGATTTACTCCACGACGATCGTGTTACGAAGTATGCAAACGGAATCTCATCGAACGCGTCACTTTGCGAAAAAGAAACAATACCAAGGTACAGTTCAACCGTGTATGTAGCTGCAGGGGATGCACGTGGCCAACTTGTCTCGTTGATTCAATCAAATTTCGAAGGGTTTGGATCGGGCATCGTGATTCCGGGAACAGGGATCGCAATGCAAAACAGGGGAATGGGGTTTTCACATGCACGAGGTCACCCAAATGTTGCTGAACCTTCGAAGAGACCCTTCCACACGATTATTCCTGCGATGTTGAAGGATCAGACAGGAGCGAAAATGGCATTTGGTGTGATGGGTGGTCCGATGCAACCCCAAGGACACTTGCAGGTTGTCTCTCGAATTGTCTTTGGCAATCAAAATCCGCAAGCCGCTCTCGATGCACCACGTTGGAAGTTACTCGGTGGTCGCAAAGTAGCGATAGAGCGGGGTTTTGCTGATTCGGTGTACGAAGGGTTACACGCACGCGGACATGAACTTGAACTTGCAGAGCGAACAGTCGCCTTTGGAGGAGGGCAGGCGGTATACAGACTTGAACATGGGCTAGCAGGGGCAAGCGATCAGCGAAGAGATGGACAAGCAGTTGGGTTTTAAATTTGCCAAGCGTTGATAAACGCAAGAAGATCGTCTATATCAACAGTACCATTTCGATCTAAGTCAGCAGCACATGTTGATTGACATGGCCCCCAAGATGCTATGAGGTAGAGTAAATCGGAAATGTCACGGTCATTGTCGTGATCGAAGTCTCCAAACAGTATGACCGAACCGTAGAGATACAATTTTCCAGAATGCAATGGTGTGTGACTAAACCCAAGTGCACTGACAAAAACCGTATCGTTTGCGATATGGCATCGTCTTCCAAAGTACCCCTCCGTAACTGGGTCGTGTGGTAAGAGTTCAAGTATTTCTACTGCGGTTGTCCCTGTTACATCAAAGACGTACGCATCCCCTGATTGTAGGTCATGGTTTGGTGAACCAACGACGATCGAAGTACCTGCAAGGTACAAGCTGCTCCCAAATGCATCGCCAGCTTGGGTGGATGATCCTTGGAACTTATCGTTCAATACCCAGCCATTGCCATTGTTATTGAATAAGTAGGTCGAGCCACCGTTTACTTCACCATTTCCGTCGTACGGAGCGCCAACAGCAATAGTGTTTCCAAACAATGAAACAGCAGTGCCGAACTTGGGAGAGAGTACTACATCGTCTGGGCTAATTCTTGCTTGGACTGCAAACTCTTCTATTGTGTCGTTGTATTCCAGAATCCAAACACTGCCTTTGCCATTGTCCTCAAAAGGAGTTCCTGCGATAAGCGTGGTGCCTTCCAAATCGATCGCATTTCCAAAACGTGCCCCCGTTTCACCGATGGGGTTTTCAATCGTAGTGAGTTTTGCCCAAGATGTTTCGTTGATCTTCCAAGGATGCAACTCGCCAGAAAAGGTTGCATCAAGTTGGGAGGCGATGGCAAGCCCACTGTTTGTGTCAATTGCTGTACCGGTTCCAAGGCGATCGTTTGTTTCGGGGGTATCGGAAAACAACTTATCAAACTCTTCCCATAAACCAGAATCCTCGTTGAGTTGATACACGTGCACCGCTCCAGCGTTCACACCAACTTCATCATCGCCGGGTGCTCCAACAAGCATCCACCCGCCTTGAATTGAAACAGACGTTCCAAAGAAGATGTTTTCACCAGCTGTAGGGACTGGCGTCGGTGAGATTCTTTGGTGGAGATTCCAACTTTGTCCATCATTCCAATAAATGTGTGCAGAACCTCGAAAATAGGCTTCACTTGAATCTTGAGGGTCGCCTACAACGAGCCAAACACCATCGGAATCAACACCATCTCCAAAATGGTCGTTCCATGAACTTGGCTGAGGTAAGAGTGAAGTTTGCGCAGCACTATTCCCGCAGAGAAAGATCGTAGTGACGGATACGAGGTTGAATAGAACGCGAAGGGTGGTCATATCGGAATGTGTTGAGAGTAGACACAAAACCACTCTTTAGCAAGAAAAAAAACGGAAAAAGCGTGAAACTCGAATTTGGAGGTTTTCTCGTTGTATAGCACGCCATGTATGTGCACTTTTGCGAGTATTATGCCCCTCTTAGGAGTAAAACCAATGAAAACGACTCTCGAATATCTTGGATCCGAAGCATCACATTTACTTGAACATGAGGCGATTATTTCTGCTGACATGGTACATTTGCCCGGATCAGACTTTATTGATCGTTCTTGGAAGGGTAGTGATCGTACTGCCCAAACCCTTCGCAATCTCCAAGCGTTGTATGGAAACGGGCGGTTGGGTGGTACTGGATACCTCTCGATCCTTCCTGTTGATCAAGGAATTGAGCATTCTGGTGGGGCTTCCTTTACACCGAATCCTGAATATTTCGACCCAGGAAAAATAGTTGAGCTCGCGATTGAAGGTGGCTGTAATGCTGTTGCAAGTACGTATGGCGTGTTAGGTTCTGTTGCTCGTGAATATGCGCATAAGATTCCATTTATTGTCAAAATTAATCATAATGAGCTCGTTACAAGTCCAAACAATTTTGATCAGATCATGTTTGGTACTGTTGAAGAAGCGTGGAATCTAGGAGCTGCCGCAGTTGGAGCGACCATTTACTACGGTTCTGAAGAATCGAGTAGACAGATTCAAGAAGTTGCCCACGCATTCGCACTCGCACATGAACTTGGGATGGCAACTGTCCTGTGGTGTTATTTACGCAACAGCGACTTTAAAGTGGACGGTACTGATTACCACGCAGCTGCAGACCTAACTGGTCAAGCAAACCATCTTGGTTGCACGATCGAAGCAGATATTATTAAACAAAAGCAAGCAACAAATAATGGCGGTTACATCGCAATGAATGAAGGTGGCACTTCGTACGGGAAGTTCCACAAGGGAATGTACAGTGATTTGTGTACAGATCACCCTATTGATCTTTGCAGATATCAAGTGTTGAACTGTTTTAGTGGTCGCTGTGGTTTGATTAACAGTGGTGGTGCTTCTGGAGATGACGATTTTGGTCAAGCGGTACGAACAGCCGTCATCAACAAACGTGCCGGTGGCACTGGTTTGATCAGCGGACGCAAAGCATTCCAACGTCCAATGGCAGAAGGCGTGCAATTACTCAACGCGATTCAAGATGTCTACCTAGACAATTCCATTACGATTGCCTAACGCAGCACACACGCTCTGTGAGTTTTCTGGAAATGAACGATACAAACAAAAAACTCATAGAGGGCGAGGTTTTTTGTAGGGGTTAGATACCTGTCGCGAGCTGGCGAACAGGTTTTGCAACACGGCTTGCTTCGATTTGTCGTTGTGAATCGACATGAGCGGTGAAGTCTTCACCGAAACGGATGAGCCGTAGTGAGTTTGCAATGACGATGACATACCCAAGGGCATAATAGAAGGGTGTAAACCAGATATTGATGTTCCCAGTGGCGGCGAGTGCTAGTCCAACCACAGCAAGGACGAGCGAGGCTCCGATGTTTTGCCCAATAATGCTTTTGGTTTTGCGAGCCAATGCGATGAGGAACGGAATGTTGCGTAAATCATCGTTCATCAGAGCGACACCAGCAGAGTTTGTCGCGATGTCCGAGCCTGAAAGTCCCATCGCAACGCCTACATCTGCAGTTGCAAGAATAGGACCATCGTTAATACCATCACCAACGACGAGGGTATTGTGCCCTCTGCCAATGAGGTACCGCAATTCCTCGTGTTTTTCTTCAGGTAAACACTCCGCTTCGATAGAATCAACCGCGACAGCTTGACCGACACGTTTCGCCACATCTAGGCGATCGCCTGTGAAAATTGATACATGCCGCACACCATGCTGTCGCATATCTTCAATGGCATCAGCAGCGTGCGGTCGTAGCTTATCTTCTAGACCAACAGCGCCGAGATATTGCGTCCCACGCATGATGTGTACACTCGACATTCCTTCAATGCGTTTTTCAACAGCTTCCATTGCCTCTGCGATTCCACTGTTGAGTTCAAGGAGCCATGCACCTCTTCCAGCGAACACATCTGCATCATCGGAATGTGCAATGACACCTCTGCCATGTACCTCTTCAAAATTATTCACTGAAGAGGGAGTAATTCTTGCCTGTGTTGCCGTGTCAACAATCGATTTTGCCAATGGGTGATTGGAATGTTGTTCCGCATCAACAGCTGCTTGTAAAAGTGCAGCGCCTTCTACACCTTCAGCAGGTGCGAGGCGGCTGACGGCGAATTGTCCAGTAGTCAATGTTCCTGTCTTATCAAGGATGACAGTGTCAATATCTGCAGCAGATTCTAGGGTGCGTGTTTGTTTCACCATAATGCCAAGGCGAGCAGCTGCTGCAAACGCGGCGACCATGGCGGTCGGATGTGCGATGAGTAAACCGCCGGGGCAAGTCACAACCAGTACAGTGATTGCTCGAACAGATGCTTGGTCTCGGATAAACTCATCAGTTGATCGACTTGTGAAGAACCATACGACAGCTGCAACCATGACGACGATCGAAAAATAATAGGATGCAAGTTGTTCGATGAGTTCCTGACGTTTCGTTTTTGTAGATTCCGCCTCACGGATGAGTGACTCAACTTTTCCAATTGTTGTGTCACCTGCGACTGCGGTGACTTCAACATCAATCTGACCTGTCAAGTTTGTCGTCCCTGCGTACACAGGCTTCCCTACTTGCACTTCTGCGGGAACAGCTTCACCAGTCAAGGACGCTTGGTTGATATCGCTTCGCCCTGCAACAATGGTGCCGTCAACCGGCAAATTTTCACCAGGTCGGATTCGAACGATCATCCCGACGGTCACATCGCGAACTGGTAGCATCGTTTCTACATCATTCTCTAGCAACCGAGCTTGCCCTGGTGTGAGATCGACAAGGTCTCGGATTGCACGCTGAGCTCCCCACGCAGTTCGGCTAAGAATGAGGTTCGCCATCCATAGAAAGAGGGCAAGGAACCCAGCAGCGAGGTACATGCCTGCAGAGAGCGCTGCAAGCACAGCGAGGGAGGCTAAGGCATCACTCGATGGATTGCCTCGATTCACTTCGCTCCACGCACCCCCAAGCAGTGGAATAACAAGAATAATCGAACCAATTGCTGCAGGTATTTGTGACGCGAGTTCATGTGCACCAAGAAGGCTCGAAATCCAAGAAACTGCAAGAAGAACTCCACCTCCAAGCGCGATTAAAAGGCGACGTTCAAGTCGCATCGCGCCTTGCATTGCGTCCGTTTCAGGCATTGTGAGTGGGTCACTGATCTCATGTTCTGGCATACTTGGTTCCTTCTGTGCAATTGCTACTTACTATAGGTAGTTTCTAGGGCAATTGTTCGCGTAAGATACAGCAGGATACCCTAAAGAACACCCAAGTACCCAAGTGAGAGGCTCAGAGCACAATGACAAGCGTTGCAATAGTAGGGGATGGACAGATGGGGTTGGTATTGGCAGATGCGCTGATTACTAGGGGTATAGAGGTGCATTTGTGGGGTCCATTTCCTGAGGTCGTCGTGAACCTTGCTACTACTCGGAAATCACCGCGTTTGCATGATTTTCAGTTAGCAGATGGAGTACACGTTAGTCCAGATGCTTCAGCAGTCCTTCAAGCGGCAGATACACTGATCAACGCGATCCCAACGCAATATGTTCGGAAGGTCTGGGGTTCGATTGAGCAGTTTGTACCCAAAGGGGCACCAATTGCAAGTGTTGCGAAAGGGGTAGAGATTGGATCACTTCTTCGCCCAACCCAAGTCATCCAAGAAGTCGTTGGTACAACATCGGAAGTTTGTGTGTTATCTGGTCCTACGATTGCGACCGAATTGGCGAAACATCAACCAGCTGCAATGGTGGCGAGTTCAACAGACCAATCAGTTGCTTCTTTAATTCAAGATTTGTTTCATGTTCATTGGTTACGCATTTATACACACGATGATCCATTGGGCGTAGAACTTGCTGGGGCAACAAAAAATGTTATAGCAATTGCCGCAGGCATTTGTGATGGGATGGGACTTGGTGACAATGCAAAATCAGCAATGCTTGCACGTGGGCTCGCTGAAATTTCTCGTTTAGGTGTAGCGATGGGGGCAAACGTCCAAACATTCTTTGGCATTGCGGGGGTTGGTGATCTTGCAACGACTTGCTTTAGTCCCCATGGCAGAAATCGAACGTGTGGAGAACGTCTCGGCCAAGGAGAGGACTTAGAAACAATTCAAGAAACGATGGGTTCTGTCATAGAAGGTGTTCCAACAACCAAGGCAGTGCGTACGCTTGCACGGAACTACGACATCGAAATGCCCATTTCAGAATCGATTTATCAGGTCTTGTTTGAGGGACTCCCTTTGCGTGGAGCTATTGAGTCACTGATGTCCCGAGATTTAAAAGCTGAGAAAATTTAATCAAACCTAGCGGCACGACAACAGCTATTCGTTGAATCCATTTTCGATCAGCATTTTAAGTTCATTTAGTGCTGTATCAGCGTCACTACCTGCTGCGACGATGATGAGAGACGTTCCTTGGGTTGCAGCGAGCATCATGAGTTGCATGATTGACTTCCCATCAACGGGATCATGATTCCCGTGCGCGACTGTGATCTCCGATTCGAACTGCCCAGCTATTTCAGCAAACATCGTCGCAGGGCGAGCGTGCATGCCTAGGCGATTTGGAATCTTGACTTGGATGGTTGATGAAGTAGACACTGTATCTTAGAGAGCGTGATATTCACGAAGCAATGCTTCGTGATGGATCGTAGGTTTTGTCACGAGAAAATGATCGTTAGCGAGTGGCTGCATCAGCTTCAGAAAGAAGGGTGATGACATCGTCTGCAGTTGTTGCTTGTCTGAGGAACCGTCTAAAAGTATCTTGCCCAAGATTTCCAAAGATTGCTTCCATTGCATCGAGATGATTCTCTGGTTGGTCTTCAGGGCTGAGCAAAAGCATGATTGAATGGACAGGTTCACGGTCGAGTGCTTTGAAATCAATACCATCTTCGCTATTGGCAACGGCAACATGCATTTTTTTAATGTCTGCATGTTTGACATGCGGCACGGCAACGCCATGTCCAAAACCGGTAGAACCTTTGTTTTCTCTACGAATGACAGCTTTGACAAATTCGTCACGTTGCTCTTCTTTCACCGCACCTGATGCGACGAGTGTGTCGATCATTTCGCCAATAGCAGCATCTCGTGTTGTCGCTTTGAGTTGGGGAAGGATAGATTCTTTGACGACAATGTCGAGTAGTTTCATCGTTGGTTCCCCCCAGTGGGTGTGTTATGTTTGTCGTCACGTAACCGAGATTTCAGATCGGAAAGTTGACGAACAGCGCGATCAACACAACCATCAATGGATGCGTGCATGTCGTCATTTTCATTGTTTGCTACGATCGGATCGTGGTGTTCTACATCAGCGATAATTTCTGATGTATAGCCATGTGTTGTTTTTTCAATAAGCACGTTGATTTGTTCAATTCGATCAAAGAATCGAGTGAGTTTCTCTGATTTGCCTCTGACGTATTCTTCGATTGCAGGGGTCATATCAAACAATTTGCTGCTAATGTTTACTTGCATTCAGGGTGATCCTCTTCTGTGTCTCGTTCCTTGGTCTCGGGTTGGGTGTACTCTAGATTCTCGTTGGAATCATTGCATGGTGTGGTCATTCTAGCAGGAACTCCACTTCCTCTCACAAGTTGGTGGTCTGGTACGAGGACACCACCGCTGACAGAGAATCGAATCGCTTCCTCAACTGAAATAGGTAAATCAAGGGTATCTTTACGAGGAACTGTGATGGTGTACCCTGTGAAGGGTGTTGGGGAGCTTGGGATAAAAATAGTGACCGAATCAGGGGAAGTCTGTTCGAGTTTTTGCAGGGTTGGCCCCGTGAGGAAGCCAACGGACCAGATCCCTTTTCGTGGGTACTGTACTGCTACAACGCTACTAAATTTCGGGGTTTCATTGTCGTTGATGAGAAAATCAACGAGTTGTTTGATGTATGGATAGACTTTACGGATGACTGGCACTGCCACCATGATTTTTTCAATTCGTTTGTAGGCAGTTCTACCCAACCATCCACCAACGAGGCGACCAGAGATGTACACAATGATTGCAGCAACAAGTAAACCAAGCAAGTTCATCCAACGATGTGCATCCCACCATGTGTTTACTGCTTGTGTGCGTAATGCTGTTTTGAGTTCCAAAAGTTCCTTCTCATTGTCGAGTGAAACGTTCTTTTCTGAAGCGGCTTCGCTGAGTACTTCCTCAGTTGGTCCAATCGCAAAGAATTCCGATGCACTAGGAAAGTAATTGGGTGCTTTGATCACGATCAGTTTGATTCCGCCGTTGATCGGTTGAGCGATCGCGGAATCGACGAATTGATACGCCTTCACCATGAGCCACAGGGTGAGTACCGATGGAAGTAACACAGCGAGTCCACGAAGAAACGCTCGCTTTGGATGAGTAGAAACGGATTTTTTCTTTGTGCTCATTGTGGGTGCTGTGCAAACCTTGGGTACATCATACTCAGGGTTGAATAGTAGCGGCTAGTTTTGTGATTGCTTGTGGATATGCTTCACATTCGAGTGAAAAAACGCGATCAGCGAGATCTTGGGGAGTATCGCCTTCTTGTACAGCACAAGTGCGTTGCAATATCGTTGGACCATGGTCATATGCATCGTCTACCAAATGGACAGTGCATCCTGAAACAGTTTCGTTATGGTCAAGAACTGCACGATGGACGTGCATTCCAAACATTCCCTTCCCACCGTATTTTGGGAGGAGTGCAGGGTGGATGTTCAGCACACGACCTTCCATCCAAGGCCTGATTTCGAGCAACCTCAAATATCCACACAAACAGATGATGTCAGGTTTTTTCGCATCAAGCCAAGCGTTTGTTCGCATGTCACCTTCAGATGATTTCATGTCTTGTACTGTTGCGATAGCAACATCAAACCCACGATCAAGCAAGCGGTCAGTACCTATGAGCCCTTCTCTCGAAGCGATTGCTAAGGAAACCGATGCATCAAGTTCACCTCGTTCAATCGAGTCGAGTAGATTGAGCACAGTCCGCCCACTCCCACTAAACAGGACTGCGAGTGATATGGTCACGAAACATCATCCTGTACTTGCACAGTTGGTGGTTCTCTAAAAGGTATTGCTTTCCCTCGTTCGTTAACACTCACCATCGTCAGCGAAGCATCGGTGACTCGAACACGGTCCCCAGTGTCGAACCGTTCTGCTTCTACGTTGACATTGATCTCGACGGAGGATGTACCAGCATGTTTTGTTTGTGTAACGAAATGCACAACATCTCCAACGTAGACTGGTTGTCTGAAATCTACTCGATCGATAGAAGCAGTCACCCACCGGTGAACACCATGGCGTCTCGCTTCAACATACCCCGCTTGGTCAATGTACGAGAGGATAATGCCCCCAAAAATTGTGCCATACACATTCGCATCACGAGGCATCATCATCACGCTAAGGGCAGTTGTTTGGGAAGGTGTCATTGCGTGTATTGTCCCTCTTCTAAGAGGAGTCCGCAAGAGAAGAGTTCCCACCATTTGTCACGAGTTCTACCGAGTAGTTCGATGGGTACTGCACTTGTGATTTTGGGTGCAAAAACTTGTGCGAGTACAACTGAGTGATCAGGATGTTGCCAGAGACCTTTTTGCTCAGTTTCAACCAATAGTTGTAAAAAGCCTTCTCTGTCAACAATCAAGCCTGCAAGAAAAACGTCTGGATCAATAAAACCATTCTTTTGATGCATTGCTCGCCATGCAAGCACTGAACTATTTTCACTGAGTATTTTTGCAATGTGATGCACGTGTGGGTCTGAATCAGCATGTGTACGTTCTAGACCTGCTAACCCACCTAGGAGCACAGCAATTTTTCTTCGGTCTTTGTCAATGCTTGTATCCCAAGTTGAAGTTAACGAAGTGCCTGTATGTTTGTGTATGGAAAGCGCTGCGAGAAGCACGCTACCATCTCGGTCGAGGAGGGGCATCGTTACAAGTTCATCCCTGCAGGTCGCATGAAGATCGTCACATTGTAATGAAGCAAGGCGGCGAAGCCATGGAGCCACAGTTGCGTCGCAGGCAAGCGTTGATTCGTCGTGAGGATTTGTATCCACGAGTTCATGAGAAGACCACCACTGTATGGAAGTTAACAAGGACGGGTCGATCGGTACGTGCTCGAGTTCTTGAATACGAGATTCTCTAAACGCTCGATATGCAAGGGATTCGCTTGCAGCTTTTACAACTTGCGCATCGCCTTGTAGAAGTGGAACTAGCCTATCTATGAGAGAATCAAAAGATTCATGTTGAACCAATTTGATCCCCTCTAGTTGGTCAATTGATGCGGAAGAATGTAATAATGCACGAATAGTTGCTTCTCTTGCGTTTGTATGCGAGATCCATGCGCCACACAAAGTTGCGAGAAGAATAGTAAGAGCAAAAGATGCGAACGATCCATGTTTCATCGTCTTCCCTGTAGTGTAGTTTCTATGTGTCAGTAACTTTTCAATTTCCGATTGAATTTGTGAAACTAGATGTACGGCGGGAATCTAATGCTTGCAAGATGGCAACAGAGGTTGCTGTGTCATACCCATGGATTTCCCAACTCGGTTGCGCAAGCAATGCGTTTCTCATATCGCCCTCCAAAAAAACAATTTGTCCCTTTCCGACTTTCATGACAAGGGGGGATCCGAGGCGCTTTCTGATGCGTTGTGTGTATCCTCGGACTCCGATTGGATGGATCGCGTGCTGTAAATCACGATCAACGTCTAGCAACGCTTTGGTTCGTGCTCCGATTTTTGTACGAAGAACTCTAGCGAATTCACCCATACCACCTACTGGTTCTACAAGAACGATCGAACCATTCGTAGCAGCGGTGATGGTGTCAATTGCTACCGCGTCTGTGGCATCGCTAGCTCCGATTCCTCCAACGAGTATGAGGTTTGGACCTGCAATTGAAGATAGCGGTTTTGATTCGATGCCGAGTGTACCGATCCCTGAAGATTCAGCATCCCAATGCCCACGAAAAGAGGCAAGAGTGATGCATGTAGGATCGAGTTTGAGTTCTTGTGACCACAACCGCGTGTTCCACTGTGCTAACTCAGCTGCACCGCAACAAACACTTGTAATGATCCTAGAGAGTTGGGTTTCTTTTTGTGTCGGATATTTTTTTGGGTTACTTTGGATAAGAAGTACTCGGTCTCGAACACCGTCATTCCAATGCGTAACTTGGATTCCTCTTGCGTCTTGGATGAGTGAGTGAGACCAATGATTGTTTCGAGTCGTAGTGCAAGAAGATCCAAGACAAAGCCTGTCTGCTAGAGTTGAAAATTGCTGTGCATTTTTTTTGTCACCAATACAAACGAGTAAACCTCCTTCGTCTAGGTATGTCGTAAGTTGCTCTAGATTGTCTGGAATTGCTAGAGGATCTTGAAGTAGAACAAGTGGAGCTTGGAACCATCGTTCGATTGGATCATGCTCCGTAACAACCCGCCAACCAAGTGTTTGTTCAATTTGGTCTGAAACAGATGCAGAAATTTTGCATGAAAGACGTGAAACATCGAGCGTCGTTTTATCTGTTCGTAATTCGACGAGTGCGAGTGGAATTCTACCTCTCGTCAAGAAAATCAGTGCAAAAGAGAGATTGACTGTGCTCCCTTTGACTCGTTTTTTCTGTGAACAATGTGCTTTCAGTACAGCTGCAACTCCCTCACGAAACCAATCTTTCCCTTTGAGTTGGTCCAATCCGCAATGAGATGCTGCTCGCTCCAAACTGCAAAGGAAGGACATCATCGCCGTACCACCAGTATTCTTCGAAGGTGCATACTCTCTGTTTAACCAATCAAAAGCGCGTTGTAACCCTTGATTCAATATGTTTTGTTGTGTCATTGTTAGTGCATTTCCGAGAACTTCTTTCACTGTTAGGAGACAATTGAAACCTGCAATTGTTGTATTGAGTGAAGATGTATCTCCTTCATGCGACCATCCACCATCCTTATGTTGTGTTCCTAGAACAGCTTCGGCTATCGCAATAAAACATTGTGATGGTATTGTTGTTCCGCGATGATGTGCATCAAGGAGGGCTATCGATCCAAATTGTCGAATGATGTGCGATGAATCATCCATTGATGTTGGAAACGCACCGTCGTACCCCCAACCACCACAGTGAGGGCTCAGTGTTTCAACAAGCCGCTTTACTTCTGTACGAATTTTTTTGCTGTGGGTGCGGTAGAGATAGCACCAAATTCTTGCTCGAAGCGAGCAGACATACGTGCTTGGATTTTGAATTGAATCAAGGAGCCCAAGTGACGTTTTGATTGTTGGTGTGTATGCAGATTGGTTTGCTTGAAGCAGGGCAAATGTTGCGATCGCAGTTGTACCGCCAACGCTTTTGCTGAGCCAACCATTGTCATGCTCTCTTGATTCCCATCCCGATTCTTCGTCAAAGCGATTGAGAAGTTCATTGGAAATCCGTTGGATCGCTTGATCAACATCTGATTGCGTAATCTCGTTTGAATTTGGTGTAGCGATAGCGCACGTGGCAATAAGCGCCACCGAAAGAAGTTTTAGATACATGTCTTATCCTTACTAGTTGTACAGATACATGAGTTCTGGAGAGGACAATTCGTGTAGAAACGATTTCAATTGATCGGTAGACATTGGTTGGGAGGATGCACCCAACAAGCCACCAAATCCACCCTTTCGAGGAGAGAAGCGTAAAATTGTTGGATCAACATTGCTCAAGTTTGCTCTATTTTTAGCGATCGCAATTGCATCCGACAAATATCCGATACCGTCGATTAAACCGTTTGTAAGTGCTTCTTGCGCTGTGTAGGCTGAACCATTGGCAACATTTTCGATTGTTTTCTTGTCTGTGATCACGTGAGATCGACCAGTTTCAACCCTGTTTAGAAAAACTTTGTACAAAGCGTCTAGGAAAGTTGTTACTTTTTGTTTGTCTTTTACGGTCCAATTTCGGAACACATCATTTGCAACTGATTTCTGAGGTGAATCTTTTGCGATTAATGTCACGGGCTTAATCCCGAGTTTCTCAAGTGCATCTTGGAAGG
The DNA here is from genome assembly GCA_030748455.1 of Phycisphaerales bacterium. The sequence goes on along the minus strand of JASMLY010000022.1, from coordinate 3,359 downwards.
TCATAATATTTGCAATTACCCCAATGGACCCGGTGATGGTAGTTTCCTGTGCCATGATGTAATCGGAGCAGCACGAGATGTAATACCCGCCCGAAGCGGCGACCGAACCATAACTTGCGATAACAGGAAGACCAGCATCTTTCAGGCGATTGATTTCATGCCATATTTCATCAGAGGCAGTCACGCCACCGCCAGGAGAGTTAACTCTAAGCACGACGGATTTGATGTATTTGTTTGCAAGGATTGCATCGACCGCTTCAGTTGCATATGAGGAATTTGATCCATCGATGACACCAGAAACATGAAGAACGGCGATTGAAGAAGAGTTTCCACTGTGCATTGTTGAGACTGACACCATACCTTTTTCTTCAATCGCTGAAGCAAAACCAGCAATCCCTGTCCCAACACCGATGATAAAAACAACAACGAAGAGCAACAATGCTGCAAAGAACATAACAAATGTTCGAAAACCGCCGCTTGTTGAAAGAACGCGGATGGTCGTTGGACGTTGATTTGAGTTGTTCGTATTTGTTTCCATGGATCTGTCTCCTCTAAAGTGAGGTGTATTGTAGGGGAGAATCTCATGAAACCAAGAATTACCGCTTTTTTTCGTACAGTTTTTTCAATACGCAGCCTATTTGGGCTTTTTTATGACGATGGTTGCATCGTGACCGTCCATGTATGCTTGTGTGAACGTGACGAGTGGTGTCATCTGAAAGGCACGTTGGAGTAGTGTTGTTGTATTAAAACGAGAAGCAGGTTCAAGTGATTCTGTTTTTGGATCTCTAGAATTTTGATTCGAGAGAAAATTAAACGCAACACCATTCGTGCATCGTTCAAAGAGGGATTCAACCACGGTTAACGCGAGTTCTTCCCCCATTGCATTCAGTGTTCCAGAACAAGTCATCCAATCTGCTTTTGGGAGCGAGTCCATTGATGGGACAATATCAAGACAGGAAAAAGTTGCATCTCTCATGTGGCGACTCTTTGCGGTCTCGACCATTTCTGGGATTGCATCCACTCCATGAAATGATGTGTATTCGATTTGAGAGTCGAGAAGGTACTGAGCGAAATCACCAAGTCCACATCCGATGTCTACGATTGATTGGTTTGTAAAATCAACGATCGAACAAAACGTTTCAAATCGGATGAGTTGCCCTTGTTTCGATTGCCAAAGCGTGGCATCGAAGGTACCACCGTACGTCCGTGCTGCTTCTACGTAAGGGTTGAGATACTCTGGGTTGCAAGTCACACTTTTTGCCGAGAAAATCGTGCGCCCATTGGCATGAGGAGTTGAGAGACAGCTTCAAAGAAACGATCTGTAAGTCGAATGTAATCTTCAAACTGTGCATCAGATTCTTGTTCGATCGTTTGTGCGTCAATTGAATATTCATGGAGTGTGCGAGAGTCATCGGCAATCCAGTCAGTAATCGTTGACCGTTCGCACTCTGGATGGAATTGAATTGCGAATGTGTTTACACCACGCATCCATGCCTGGTTTTTACATCGATCACTTGACGCGATCAGTTTTGCATTTTCTGGAAGCGTTTCTACCTGCCAATGATGCCAGTGAAATTGGGGTCCTGTCCATGGTTGCCCAGCAAAGAGGGGGTGCTCTCTACCAAGTGGAGTGTAGGTGATGTCAAACCAACCAAGTTCAGGTTCGTCAAGATGGGAAAGGGTTCCTCCAAGTGCTCTTGCGAGTAGTTGACACCCCAAGCAGATGCCGAGGATCGGTAGTTCCGCTTCATCAGCAGCTTTGAGCAGGGCGAGTTCTGGTTCGACCCAAGGTTCTTCACAATCGGGAGGTTGAGGTCCACCGCATGTAACAATTCCATCAATGCCATGCAGAGACGTTGGGAGTTGTTCGCCTAGGTGAACTCGAACAATCTTGAGTTTGTGCCCATCATCTCGTAGTTTCATACCAAGGCGGTCTGATCCGGTGCGTTCACTGTGTTCAATAATCAATAGAGCCATTGTGTCATGTTATCCACCCGTTACGGGTTGTTCAATTGTTGGAAGGGAAGTCGGTCTTGTCTCAAGAATTTGAGCAACGCATCGTGCAATTCCTTCAGCATCGATGCCTGCTTCTTGAAGTTGTTCAGCACGCGAACCGTGACCTATCCAACGATCGGGTAATGCGAGTCGTGTGATCAATGAAGTATCAAGTTTTCGATTGGAGGCTTCTTCAAGAACTGCACTTCCGAATCCACCTTGGATGGAATGATCTTCAATCGTGATGATTGGAATCTCGCGTGAAAGTACATGTTCGAGTAACTCGCCATCAACTGGTTTTGCAAACCGTCCGTCATAGACCTCGATTGCATGTGCTCCATCAAGTTTTTCAGCAACTTCAAGTGCAGTAATCGTTGGAACGCCATACCCAAGAATCGCGAGATCAGGGCGAGGAACTGTTCTAAGTGCCACTGCTTTGCCAAGGATAAACGGTTCAGCATGGTCTGTTCGATTTGATACGGAATCCCTTGGATACCGCACCGCACTCAAACCTGACTCGTACGCACGCATAAACTCAAGAGCACCTCGCAAACTTGGTTCATCAATTGCTGCTAGTACTGTTGCATTGGGAAGGGTACGCAATATCGCGATATCACAAAATCCGTGATGCACTGCTCCATCACCACCAACAACACCCGCACGGTCTAAACAAAGCCGAATGGGCAGTCCTTGCAGGGCTGATTCTTGAAATGCTTGGTCAAACGCTCGTTGGAGAAACGTAGAATAGACAGCATAAAATGGTTTACAACCAGTTTTTGCCATACCTGCGAGCATGTCAAAAGCATGAGACTCACAAAGGCCTGTATCCCAAACTCTATTGGGGAATCGATGCAGCAAAGTATCAACTCCTGTACCGTCTGGCATCGCAGCTGTTGCAGCGACAATACGCTCGTCTTTCTGCATCATCTCAGACATAGCATCTGCGAATGCAGCAGTGAAACTCCGACCACTTGATCGAACCTTAACCTGATCTTTGACAACTTCAAAAGGTTTTGGGGAGTGAAATGCTGTAGCATCAGCCTCTGAATAGGCGTAGCCCTTTCCCTTTGTTGTATGGACATGCAAGAGTAGTGGGCGATCTACATCTTTAATTTCAATGAGTGCATTGATCAGCGATGGGAGGTCATGTCCATCGATTGGTCCAACAGAAAGAAGTCCGAAATGTTCAAACCATGAATCTGCAGAAATCGCATCTTTCATCATTTCTGTCATTCGATGAGAGAAGTCACCAAGAACAGAACCACCGGGAAGCTTTCCCATGACTTTCTTTGCGGTTTGTTTCAATGAACGATACGTTGATCCTACTCTGAGGTGGTCGAAGTATGCAGAGATTGCGCCTTGAG
>JASMLY010000021.1 GCA_030748455.1 Phycisphaerales bacterium | reverse complement strand
ACGGCTCTCAATTGCAAGAGTGTTACTGCACGATCCTAAAGTACTGCTCCTTGATGAGCCAGCTTCTGGCTTAGACCCAAGAGCGAGAATCGAGATTCGAGCGTTACTTAAAGAATTACACCGGATGGGTAAAACAATTCTCATAAGTTCCCACATTTTGCATGAGTTAGCAGAACTTTGCACAAGTGTCGGAATCATTGAGCAAGGAAAGTTGCTTTTTTCAGGTTCCGTAGATGAGATTCTTTCCAAAGCAAAAGTTGGACAACTTGTCCATATCGAAGTCACTGAACGGGCGGTTGATGCTGCTGCATTGCTCAGAACAGTTGATGGTATCTCCTCTGTCGATGTTGTTGAAGAAGACGGGATGCACCGAATAGATGTCTCAATCAAAGCAGAGGCGAATCTTGATCGTTCTGAGTTACCCAACCGCCTGATCGCCCGTGGGTTCCGCATACGCTCGATGCAGAGTGAACAAGTCAATCTTGAAACTGCCTTTATGCGACTCACAAAGGGATTGGTCAGCTAACTGGTTACTCGTTCACTACAACTCAAAGGGATGGTGTTCGGTACAATCTGCGTATGGCAAAAAAACGCGTCATTTTGCTCGCCGATCGATCGATCACTACGATTGACCAAATTGCACAGAAACTCAATCAAGAACTTGCAGAGGTTGTTGAATTTGTAGGTGATGATCTACAAACGCCTTGTGATCTTGCCATCGCTATTGGGGGTGATGGCACGCTCATTCATTATGGTCCTCTTCTTGCAAGTGCTGGCATTCCACTCATCGGTGTCAACAGTGGACGGCTTGGCTTTCTCGCAACCTTTGATGCAGATTCGCTTATAGAACAACGCGATGCTGTGTTTTCCGAAGCGTACCGATCTATTTCGATTACGCTACTTGAGATCTGTGTTGGTGGAGGAGAGCCAATTGTGGCAATGAATGAGGCGATGATCGCGTCGGGGCCACCATTTCAAATTATTGAACTCGACCTCTCAATCAACGGCGTTGAAGCACCGATTCTTCGAGGTGATGGCATTATTATTGCAACACCAACAGGATCCACAGCGCACAACGTCTCTGTCGGTGGACCGATTGTTGATCCATCCTCAGAAGTCATCGTACTCACGCCTGTAGCAGCACATTCGTTAGCAGTTCGCCCCATTGTGGTCGCGAATGATACAACCGTACAAGTCACTGTACGAAAAGCAAATGAAGGTACATCGCTCGTTATCGATGGTACGGTTGCATCGGTCTTACACGAGGGGACAACGCTCGTTGTCACACGTTCAAAAAACAACTTGTCTATGCTCCTTAACCCAACAAATACATATTGGAATACACTCGTTGATAAACTTCACTGGGCTGCTCCACTCGAACTAGCGGAAAAAACAAAGCTTTATGATTGACCTGAAAAAATTACGTGATAACCCACAACAATTCATCGACGGTGCGGCAGCAAAAAATATCTCAGTAGATATCGATACCCTCCTAGATCTCGATGCACAACGCAGACTTCTACAGCGGGAAAAAGAGGAGCATCGCGCTGAACAAAATCGCATTTCAAAAGAGATCGGACCCCAAATCGGATCTATTAAAGGGCAACTTAAAAAAGCATCTGGTGATGAGATACCGAAACTTGAGACGCAACTTTCTGAACTTGAAGCAAAACCTGCAACACTCAAAGCAGAGATTCAGCGACTAGATGAAGCGATCTCAGCGATCGAACCTACATGGAACGAATTGTTGCTCCAAGTTCCTCAACCGCCAGACGCAGACGTACCTAGAGGTACGTCTGCTGAAGACAATGTTCAACTTCGTACGTGGTCACCTGAAACGTTCGATGTATCAAAATCTTTTGAAGACAATCGCGGCTTCAAACCAAAAACACATCTTGAACTTGTTGATTCACTCCACTTGGTGGATTTTGAACGTGGAGTCAAAATGGCTGGAACGCGCCACTACATGCTCACAGGGAATGGCATGAGAATACAACAAGCACTGTTGCGCTTTGCGTTTGATCTCATCCAAGACAAGTATGGTTTCACTCCAATGTCAGTTCCTGTCATTCTCCGAGAAGAATGTATGGTCGGCACAGGTTTTTTCCCTACTGGAAGAGAGCAGGCATACCACATTGAAGAATCAAAGCGAGGTTCTGGTCACGATTTATTCCTCGCAGGTACAGGTGAAGTTGGATTAATGGGCATGTATGCTGATGAGATTCTCGACGCAGATGCACTCCCGATTAAAATGGCAACACTTTCAACATGTTTCAGACGAGAAGCTGGGGCTGCGGGCAGAGATACTGCTGGGTTGTACCGGATTCACCAGTTTGAGAAGGTCGAACAAGTCATCATTTGCAAAGCAGATGAAGAAGAAAGTAGAAAATTTCACCAAGAAATGATCGCGATTGTTGAAGATCTTCTGCAACAACTCGGTTTACCCTATCGACTCCTCCAATGTTGTACCGCAGATTTAGGTTCAAAAAACGCTGACATGATCGACATTGAATGTTGGATGCCTGGGCGGGGTGAACTTGATGAAAAAGGGAGACCACTCGGAGATTGGGGTGAAACACATTCTGCTTCACGGCTCTATGATTTCCAGTGCAGAAGGCTCAACATGCGATACCGAGATGCGCATGGAAAAACAGTGTTCGCACATTCGTTGAATAACACTGTTCTTGCTAGTCCAAGAATTTTGATCCCGTTGATCGAAATACACCAGCAGGAAGATGGGTCTGTCTCTATTCCGAATTGCCTCAAACCCTATATGTCTGTTGACATTCTCGAACCAGCACGTTCATCTTTCGAATGAATAAAGATGCAATTCCACTTGAAGTTCGTAGGCATCAACTCGTCGCTTCAGTACGCCACCAACTTGGCCAGAACGTTCTTGTTGGAATCAGTGGAGGAGCGGATTCAACTGCCCTTCTGATCCTATGTTGCGCTATCGCTTCACAACAATCCTCGACACTTCGAGTCGTTGCTGGTCATATCAACCATGGAATCCGCCAAGAATCTGACCAAGAACAGGCACTCGTAGAATCTACGTGTGAAAAACTTGGTGTTCCATGTTTCACAAAAAAAATTACCGTCGAGCCAATCGATGGCTCTCTTGCAGCGGGAGCTCGCAAAGGTCGATACGACGCACTTGCAGAGATCGCACTAGCGCAGCAATTGACCACTCTTGCCATCGCCCATCATGCCACCGATCAACTTGAAACAATGCTCATGGCTCTTTGTAGAGGAGGAGGCCCTCGTAAACTCGCTGGTATGGCCGCCTCAAGACCCCTCAATGCTTCCTTGACAGTACGCAGACCCCTCCTGCACGCAGATCGAGCAGAACTTCAACACATCTGCTCGTGTTGCAACATTCCATGGTGCGATGATCCGACAAACAACGACCTAGCGACACCCCGTGGTACGTTACGCCAAGATGTTCTTCCCAAACTTCGAGAACTTTGGCCAGCAGCTGACGTGCATGCAGCCAATGCTTCTCTCATGCTACAAGCTGCAGCTGATGCACTTGATGCCCAAACGAATGAAGCTTCCTCCAAGTCACGATGGGAACGCCACACACTCGCTGCGTTCTCAGACCCAATCGTTGCCGCAATCCTACACAGAGTCATTGGTGAACGTGCATCATTTAAAACGATTCGATCAATTGCGTCTGCTATTACTGATCACTCTACCAATCCCAAAGTATTTACATGTGCAGCAGACTGTGTTGTACACGTTACTGCACATGAGGTCTGGGTAGATCAAGCGTAAACTGCTGGTCCTGCCATTCTAATCTGCCCTTCATTTGTGTACGAATATGTCAAAGAACCCCCGACGCTTGTCACAACAAATGGTTCTGTTTCGGTACACGTCACAAACACAGAAGCTCCACCTGTACCCGAAGCGAGCGTTGGACCAACACCTCGTTCCCATGATGCAATCGTCGCGCAATTCTGTGCATCGCGGCGTGCAACATGAAGATTCATCCCCTCGGAAAATCCCACGTGGTTCGTAATCAGTTCTCCAAAAACCTCTCGAACAGACAGAGGGTCTTCTTCTGTCCATAGGACTGCGTTTGGGTTCCCCAAATTGACAAATTGTAGAGGAGGGAATTCTGCCTGTACATCGAGCGCGACGCCACAGGTATCACCACCTACTTTTGGATACCCCATGAGAACTTCAACCTCGTTTCGCTCTGGGTGCACGACACAATGATTGACACCTGCGCGTGTTCGAATTGTCATTGACGTTCTTGGCACTAGTTCACTTCGATACGCATGTAACGCAGCGCACCTCAGTCCGTTCCCACATTGTTGCGCTTCTCCTCCGTCGACATTGAATATTTGCATATTCAAATCTGTTTCTTTATCTTGAGTAAGGATGAGTACCCCATCAACATCTTGGCAATGTGCCAATAGCTTCTGTGGATCACCGACACCGAAGTGCAGTAAAAACCGATTCCCCGTTCCATGCATCACAACATCAGGCATCACTCTTCGCACTTTATTGTGCCTAAGTCGACGACAACATTTCCATGACGATAGTAATCAACATTCATCGTTTTCGAATTTACGAACGTCAGTACTAAGCAATTTGCACGTGTGTTATCTGCGTAACTTTTGTCTCCTAATCCTGGTCCTGCATGGTCACCGTTGCGGTGCTTTTGTGCGTGAAAATGGAAATGGAAGAGTGATGTATACGCTGCGTCAAACATTGTTTGTGGTGCATCAAAGCGTCGATCATGAGTTCGAATTTTTGGTTCAAACTCTTGAATTACAAAACGACCTTTTTTATCGAGCTCTACAACGCCACCGTATTCTGTTGATGTATCAAGGCGGTCTCGATTTGCATAATCAAAAAAATGCGACCTGACCTCTGGAACTTCCATTGCTTCAAGTGCCACTCGTATTGCTATTGCGTCGCCCCACCGCAACTTGTTTTTATGTGTACGAAACAGTTCATTTATGGTTGAAACGTTCCCACCCCCTTCGTATTCAAAATAATGTTTGCGGTGTTTTAATTCTGCTTCAAGTGATTGAACCAACGTAGATATTGACTCTTTTGCTACATGCGGCCAGTGACGCGCAACAGTTACAACAATTGGAACATCACGGAGTTCGAGCGTAGCTTTGCGATCGTGATCCAACAGCTTCATTGCCTCGATTGCTTCCTCCCAAAAATCGTTGTACTCAGGCTTGCAAAGTTCACGTACCCACAAGATCTCCTCTTTATTTTGAGGGAGGATTCCTAGTTCAATAGTTGCACGTTGTAAATCGAGTAAAAATATATCCTCTTCAGGAAGATCTGAATCTGTGAGCAACGTGTATAACCGTTCTCGAGCACCAATTCTCAAAAGTAACTCCCAACATCGAGTTCGGTACCCTTGCTGCCATGATTTAGTCGTTGTTAAAAGTGAGGTATACACAATGTTCGCAAGCGATTCTTCACCGTACATCTCTACTAGTGCCTTGCGTTCGGGTCGTTCATGTTCTTCATAATAGATGGTAGGTTGTGACCATGAACTAATCAGCGCAGTATCCAACCCATACACCCGATTCTCTGCAATCCACCCGCAGAGTTGCTCAATCCAGGACCAGTTGTCCATCCTTGGCAACCGCTGACGAATCGTTTTGATGACGCCATCGCGATCAACTGCCCACAACCGATCCAACGCTGCCTGCCTCGTCTCATTGGTGTACATCGCTGCCCAAAGTACTCGGTGCAACGTTTCCTGATATTGAGGATCGTGAAGCCCTACACTATTCTCGAGCATGTCCATCGCCTGCAGATGGTCAGCAGTAGAGCGACCCGTTTCGCGTAATGTTGCTGCTGGATTCGTTATCGTTTGACCCCCGCAACCAATGAGCAATAGACAACACAATACTGTTTTTAGATCCATCCACGCAGTGTACATCGATCTTTGCAAAGATCGAGCGTTCAACGTACTATTCCCTATTCATGGGTTGCGAACCAACACAATCTCCTTTGCACACTCGTGTACTTGAGGTACTCGAACTCATCCGTCCATCAATCCAAGCTGATGGTGGTGATATCGAACTCGTTGAAGTGAGCGAAGATGGGGTTGTTTCAATCCGTTTTCTTGGGGCTTGCATTGGGTGCCCATCGAGTGACATGACGCTCCAGCAAGGGATCGAAAAGACTCTCAAAGAGCATATAGAGGCGATAAAGTCTGTATTGGCAGTTTCCTAACCCCCTGTTAACACTGCGGTTACACGTACTATTTCCTCATTTTATCGATTTTTCTTTTTGATACTTGGTCTTTTTTTTGGTAGGCTATGGTGTCGGGGATTGGTGGGTTCGCGCAGGTCGCGCGGCGTTTCCTCATGAAATGAGCGGCAGGAGGTCCGCAGTATGCTAGTAATCACACGAAGAGAAGGGGAAGAAGTTGTCATAGGTAATCCAGCGCATCCGCTTGGAGTCGTCCGAATCGCCTCAATTAAGGGTGATCGAGTTCGAATAGCACTCGATTTCCCACGAGACGTACCAGTGCATCGATCAGAAGTAGCCAATCAAATTGCTACTGAAGGTCCGAGTATTGCAGGCAAGATTCGCCCAGCGTCCAACAACTCATAGGCACAACCACACCGCAGTGATCAGTTGGACGAATGCAACTCCAACGATTGAACGTTGAAATCGCACCCCTCCTTTTTTACAAAAAAAAGGTTCGCGGCAAGTGGTGGGTCATGCCGCGAACCAGGGAAGGGGGACCGAACAATTTGTCCGGCCGACTTGAGGAATGGTCCTCAGCGTTGTTACACGCTGAGAACCGTGTTTGATCCGTGCTCTGCGTCCTTGCGAGCACACGCTCCTTTAAAGACCATCCTTGGTCCATATGTTGCGATTGATGACACAATCGCTAGGTTCAAGTGCAAAGAGGTGGCATCGTCCATGACGCCGTGCCCCTTGCTAACTAAGCGTCCCTGCTTAGCCAAATAGAACAGGTGACTCATTGCGCACCCCCGTGCGCTCCGCCGGTGACTCGATGTTGTTTTCGAGCTCGGTTCAGTATTTCAGGCAACTTTGCTAATTTCTCTGAGAGTGAGGCTTGCCATCGCTCTGGGTCTCGAAGTTCTAGGCGATCTCGAACGCCAATCACAACAGCTTGTGAAGAAATACCAGCAAATTCGAGCAAAAACTCTGGTAAACGAATGCGACCAGCTTTGTCGATCTCGAGTCGTCTTGACTGAGAAAACAGAATCTGCTCGAATTCCATGAGATCTTCGTTGGGGAGTAGGGATTGTTCGAAATTGTTCGATAACGCTTCGAATGTTTTTTCCGGCCAAAGGCAGATACACCCAGCAGCTCCGGGAGATGCGTACACAACACTTGGCCCCGATCCATTGGTGAACCCACATCGCATTTCCGTTGGTATAGATAACCGGTGCTTGTCGTCGATAGATCGTTCAGTGTTGCCTGTGAATAACATGGTGCGTTTCTTGGGAGTGCAGTACCTTTCGTCCCCACAGTACCCCAATTTTACCCACAACGCAACACTTTCCCCAAAAAATGTGAAGTCTTGTGTTCTCGGACCTTGCTTTTAGACAGATCTATGTCATGCTAAGTACTGCTAAATAAGGTATTTGCGCGACTTGTGCGCGCAAATCTAACCAAGAGAGAGACATGGTCACAGATCCACAAATTATCCACAATGCCCTAGCATCACTTCCAAGTGGGCTTTTTGTTATGACATGTGCACATGATCAGTTTCGTACTGGGACGATCACGCACTGGGTTGGGCAATGCAGCCATGAGCCACCATTGTTGGTCGTGTCCATCAGAAAGGGACAAATTATTGAACCTATGCTCCGCGACGCTCGGGCATTTGTCCTCAACATGATGCCAATTGGAGACCGAAGATCGATCTTACGCTTTGGGAAAGATCTTCAACGTACAGACGACCCATTTTTGTCAGTTGATTTTGATACAGCAACCACAGGAATGCCCATCCTCAAACACGCACTTGGGTGGTTTGACTGTGAGCTTGAGGGGCACCTTTCTCCAGATGCAGATTGTAGGTTGTATCTCGGAAAGGTCGTCGCTGCACACATGAGTCCGCAGGTAAAGATCAAACAAACGGTAGCTATTTCTGTACCCATTCCTGATGATCGTAGTGTGCAGAGAAGCACTGTAAAAAAAATAGCAACTCGTCAAAAATAGAATTTATTGCAGGCGGAGTTGCAAGCCTTCAACAAATCGAGATGGAGATGCAATTGAGCGGATCCTTGCGCCAAGTTCTAACGCGAGGTCGGACTCTTTCTGAGGCGTTTGGAGTAACGCTTTCACCCAAGCACAAAATTCAATACTGGAAGTGACTTGTGCAATTCGACTCCCGACAGTCGGTAACCCCGCGATCGGATGATCGAAAGAAGTAACTGTCGGAATACCGCTTGCAGCTGCATTCAATACGTCAAGGATTCCTTCTACACTTCCCTTTACAGTGGAAGTTGGTGCCCATGCAATTGCGGAGGAATGCACAATGTCAATAAGTCGTAACCCTGTTGTCACTTGTCGAAGCGCATGTTCTAAACCGTGTTCCTCGAGTGCGAAGTAAAGTTCAGAGTACCAATCGTACTCGTTTGGAATAACGAGAATGACTTCCTCACCGAGGGATCTCATCTGCACAAGAAAAGCAACAAGTTGTTTCCAATCCCCCCTATTGTTTAGAGTGGTGACAATAGGAGAGGACGCTTGAACACCCAAGCCCTGATAGACCGATGCGCGATCTACAACCAACGTGTTCGAGTGTATTCCCACTAAAGGTTCTGTCACAATATGTGAAGATTTGTTCTTTTGATTGAGGTGTTTTGCGTGTGTCCAAGTCGTTGGAATAATGCGATCAATCGCTAGTGTGGGCATTGAACCTGTTTCTATAGCATCGACATACGCAATTGTTTTGTGGACCGAGTTGATCCCGGAAATTGACGTGGCCGCGTCCCAGCCCCATGCAATCATCGTGTCCTTCTTCGTCGTAATTGCTCGCACTGTTCGTTGCATTCGAGCACCCAAAGTTCGTGAACGGTTTACTTGACCTTGCACCGCACCAAGGACTGAAACCCCCTGAGATCGAAAACTTGATGCATCTTCAGCATCTCCAAGTACGAGCAGATGGTGTGATTGAGGGAGTCTTTGCATCGCTAGTTTCATTAACCCAACTAGAGCGTGGGATGAAGACCCATCCCGCGGCGCGATGACATGGAGTACAGACACGATTATTTACGGTTGAGGTTTTCGCCTAACCGTCCTGTTGTGTGTGTATAAAACAACTTTGAAACAGTTACACCTAATTTGTTTGCTAATTCGGTTGATAATTTTCGAGTTTCAGAAACACTCGAAAGTTGGTGTGGATCTGCTCGGTGAATGGCTGCTCGTACTTTGTGGGCTGCTTCGGTGGATTCTGGTGATGGGAATAGTTGTTTCGTTTCATCAACATCAACAACCCGCACGCTGCAACCTGCTAGTGGGGCTGGGTTGTGGCCGTCTACTGTCATCACGAAAGTTGTTACCTCAATGTACACAACAACAGATGCTTCTACTGCCTTACCAATAGCTCCGATGGTTAGAATTTTTCCATTGCGATCTTGCGAATCTGCGTAACGCATTGCGTCACGAGGTGCAATCATTTCAACGAGCAAGTCTCGTTCGAGCAATTCAGAGGTCACTTTGTCAGCAATCACACTCTTGAGTCTACTAGGATGCATGATGTTGTGTCTGTCATCAACAAACACCACAGTTTTTTTCTGTGGTAATACAAACATTGCTTCTTGTTCGGGGTCAGGAGAGACCACGTACGTCACTCCTGCAACGACGTTGCACGAGGACAGACAACCAAGAGATACTAGAAGAAACAGTGTCGTTACAAGCCGTCTCATGAATCAAGCTCCGGTCGATAGCGGTCAGGATTTTTGGGTTCTAAGTGTGTATAAAAGAGCCACGCTGTTTGTTTCATAAACTCAGTGAGCAAACCACGAGCGATGTCTGCTTCATCCGCTTCTTGCTTTGCAAGAACGGAAGGTCTTCTTGGAAAAGAAGCTTGGATCGAGAAAACGTCCGTGAATCCGTCTTGTTCATAGGCACCTTTCTCGATGATGCCAACAGATGCTTCGCACACACCCTCCCACAACCATTCATTCCCTGGAGGTGTCAAACGGTACTCGTGAAGATCAATGTAAATAACTCGGTCTACATCAAGCGTTTCAATCAATTCACTTGTTGCCATTGCGGACCATTGCGGTGTGTTGAATTGCCATTGTGCGACAACACTTGGCGCAAGGATTTTAACATTTTGAACCCCGTTTGTTCCTTCAGAAGCAGCTTTCGCTAAACGAGCAACAACGCCTTCTGCGATGAGATTTGCAACTCCAGGATGCTCGTAATGCATCGAGAGATCTGCGGTTATGACAATCGCAGCTGTCGTGTCATTGAGTGAATACGCAGGGTGTTTTTCGACGAGCTTTTGATCCTCGAACGATTGTTTGACTGCTCCACCAAATCCAAAAACTGCACATCCAGCAAGAGAGGACGATGCGATGAGTGCTAGTAAAAATATGGTTCTTTTCATGAAATCAATCCTCGATGCATGAGGATTTTATACACCCAAGCGCAAACTGCTAGCCCAGCAATGATAAAAAGTGTTTTGGTTGTCATCCAATTGTACCAAAACGCAGTTTTAGGCTTCCCAGTGAAGGCAATACTGAGGGAAACGAAGGCAAAAATACTCACAAAAACAGCAAGCAACATCCCAAATGGCTGCGTCTTAATTGCAGCAATGACATCACCCCTGACAGTATGGGAAAATGCGGTAGTCATTCCACATGTAGGACATGGGAGATCTGAAGCAAGAATCCATCCACATTGTGGCAGCCCGAGTTGCTTGTGTGTTCCCACACCATCTTGTGAAGGAGTAAGCCATGCTGCAACCACCAAAAGCCCAATTGCACCGAGGCCAAGAAGGAGTGCCGTGACCCTCTTTGATTGTTTAGGCATTGCACACACCTCGTCTTGTTCTTCAACTCCAATCCTCATACTCGGTACAGGATACCACCAAGTTGCCTGAGGCCATACTCCCCCCCCCGTCTGTGCATACCTCTGTGTATACCTCTGTGTATACCTCTGAGCATACCTCTGAGCATAGCTCAGACAAATGCTCAGAGGTACGCTAGGGCTGAGTGATACAATATCCGCATGCAAATGTATTGGGTTGATGGACATGTGGATTTGGCATATATCGCACTCGGTGGGAGAGATATCCTCAAACATTGCACAGATCCTGAGGCTGCTTGCATTTCAATTCCCGACCTTACCCAGAGCAACATACGAACAATTGCAGGAACGATTTATACGTCACCTGGGCACTCCGTGCTGGGGTACCCTTCAAGTGAAGATAGAGATGCCGCTTTTGAACAAGGTAAAAAACAACTCGATTACTACAGCACATTGCATCAACAAGGTCACATTCACCTGCCGAATTCACCTCAAAAAGATTCACCAAACGACAAGCTCCTCAACGTCATTTTGCTCATGGAAGGGGCAGACCCCATTCGCAGTGTCGATGAGGTGGCATGGTGGTATAGAGAGGGTCTCAGAATCGTTGGGCTGACGTGGTCAAAAGGGACTCGATATGCAGGAGGGAATGATTGCTTACATGGATTGTCGGGTGAAGGAAAGGAGCTTGTATCCGAGCTTGATTCGCACAACATTTTGCACGATGCATCGCATCTATCTGAACAAGCATTCGAAGATCTTGTCTCCCACACGGACCAAACAATCATTGCAAGCCACTCAAATAGCCGTACTATTCTTCAAAGTGATTCACAACGGAACTTGCTCGATGCTCAGGCAAAAGAGATATTCAGACGCGGTGGTGTCATTGGGCTGAACTTGTGTACGATGTTTCTCTCAAAAACATTTTCTGTGAAGCAAGAAACAGCAACGATTGACGATTGCATCGAACACATATTGCATTTGTGCGACCTCGCAGGAAACAGAATGCAAATTGCACTTGGCAGTGATTTTGATGGAGGATTTACGCCAAAGCACTTACCAGTCGATCTCAAACACCCATCTGCACTACCCCTTTTACTCCATCGATTGCAGGATGTTGGATTTACTGAACCCGAACTTCATTCATTTGCACACGGCGCTTGGGAGCGAGTATATCCCAGTTAGTTCAGCGGTGTACAAAACCAACCTGTGTGGCCTTCTACTACTACTTCTGCAAGTAGATGAAGCGCCAGGTCTGTGCCATGTAAATCTGCAATTGTGACAGCATTCGATGTAAACACATGTTGTTTTGGAGCACGTTCTGCGTCAATCTCAATCCCACCGCACGCCATGGAGAGTAATGCATGATACCGTTGTGCCCAACTCGCTACGATCGCAACATCACGAAAGTCTTCAGCATCAGCAAGAACATGCAGTCGGCCCATCGTATCCACTGCGAGTTCAACTTCTTCGTGCTCTGGACAGCGAGGCTGAATCCCAATAAGCCCATCTACGTAAGAAACCAGCGTCTTTTTTTCAATTTCGTATCTGGAATCTTCCGTTGGTATTTCTATCACTGGTTCCTCAAGTTCTAGAGTTGGTCTAGGTGTATCTGGAATAGAGTTGAGTTCTGTATCGTGTGCTGAACCCACCCGTTGGGTTGCAACTCTGATTCGAGAAAGAATGTCAACAACTCCGCTCGTTCGCGGGAAGTTTGCTTGAGAAGCAACTCTGCATGCTGAACCCATCGCTGCAAGTGGGTGGCCTACTTCTAATTGGACGCCAAGTTGATGATGGGCAGTTTGTGTAATCCTATTTGCAGCATCATTTGCTGCCTTCTCCTCTGTTCCAACGATAACTAGATTCAACCGTGGCGTTACTTCATTTTGATTAGAAGCCACAACTAGACCCTTAAGTAAGCGGTACGCCCCAACAACAGCGGCCTGATCAGCTCCAGAGAGCAGTGTGATCCGATCAGCATCACAGTGAAGAAGAGACGTGGAATCAGCATCTGATGATGGTTGAACCATCCAATTCGTTACTACCTTAGCGACGAGCTCGAACGCTTCTTCGATTGAATTACAATTGGAAATATCTAAATCAACATCTCCAACGATTGCTAAATCAACAGTTTCTTTATGCATCCTCAGCAACGCTCCAACGCCACCCTCAGATTCCCGCCACGCATATGGAACCAACCAAAGTCCTCCTTGTACAGGCAAATGTCCAAGAAGAAGAAGATCTACTTGTGGTTGAAGAACAATAGGTTCTTCAACTGTTGTGAACATTTCAGCGAGTTGTGCGTAATCAGAGTTCGCGGCCATCCCTCACCTCATCTGGGGTAATTCGACCAGCGATTTCTGGGGGTTGCAGTGTTGTCTCGAACGTTGAAACTCTTCGAGCAAGTTCCGCAGCTCTACCATTACCGACCGGATGCACCTCCACCAATGGTGCAGCCGGCGTGTAAATTTCTTCAAGCCAATCAACAAGCGCAACAAAATCTCTTTCTGCGTCACAGCCGGGCGAGAATTCGTTGACTGGCTGGCCAAAACTTGCTGCTTCGCGTAGTGTTTCATGCTCCCGGATGACAACAGGGGCGACCTCGCCTTCAAACGATTCTCGCAACTTGTCAAGCACTCTTTTCGCGAGTGGAGAAGGGCGATGAATAGAAGGGAGAATTCTCGATTTAATAGGTTTCCCTATACGAGCAATCAATGCCTCAATTGTTTTTCGTTGCCGCTTTGCTCCACGTAATGAAAAGTAACCAGTTTCTACTGGAACGATCGCTTCAGTCGCTGCTCTCAAGGCGTTATACGTCAAGAGCCCAATGTTCGGTGGACAATCGATCACACAACGATCAAACTCACTATTGAGATGCTCGAGTAAACTTTCAAGGCGGCGATCTTTGTCGGGTAAAGAATGCAATCCTCCACCTGCTGCTTCGATTGCAGTAAGCATCATCGTACTCGGTGCGAGGTGTAAATTTTTGGTGATGTTCCAAAGAAACTCGTCTTTGTCGAGCGTCTCGTCGTGAGAAGCTAACAACGCATCCCCAATACTCATGTTGATCTGTTCTTCTGGAACACCAAGACCTGCTGCACAATGAGACTGCGGGTCCATATCCACAAGTAACGTTCGTAGACCTCGGCTTGCAAAAACCGAGGCGATATTGATAGAAGTGGTTGTTTTTCCGCAACCACCCTTTTGATTCACGATAGCAATTGTTCTCACAGTACGTATCCTCTCAGGCAAGCCCATCCTAGGCTCCAACCCTTTCCTTATCGGAAGTGCGATCATGTATTCATGAAAAACAATGGAACCGACTGCGTTCTGTGTCCCTTCAAAAACAACGGATAACCAACATTCTCTCTTCCCGATCCAATGCGGCCAAACGCAGCACGCCCCTCCTCTGAGCATAGCTCAGACAAATGCTCAGAGGTACGCTCAGAGGTATGCACAGAGGTATACACAGAGGTATGCACAGAGGTATGCACAGAGGTATGCACAGAGGTATGCTCAGAGGAATTGATAGGAAATGAAACGCGATCCGCGTACCTCAGTGTCTCGGTGGCTACGCTCTTTTTCCTGCTCGGAGCAACAATTGGGATTCTAGGGGTGAAAGTGGCGTATCCCGCCTCTATGTGGTCAAAAGCGAATAATGATACGGGTCGGGGGATGATATCTAGACAGCACCAATTGAGTGCAACACACGAGCAACAACCTCTTGTTCCACATCCTCTCGGATCGTCGCACCCGTATCCCCTTCGGGTAAGACCAGTCGCAATCGCCCCTCAATATTTTTTTTATCAAGTTGCATCATCATCAGCAGATCTGAAACCCGAACTCCACCCTTGAGTTTGGTAGGTAATCCAAGAGAACCCAAGATTTCTGTCGTTTTCTCAACATAATCTTTTGTCACCATCCCAAGAGTTTCTGCACAGCGCGATGCCGCAACGAGACCAATCGACACAGCTTCACCATGCAGCAACTCTAGTTCTGGCATCGGTTCTAGCGCATGCGCAAATGTATGTCCCAAATTAAGGAACGCTCGTACACTTCCCTCACGTTCATCTGCTGCGACAACTTCCGCTTTGATCGAAGCGCTCAGAAACACCAGTTCATGCAACACACGTTGGTCACAGTCTAGAATTGCCCTAGCGTGTTCTTCAAGAAAAGAAAGCAACGCACAATTCCCAAGCATCGCGTGCTTCACACATTCTGCAAGACCACACCTGAGCTGTCTTTTGTCTAGCGTATCCAATGTTGCAACATCCGCGAAAACTGCGCGAGGTTGCCAAAATGCACCAGCTAAATTTTTCCCCAATACCTCGGATCCATCGCTTCTCGTGCGTTTCAAGTTCACGCCAGTTTTTCCACCAATTGAAGCGTCGACCATTGCAAGTAGGGTTGTTGGCACCTGAATCAGTGGTACGCCTCGCATGTACGATGCAGCAGCAAAACCCGCCACATCCCCAACAATGCCGCCCCCAATTGCAACGATGGGTGTTGATCGATCATACCCAGCATCGAGCATTGCTGACCATATTCGCTCTACCGATTCCATTGTCTTGTTCGATTCTGATGCAAACAATGTCATCATTGAGCAGGTCTCATCATCCACTTCGATGAATTTTTGTATCTGATCAACAACATTTGTATCAACGACATACATCGCACGTTGCGTTGAAGTGATTTCTGCAACACGCTGTTGTAGTTGATCCATCAAACCACAACCAATATGCATCTCATACGAACGTTCGGCTAATGGTATTTGAACGGAATTCATAGTACTTCTTCGGCACTTTCATGCATGAGGGCTAAGGCTTCTGCTGGATCGTCTGGTAAATCAGTTGCTGCCTCTTCTGCAGCAAGAATAACTTCATTGGCATGGAGCTGAATTGTGCGAACCCTTGTAGGTCGTTTTGATTTCGTACGGTTCAGAAGAAAAACGACCACACCACCGACACAAACGACTGGAACAAACACGAGTGGTGTGAAAAACGTTCGCTCAAATGCGATGCTCTTCACTGCTTCTATCGATGTCACAAATGCTGCGAATGTTCTAGTTTTTCCATCACGACCTGTAAGCTGCATGGTTTTATAAAATCGAGCTCTCGCCTTCATTTGAATCTTGGAATCAAACTGCGTCTCGCCGACAACAAACAAAACGAGCGGGACACCCGTAAAATCTCGAACAAACCACTCTTCTACAGAGTCCCAAGGAGGTGGTAGCGTTGAACGTTGTTCTACGATTCCCGAAACTGAAGTTTCAACGCCCCTATGCAGTGTAGGGTTCGCAATCAACTTCTCTAGAGCAATGTCATCAAACACATTCGTATTCGATTGCTCCCATCCCCTGCAATTCTCTACTAAGGCAGCGAACCCCTCATCTAAGGAGTCTCGCCCATCGACAGTACATGAAAGTCTTTCCTGATCCGCACCGTCCAAAGGTGGAAAATGGCCTCCAATCAGGCAAAAAAGTAAAAAAAACTGTATCTGAGCCATAATTAGTGCAGGATACACGCAGCAACAATTGCGTGGCTAATGTATGATTCTTCGCCACAAGGTCCCATCGTCTAGTCAGGTCAGGACACCAGGTTTTCATCCTGGGAACAGGGGTTCGAATCCCCTTGGGATCACTTTTTTGCATCCTCCCACCTTAGGAGGATTTACAGGAACTGCCGAGGCAGCGAACTGAGGAACTACCACGATGTCATTGACGCTCCCACTTCTCACCCTGCAGATGGTCACCACATTTGTTGCAGACGTAGAACTCCAACACATCGAGCTTCAACCCACATTGCTTCATTCAATCAACGTTTCGCAACCAACTGAAGGCACAACAGATACAGCACAAGAGACCACAACAAGTTCTCAAGCTTGGGGTAGCGAAGGAACTTGGCGGTGGGGAATTCATGGCGGGTATGCAGAAGATGTGAAAGATGACGAGAACGATCTCACGCTCTTAGGTGTCGAATTCGATTACTTCATTGCAGATGAACTGAGCCTCGATCTGGGTTTCAATGTAGTTGATTTCACCCAAACAGGTGGTGACACAGATGGGTTTAACTTTACGCTTCAGTTGCGATGGCATGCTATTGCAGAAGAAGATTGGTCATTCTTCATCGAGGGGGGAGCAGGCGTACTTTTTACCCGAGATAACGTTCCAATCGATGGCTCCGACTTCAACTTTACACCACAAGCAGGTCTTGGCTTTTCATTCGATGCAGGAGATTCCTCGAGATGGCTCATTGGATTACGCTGGCATCATATTTCTAACGCCAACACCCATCGAACGAATCCCGGAAGAGACAGCCTTATGCTTTGGGCAGGCATGACATTTCCGTTTTAAGTTTGTGTGATCGAAGCATTGCACACTTAAAAAACTGTGGAACAAAAGTGTGACCTATATTTTTTTAAATGCGAGCGAGACATTATGTCCGCCAAATCCAAAAGTATTATTTAATGCGTACTCAATTGGTCGTTCTTGAGGTTCATTCGCGACGAAATCTAAGTCGAAACCTTCATCTGGTTGTTCGAGATTGATCGTTGGAGGAAGCACACCATGATGAAGCGCCTTGATTACTGCAATTGACTCTAACCCACCTGCTGCTCCGAGCATATGACCGGTACAAGATTTTGTTGAACTCACAGCAAGCTTGTATGCGTGTTCCCCAAAGAGTGATTTGACTGCAGCGACTTCGGCCGCATCCCCAAGTGGTGTCGATGTGCCGTGTGCATTGATGTAACCAATTGCTGAAGAATCAATACCAGCATTTTCTATCGCTGTACGCATCGCTGCGTGTGCTCCTGTGCCATGGGCATCTGGCGCGGCAATGTGCCCAGCATCCCCAGTGATCCCGAAGCCAACGATTTCAGCAAGAATGTTCGCCGAACGTGATGTAGCATGTTCATATTCTTCAAGTGCAAGAATTGCAGCACCCTCTGCGAGTACAAAACCATCGCGATCTTTATCAAATGGTCTTGAAGCCTTCGTGGGTTCATCATTACGAGTAGACAATGCCTTCATCGCAGAAAATGATGAGACACACACAGGTGTGACGGCTGCTTCAGCACCACCTGCAAGAACAAAATCTGCACGACCTGTAGAGATAAATGTATATGCCTCTGCGATCGCATGACCACCTGTTGCACAAGCGGTAGCAACTGCCGAGTTCACACCCCGAAGATTAAACTCGATCGATACGTTTCCTGCACATGCGTTTACCATGAGACGCGGCACTGTAAATGGGCTCATTCTCTTGGGACCTCGATCACGAAGGACACCCGCAAACTGTTCGATGGTCGCAATGCCACCAACGCCTGAGCCGATCGAAACACCCCGACGGTAGGGATCACCCTGCTCCGAGTCAAGTCCACAATGTGCCATGGCCTCTCGTGCAGCACAAATACCTAGCTGTGAAAAACGATCAAGTCTTTTTATCTCAGAGCGATCAAGATGATCCGCGGGGTCCCATTCCTGAATCTCCCCTGCAATCGTAGTACCCCATTGTTCATCTTGATCAAATGCAGTAATCGGGCCGATACCTGATTTGCCCGACAGCAATCCCGACCATGTCTCTTCTGCAGTATGTCCTAAATCGGACAATGCTCCAAGACCAGTTACCACAACTCTCCGGTTTGACAGATCTGTCACGGGTGCGCGAACTTATTCTGCTTCAGTCGCAGTCACGATGAAGTCAACTGCACTGCCAACGGTTTGGATTTTTTCCGCCTCATCGTCAGGAATTGAAGTTTCAAAAGCATCTTCAAGTTCCATCACAAGTTCAACCGTATCAAGGCTATCTGCGTTGAGATCGTTCGCAAAACTTGATTCGAGCGTCACTTCTGATTTATCAACACCAAGTTGGGTTGAGACGATGTCGAAGACTTTTGCTTCAACCTCTGATTTTGTCATTGTCATGAGTATGTTCTCCTTGAATCCCTCGCTTCATTGCTTGGGAGTGCGAATTATATCGAATATAGAAACGGCGGGACTGCCGCCAAAACAGAAAATTAGCAGGTCAGACCTCCATCGACCACGAGCACCTGTCCTGTGATATACCCCGCTCCTTCTGAGGCTAAAAATGAGACTGCCGCAGCGATTTCTTCAGGCTGACCGTACCGTCTCAGGGGTACTGTTTTCTCAACACCTTTGCGGAGGTCTTCACCTAAGACGGCCGTCATATCCGTTTCAATAAATCCTGGGGCAATGGCGTTTGCAGTTATTCCCTTTGATCCGAATTCTTTTGCAAGCGTTTTCGTTAATCCTACAAGCCCAGCCTTTGCAGCAGCATAATTTGCTTGTCCTGCATTTCCGCTGATACCTGTCACGGAAGTAATCGTAATGATCCGCCCAAAACGCCCTCGCATCATTGGGCGAGCAGCAGCGCGGCACCCTTCAAATACACTTCGAAGATTTACATTGATTACTGCGTCGAAATCTTCATCTGTCATTCGCAACAACAAACCATCGCGAGTCATTCCTGCGTTGTTCACAAGGACATCTATCCGGCCTTGATCTGCAAAAATTTGTTCAATCAATGCAGAGAACTCACCACGTACTGCTAAGTCACAGACGTGGAACGTCGCAGATCCACCCGCTTCTGTTATCTCATGTTTTACAGCTGAAAGTTTTTCTTCATCACGTGCAACGAGTGCGACAAGGTACCCCTCACCTGCAAGTGTACAAGCAATCGATTTTCCTATTCCTCGGCTTGCACCAGTCACGATTGCAACGCGTTGTGCTGTTGTGTCAGTCGACATGTTTCATCCATTCTTCACAGTTGCGTGTTGATTTATTTTGTTGAGGTTCCGGGCATTTTTGGTGGTCCAGGTTTCCTTGTAGGGCTGCCGGGGCTATCGGGCGAGCCGGGATTGCCTGGTATGTTAGGCGGGCCACCTGGGTCTGATCCATGGGATGAGGTTGTATCTTCACCTGCGAGTTGAAAGGAACTGCCCTGGTCATCTTCTGTGGATTTGGCAAGTAACTCTGTTCTTTTTTTAAAGTACGTTGTAACCCAATCGCCACTGAGTTGCTCCATGACACCTGGAGGTGATTCGAGAGATGTAAAAACAATAGCACCATCTGATTCTTCAAATGACCAAACTTGTGGCTGGTATTGCATACCAACTTCAAACACTGCAATGACACATGAATTACCCGAAGCAAGATCGGAACCAGTTTGAATATCCACACGAGTCACACTGTCGACTATTTTTCCAAGATCCACTGACTCGGCAAGCGTTCCTAACTCGAGTTGATCACTTAAAGAGAGCATAGGTCGCAACGTTGCATGATCATTTTTCAAAAAGGCTGTGAAAAATCGAAAAATCGCTTCACGTTCAATGTTTGACTCGGAGTTTTCTTCATCTGTCCAGAAAATTCTCGAATCTGCACCAATCTCTTTTTGAATGTCAGCAAGGGTTTTCTTCGGTGGTGCTGGCGGAGCTTTTGGCTGCGCACGTACTACGGGTTTCTTTTCAACAACTTCTTCTTCACCACCACATCCGGCAACAAGAAAAACTGTAAGAAAAAGAGTTACTAAAGCAACTAAAGTTTTATGGTTCATCATGGCTTTGCACCTTCACTTGTCTATCAATTCGTCGCATGAGACCACGGAGAACACTTCCAGGTCCAAGTTCATGCCAAGCTCCATCATACATGGTAGCCATAGTTGTGCATTGTTGTGCCCACCGAACAGAGCCTGTAATTTGTTGAACCAATCGTTCAGTAATATCCTCGTTTTTATGCCTCTCTGCTGTCACATTAGACCAAACTTCAAATGTAAGGTCGCTGAAATTGGAAGCTGCAAGTGCTTCTCGCATCCCTACAGCAGCTGATTCCATAAACGGAGAGTGAAATGCACCAGCCACCGACAGGGGCGTTGCACGTACGCCTCGTTCACTTGCTAGATTGGATACTCGATCACACGCCGCAACGGAACCACTTAATACAATTTGACCAGGAGCGTTAAAATTTGCGGGAACAAGAACGTCATCTCCGCGTGCTTCATCACACAATGCAAGTATGTCTGCATCCTCACCCATGACAGCAATCATCGTCGAAGATTCCGCTTCAGCAGCGTCTTGCATGAGTTGCCCGCGTTTTGCAACAAGCTGTAGTCCCTCCGAGAAGGTAAAAGCCCCACCCAGATGCAATGCCGAATATTCCCCGAGCGACAACCCGGCAACTGCGATTGGTTCGTAGGCACACCCCTGTTCAAGTATCCCATGCCAACTTGCGATAGAAGTTGTGTAAATTGCAGGTTGTGAAATGTTCGTTTGATTGATGATCCCATCTGGATCAAAAAAACAAATTTCAGAGAGTGGACGACCAAATCTATCACCGAGGATCTCGTCTGCTTCATCGAAAATTGCTTTTGCAGAACGGGATGCGTCGTACCAACCCTTACCCATTCCTACTTTTTGAGCTCCTTGCCCTGGACAAAGCAAAATAACTTGTTCAGACATTTCTTAGAGCCTCCATGCGCTGCTCGACCATGTAAGCCCACCGCCGAATGCGAGCATCACAATGGTATCACCATACTTCATTTTCTCGGCTTTCCACAGTTGATCGAAACACAACGCTGCAGAACCACTCGAACTATTTCCAAAATGACGAATGTTTTTATAGACTTTGTCATCGGGAAGACCGAGTTTTTCCTGAGCGGATTCAATAATCCGCATGTTGGATTGGTGGCAGATAAACTGTGTCACATCTGCTGGCGTTAGTCCGGTTTCACGTAACAATTCTTCTGTAATTCGTGTGAATGTTGAAACAGCAAACTTGTACACTTCTTTGCCATGCATGCGTAGCTTTCCTAGTTCTGTCGTGACAGAATCGTCTTGTACCACATGTGCTTCATCTGTTGGTATGTATAAGGCTCGCCAAGGTTCACCGTCTGCATTCATCTTTTGATAAAAACAACCCCGTGTTGGGTCATCGTCCCGCGTAAGAATTGCAGCACCCGCAGCATCTCCAAACAAAATAGATGTGCCTCGATCACGACGATCGGTGAGTTTGCTCATCGCATCGCAACCAACAACTGCAATTGTTTGGTATTGCCCACTGCGAATCAAACAGTCCGCAATATTCATGGCGTAGACATATCCACAACACGCTGCAACAAGGTCGAACGCGCCAGCGGGTTTTGCATCAACTTCTGCTGCAAGTCGGCATGCGTTTGAAGGGCAAGTCATTTCCGATGTCACCGATGCGCAGATAATCAGAGATAGGTCAGATCCCTGCAGCCTTGCGTCTTCCAATGCGCCTTTAAGTGCTTTGCACTGCAATTCAAATGCGCCTTCATCTTCTCGACAGATCCGCCGCTCTAGGATGCCTGTTCGTTGCTCAATCCATTGCGGATCGACATTGTGCTCTCTGGCAAGTTCTTCATTATCTAGAATAGCTTCGGGGACAGCGGACCCAGTACCTAAAATTTTCACGCCACAAGGTTTCATGCTGGTCATGCTATGGTGATTCGTTCCTCGATGGCGGCGAGTTGTTCAATAATGTGCGCATTGACTTCAAAATCAACGAATTGGCGTGTTCGGAGCACAGCATTTTCGATCGTTCGAGCTTCCGCGCTGCCGTGGGTAATCATTGAAATACCGTTCACACCCAATAATGGGGCGCCCCCATATTCGTGGTAATCGTAATCTGCATAGAATTTTTTGATGATAGGTTTGAATGCTTCGGCAAGTTTTGGATCCGCTTTCATAATTTCACTCGCGAGTTTGGTGATTAAGCCAGTTGCGAGCCCTTCAGCGAGTTTGATGGACACATTCCCAACGATGCCATCTGTAATCACAACATCCGCGCCACCATCAAAAAGCGTTCGACCTTCAATATAGCCTATGAAGTTGATGTCCTCAGCGTCTCGAAGCATGTCTCGAGCCCCCTTGAGATCATCAGTACCCTTTTGTTCTTCTCCGCCAACGTTCATCAGTGCAACGCGAGGGTTTTGTATGCCAAGAATACGTTCTGCGTACACTTTGCCCATCGCACCATATTGTGCAAGATGGACTGGCTTGGGTTCAATGTTTGCGCCCACATCAATAAAAGCAACTGTTCCTGCAAATGTCGGGACGGCAGCAGCAATTCCAGGGCGGTGGACATTTGGTAACCGCCGCAAATACATTTGACTTGCTGCGACAAACGCACCAGTATTCCCTGCGGAAATCACTGCATCAACTGGGTTTTCTTCTTTTTTACTCCCAGCTTTACAAAGCCGTACGAGTGAACTGTCTTGTTTTTGGCGAACTGCATCGACTGGGCTTTCGTCCATCGTGACCTCTTGGGTCGTACCGATAATTTCAACGCGGGAAGGATCGACTCCCGATTTTGAAACGCCTTGCTCGATGGTTGGAGCATCACCAAAGAGCACAACCACATCTTCATCATGAAGGTGTTCAATAGCCGCTAGCGCACCTTCAAGGATAGGGTGGGGTGCGTGATCGCCCCCCATCACGTCGATGCCTATTCTCATCTTGATTTAGGCGTTGCCCGAAGCCTTCACTTGAAGTCCAGGGCGGACGTAGCCACAACTCGGACATGATCGGTGTGGCTGGCGATTGCTACCACAATTAGGACATAGAGCAAGATTCTCGCGGTTGAGCGCGTGATGCGAGCGTCGTTTTCGCTTTCGTGCTGGGGATGTTCGTAGTTTTGGGAGCATATCTGTGTACCTTTTCTGAATTCTATGACCGCGTATTCTAGCAGAAAACTCACCTTCGGTGAGTTTTCTGCTCATTCTGCCCAAAAAACCAAATAAACGCACCCTCAGTTCGTGTACTAGATCAAATGCAGCCAATCACCGAAGAGGAACTCGAGTCGCTGGGCGAGGAGTGCAATACGACCCATCACGGTGTACCCAAAGGAAGCACCGAATGTAATCATAAGGAACCAAATACCTACACGAGCGGTCTTTCCAACGAACCCCTTATGTTCGATAGAAAAGAAGAAGTAGATCATGGCAGACAATGTTGCGATCGTCAAAATGCACGCGTTCATCGTGTCCCAAACAGCGATTGTGCCATCTGCACCAACTTGGTACAGAGGAACGATTGCCGCTTTGATTTGTGCAACAAGATCAGCTTCGACATACCCAATCATTCGATATCCAGCGGTGATGCCGATAAAGAACGCGATTGGCCAGCGGCTCATCCATCCTCCTGTAGGCATCAATTGCATTAACAACATCACAATGAGAATCGCCGGAATGATGTAGAGGAGTTGTGTCCCTGCAGATATGTCCATACCCGGCAACGCCCAACCTTGCACCATTGCAGGCGCGAGCTTACCGAGTAAGTTCGGTACAAAGACATCCCACAGACCAATCACCATCACGTACCCTGCCGATGTCCCAACGACCATTGCCTCTGCAAATTTATATGCGGGATTATCACCCACGAGGAACGACATAATACAGAGGGTAAAAATCGCCGAGAGCCACAACCCGATCGTTCGAGGCCAACTTAATGTCGCTGAGCCACTGGTGATCATCTCTTGGGTTAACTCGTTGTCAGGAACTGCTGCATAGGTTGTCCACGCGATATCATTTGACGTTGCCGATGCAGCATCGGTTTCCACCCACGCACCATCTGCATCTTGTGCAAAAGCATGTTGCGTTGGGGTTACCCACACTTGCCCAGTACGGGACGTTGACAAACTCCAGACCAACATAATGGCACCGACAATGAACACGATCGCCCAAATAAGACCGTTTGATTGTTGTTTTACTTCACTCATGTTACGCCTCCCCCCGCTTTCGCCCTACAAAGAAGATCCAGTTCCCTATGATGATCAACACGATCATAAGGCTATGCGCGACAAGCTGAGGTCCCATTCGGCGTTTTGCTTCTTGTGCTTTCTTATTCGATGCAATGGAAGGATACACTTCGTCAATCGCTGCTTCATATTCTGCTGCAGCTTTAATCGCACCAAGCACACCTGCGAGTTGTTCAGGAATGTAAGGATACATTTGGGGAGCTTGAACACCCGTACAGCCTGAAACTGTTGTAATTCCAAAAGGTGTTGCAGCGAACTGCACCCACTGTTTTGTGCCGGGGTCACCAGCACTTACGTTGATAATTAAATCCATATCTTGGATGTTCTTGATGTTTTTTGTCATTGGAATGTCGTCAAGTGGCACCCCTTTGGCATCAAGTGGAAACATGCCGCGAAGGTCTTGCGTGATCATCCGGATGACTGCTTCGCCGCCAGCTTTGTAATCAAACTTGACATAATCTTCGCCATAGACCATGTCGGAATATTCTGACTTAATCGTATCAATACTTAAGTCAACCATTGGCGAACCAAGTGGCCAGAGTGCCATGTAATATTGTTTGTGACCTTTTGCTGAACAGTGGCGTGTAAACGCTTGTGCCATTGGCAACAATTCACCCTGCGACGCTGGGTCAAAGTCATACGAAAGCAAAATGTTTGATCCGTCTGGAAGGTCTTCAATCGCATCGAAAACCATCTTTGCTTGTTTTGAAACAACTTCTGGAAAAACGGTTTTTGCAAGAATTGGAATCGAAACTGCCAAGAACATTGACAGGAAGACCCAACGACGATCAAGATTTTTTAGTGTGTTATACATTGATCAATCCTGCCCCAAATATGAACGGTCAACGCCGAGAAGAATTCGTAATGAAGTTGCGACAACACCAAGTGCGATACCGATGGTAATGGCACGTGTGCCTGCAGTGTTTGGAATATCCATGATCCAAACAGTAAGGTTATCAAACCGCAACCATAGAAGACTGTCTGGCAACCAGCCAAAAAGCCATACACCTGCATACGTACGACCGAGTAACACAACGCCAGCGGTAACAAGCAACAATGTTGCTTCCGTGTTCTTCGCACGGAAGGCACGGAACGCTGCAGTTGCAACATAGAACGCCAACATCGCGAACATGGTTGATGTTAGAGGTACGACCATGTGCTGGTAAATCCACCACATGCCCGACCCTTCTTCCAGGTAATAGCCAGACCACGCATAGTTTGGATACAGCTCGTTTGGATGCACACCAAACTTACCCATGCCAATGATGATTGCTCCGAAAAAGCACACAACAGTGACGGCTGCGTACCCCCACCCGGCTTTCTTCGAAGAAATTTTCATCAGTTGAAGTTTAATCAAGTTTCCGCCGCCGAGAACCATCGCACCAACAGCTAGAATGTTAAACCATTCTTGAGCGGTCAATCCCCAGCCTTCGGCATACGGAATAAAGTTTGCAATCAGAAGCACAAAGCCCGCAGTAATTGCAATGATGAGTGGGACAAGTCTTTTCACGAGTCGTCTCCTTCTACGTCTGTATTTCCATCAGCTGAGGGATAAAGCCCCGCGTCACCTAACATGTTGTCAGTAATAAAATTCCTTGCACTTCCCCAAACATTGTCATCACTCCTACTGAGTGATGCAAATGTTGCAAAACAAATACCAAGGACTAAAATCACGACGCTGACAAACTTTCCGTAATCTTGACCTTTGAGTGAACCAATTTGCAATGGGTCATCAGATAGATACGCAGATGCGGCGAAGAATTCTTCACCAATGAGCGTGTAATCGCAGGATGCAACGAAGAACGGCAACTGGCTTGGCATCGCGGTACCCGCCACTTGAATCGCGCCGATGTGGTTGCCCGTTTCAGCAAGAATGAGTGATTCAGCGTAGAAGCCACCCATGTAGACACATGCTGCTGGTTCTTCGCGAACCATGTATCCCGTCACACCAGCAACGAATGCGAATTGTTCATCAGTGAGGTAGTGAATCCGATCGGGTTGATAGGAATCAGGTCTACCTGCTGCAAGATATGCTGCTTCTACAGTTTCGCGGGCAGCAGCCATCACGAGTGATCGACACGTTGGCACTTCGATTTGTGCACCGTATTCTGCGGCTGTTTTTGCAACGCGAGAAAGTACAGTCAAACCTGCGAGTGTCTGGATTTCATTGATGTCTTGAATACCTGTTACAAACAAAACGGGTCGACCCATTTCAGTTGCTCTGCCAACTGCTTCGTCAATCGCTGCAAGCCCTGCAATTGGACGAACCCAGAGTTTTTTGCCCGACCGTGCAACATTAATAAAGTACGCAATCAACCCGCCGAACATCAACATGAAAATTGCGAGCCATGCCTTTGACATGTTAAATGCTTGCATAACAGGGACAACGGCCTCGCGGCAATCCGCCCATGTTGACGCTTCGCCTTGAATGTCAACTGCAGAAACTCTGTAGGAATATGTCCAACCTCGTTGAACTTTGCGATCAGTAAATGACACTTCGCCAGCGGCTGATTCGGAGATCTGACGCCAGCTTTGATCCTCTTCGCTGATTGCCATGCCACCCTTTGCAGCATCTGTTCTTCGCTCAATGCTGTAAACCGAAACAACTAAATCGGGGTTGGGTTCTTGAGTATCGGTCTCGAGTGTTCCAAAAATATCGTTAGGTGAAAGTGCCCAAGAAACGGCAATCGCTTCTCCTGCATCATCTGGAACATCAATAGCAACAACATTGCTTGGTGGTGCAGGAGCGTCACCCTTTGCAAACGCAGAACTTGCCAAAGTCATTGTTGCGATGGCAAGTAGCGGAATCGTGTGTAATTTCATAGTTTGTATCAAGCCTCAATAAGTTCTACATTTGCTCTTGGGACAATCACGGCTTCACCAGTTGCAAGTTCTACTTCAAGAACACGAGCCTTGGAGCCCGACCCAAGCACATGTGGATCTGGTGGTAATGCCTTCACTGTGCCAATCATACCGAAGTATGGGTCACGAATGATACGCAAGGGCTTTCCAAGTTCAAGAAAACCTCCGCTGTGTTCAGGCTCTTCATCCGCGCTTCCGGCATCAAGTGGAATAATGATTTCTGGTCGCATCACCCCAGCGCGAATTTGAGTTGCGCCGTTGATGGAGGCTTCGTGACCTTCGAAGGATTTGAGCAATTCGAACGTTCTGTTTGCCATTGCGATATCGCCAAAACCCTCTGTCACTACTACAGTTATGCCCTTTTTCTCACTACCTGTAATCGCAACCCCAAGGTCGTACCCTAAGAAATCTCTGAGATCTTGGTCGTCCATTCCGCCCCCAACAAGTGCTGCGACGCCGTACTTTCGCGCTGTTTCGATCGCCTCGTCCGTCATCCGAGCGCCACCGATCACAACACATCCCCGCATTTCTTCAGAAAGGTTTGCACCAGTCAATATTTGATCAGGGGAATCAACGGCCATTGTAATGGTGCCGCATGTTTCACCACCAATCCCAAAAATACCTTGGATGAACGCAGCATCATTCTCCACTGTACATCCAACCTCAGGTGTAACCTCTGTGACCGTACCAGACATATAGCCCAACACTTCGACGGGAATATCTGGACCTCGAAGAATGACTTGTCCTGTGACATCTGAAACTGTTT
>JASMLY010000020.1 GCA_030748455.1 Phycisphaerales bacterium | reverse complement strand
CCCCTCGTCCAACTGCTCTGAACCCGCTTCTGTATCAATGTTTTCACCCAATTCAACATCTTCGATTAACTCTTCGTTCGGTGTTGTTTTAGTAATGTTTGAAACATTGATCCAAGCAGTGGCGTTTGGTGGCAAGGAAACAGTGTGGACAATATATGCTTCGCGGTGGAGTGTTCCAGGCGCCATTGCTTCTGTTTGAATAATGCGAACGGTTTCACCATCTTGCATTCGATACACGGGCCGCCACGAACGATACATTTCATCAGATTCAACGTTCTTTGCGATAATCTCTATGTCACCACCAGCGGTTCCTGTCTCGCCTTCGACAACAAATACAGAAGAGTCTTTTTCTGGATACTTAATGTACCCCACAACAGAGTTAAAAGAAGATCCACCAGTGTTCACTTGGTACCAGTCCTGCCTTTTTCCAACAACAGTGACAGTGTCACCAGTAGTGAGGTGGGTGATTGGGTAATAACTTTCATTCGCTCCACACCGAACGGCAACACCATCAGAAGTGATTGCACCAATCCAAGAGTTGTCTGTCGTCTCTTGCTCTTGGGCGTGTATGGCAACCGAAACTGTAGTAGTTACTACTGCTGCTGTTTTCCAGAGAATGTGTTGATTTGTCATGTTTCGCCTCCTCGACATCCATGCTTGGGGGTAATGATTCTCAGTAATTTTATGTGAGAATATCGACAAGGGGCTGCTCTCGCAAGCGAAAACATGTCGATAATCAGAAGATTGGTATTCTATGCGCATGCAAAACACACAAAATGGCAGGTCGCTCATACACAACGCCGTAAAAGGAACCCTAGTGAGTATCACGGGGTATGTATTGATAGGTTGTCAATCTCCCCTAGATTCACACATTCACGAAGGGCAAATTGGAAACATTACCCACCTGCTCAACGATGAGGTTTCTGTGGAAGAGGGTCTTTCGGTCTCAATCCAAGCGGTTCCAGACGACATTGAAGAACCGCTTGTTTCGAGGATGGGTGAGTTAAACACAATCACCCCAATCACAAAAGATCTCTCTTGGCCATCAGAAATTACCACGTCCCTGAATAATGAACCACTAGGCACTACTACCATAACTGTCGAAGAAGCGGTGCAATCTGCAATCGCGAACAACCTAGATCTCGAGCTTGCAAAACTTGAACCAGCGATTTCAAAACAAGCAGAAATACAAGCAGAAGCAGTGTTTGATTACCTGTTTGCAGCGAGCGCTACACAACGGGGTGTACAACTTCCACAACAACAAACAGTCGTAGGAGGAATACCAACAGGCGTCACTGAAGTAAAAAGCAGTGTTCAAGCGTACGAAGCGTCGCTTGCTAAAAAGTTAACGACCGGAGGCCTACTCACATTTTCCACAGACGTTACAGGAACACACACAAAAACAACAGGTGTAAACGTCACACCAGATCCAAGTTGGGAAACAGTGGGCTCAATCGATTTTAGACAACCCCTCCTTCGAGGTTTTGGTGAAAAGGTGGTTACCTCAGAAGTCCAGTTGGCAAAGAATGCAAGTGACAAAGCAATTCAAGAGTTTAGGCAATCCCTGCACGAAACAATCACAAATACTGAAACGGCATATCTTCAACTTGCCCTGCAATGGCGAACACTCCAAGTACAAGAATGGTTGTTAGAACAAGGGGAATCAGTTGTAGAAATTTTAGAATTACGAAGGGCATACGACACAAGTGAAGCTGATTATGCCCAAGCTGTTGCGACAGTAAAACAGCGGGCGGCTGATGTCATATCTCAACAAGCAGTAGTTCAAAACGCATCTGACGCATTAAAAATATTGATAAACAGTCCAGAACTACCAATAGAATCAACGGTAGTGATCCGACCCACAGGAACAATAGAGGTAGCAGATGTTTTACTATCTCTAAGAGAAACAATTATCTCAGCAGTGCAAAATCGACCCGATTTACAAGTGCTCAAATTGTCAGTCGACGATCAAATCATTAAGGTCAGAGTTGCAAAAAACGAAACGCTTCCCCAACTCGATCTCCAAGCGCAACTCTCTTCATATGGGCTGGATTCTGGGGTAGGAAACGCATATTCTGAAGTGTTTGACGGCGACTACCTTAATCATCTTGTTGGGCTTTCCTTTGAACAACCAGTTGGGAACAGAATGGCAGATGCGAACTACACTTCTTCTCGACTATCACGGATCGCAGCGATAACTTCATATAACAAGGGGCTGCAACGGGCAATAGCAGAAGTAAAGGATGCGATGAGAAACGTCGCCACGAATGCAGAATTGATTTCTGCCAATACATCATACAGAATCGCGCAAGCCGAAAACCTACGAGCCCTTCTCGTTGAAGAAGAAACCCTTAGTGGTTTAACTCCAACATTTTTAAATCTCAAATTACAAACTCAATCGGGATTAGCGAATGCTAGGATCGCTGAATTTACCGCAACAGTTAATTTCAACATCTCATTGGCAGCCCTGTATTTGGCGTCGGGAACAACCCTCGAAATGCACCAAATCTCCATTGATGATGCAATGTTAGCAGAGTAGTACCTATGCCAATTGTTCAGGCTACCAAAGAGAACATTTCAAAAGCCACAATGTTCTTAAAACAAGGGGGTGTTATCGCATTCCCAACAGAAACGGTGTATGGACTTGGATGTAACACATTGAATACCGAGGCGGTGTCGTTAGCCTATACAACAAAAAAAAGACCCACCAACAACCCACTCATAGCACATGTTTCAAACTCTAGTCAAGCAAAAAAAATTACAACGGGGTGGGACAGCCAGTGTGACGATCTTGCGAAACAGTTTTGGCCAGGTCCACTGACGTTAATTTTAAACAAACATAAACGTGTTCCAAAAGAAGCGTGTGGTGGTGGAGAAACCATTGCTGTTCGTTCTCCAGATCACCCTGTTGCACAACAATTACTTCAAACTTTTGATGGTTCAATCTCTGCACCATCAGCAAACATTTCTGGGTACGTTTCACCAACAACAGCCCAACATGTTCTAGATGATTTTGGAGACACATTGTTTATTCTAGATGGGGGTACAAGTAGTGGAGGAATCGAATCTACAGTTTTGTCGCTACTAGGAGAACCAAAAATTGTACGGTTGGGGTCGATACCCATAGAACAAATTAGGGGCATCGTTCCAAACGTGACATACACACGAGCGTGTAAACAAACTGACTCGCCAGGAACGTCGAGTAAACATTACGCCACAAAAACACCGTTACTGCTAGTTCAAGAAAAAGACCTACACACTACGTCCTCAAAAAAATCAGCACACATCATGATTCACAACCCCAAAATAGATTCACTCTGTTCAATAATCTTGCCGTGTAACCCTGTTGAATACGCAAAAAAACTCTATGCATCAATGAGAAAACTTGATTCGTTGAACCCAGAAAAAATTTATGTTGAGTTACCACCAACTTCTTCAGAGTGGGACGCTATCCACGATCGATTGCAGCGCGCCGCCTTTACTTAATAGGACGGGTCTTCACCAACAATCAAGATGTCAGAAATTTTTGGAGTTCCACTCCAATCTTCTTCTGGTACAACTTTTTGAATCGAGATAGTCAATATGTTTGCGTTTGGCAAACGCTTCCTCAGTTCTTGAACAGTACCCCCGTCATAATCAATATGAAAATGCCCTACCAACAAGAGCACCTTTTTTTCCCGCGAAGGCTGTTGAAGGGCAATCGATTCGGCCATTGTTGCATCCCATGTTTGTTGACCTCGAAAAACAGGTAGGAGGGGATCGTCGGGGTCAATTGTAGAGACGTCAATCTCGATATCCTCCACATCTTCATTACGCATTTGCCTAGATAGCTCCCAAAAACGCTGCCTATATTTGCCAGTTGATAGTTCATCGGGATAAGTAACAAATCCACTTCTTTCACTTGGCAACTCGTCTAATTTTTCAAATCCTTCGATTCTTGCAGCTCGCACATATCGACGTGGCGCGTTTGCCGCAACCACACCTCCGCCAGAATTTTTGGCTGCGTCAATCACAGGTTGGTACCAAGCATCCCAACTGCCAAGGCCAGACCAAGAACTCGAGTGTGTGAGTTTTGCAAAAGTTTCTGCATCGATAAAGTCTTCCATATAATCATCAACGAGTATCTGCTCATCACGTTCTAACATTTCTAGGGCAACAATACTATTGGGCCACTGTTCTAATACTTCTTCAGTAATTGCCAACTGCACAGCATGCCCAACAGCGTGGTCGTGCAATTCACCAAGTAGGATGACATCCGACTCTGCGACAAGTTCTTGTACTTGTGCCCAGTCCATCGTCTCTCCACTTGAAGGGTTGAAAATAGTGGTGTACTCACGTACATCAAAACCAAGGTCTTCGCTCGAAAGTGGTCCGCGTTGCGGCGAACTACAACTTACACACAACAGGGCGAAACCACACATTCCAAATATCATTTTCATCATTCAGTTCATACTGACAGAGGGAACCCAACTCGTCAACTCTTGAGGCAACCGAAATGTGCTGTAAATGTTCAAGGTAGAACACATCTAGAAATAGAGACAAAAAGAGGTTGTATCAAAGTGCCACAAACAGAATTGTTGGATTTTGAGGATACGAACCGCTATTATTGAGAGAAAGTCAAAAAGTAAGCGAATCTATTTGTAATACCCTTACGAATTGTCATAATAAGGAGACCATGATGCATATAACACTTTTAGCAACACTAGCACTTTCCTTACAAACCACCAGTCCTGTTCAAGAAACTATATACAAAGGCTGGATGGTGACTGATGTGGAGGTTACCTGCCCAGCAGATATAGAGACCCTGCGAACTATGGGAGCAAGATCTCTTGCATGTTTTGATCATGGTGGAAACACCCAGTTTCTCATGACTCAAAAAATGGTAGAGAAAGCAAATGATTTACATATTGAAACAAAAGTAACATTGAGCGACCTGTCTAAATTTGAAGAAGATATGAAAAGAGTCCGAAATGGGTCATCGAGATCGGATTATGGAAGTTGGTATAGCGATTTTAAATCGTGGCCGGAAGTGAACTCCCACATCCAACAACTCGCCTCCTCAAATCCAGAGCTCGCGTCAGTGTTTGAAGTTGGTTCAACACACGAGGGCAGAACTATTTATGGAATACGGATCACAGCACCAGGGGATGCTTCAAACAGAAATCAAATTTTGTTTAATGGTTGCCAACACGCACGCGAATGGGTGGCGGTTATGGTGCCAGTCTATATCGCAGAACATCTTATTGAGGGTTGGTATGACGATCCGGAGATTCAATCTTTTTTAGACTCAACTGAACTCATCATTGTTCCAATCGTGAACCCAGATGGATATGAATACACCTATGAACTTGGTGGAGACAGGTTTTGGAGAAAAAACCGACGAAACAACAGTGGGTCTTGCGAAGGGGTCGACCTGAACAGAAACTGGGATATTGATTGGAATGGTGGAGATAGCACAAGCACGTCTACATGCAGCGATGTCTATGTTGGCCCAAGCGTGTTTTCTGAGCCGGAAACACAGGCAATGCGAGCCCTTATTGATTCACTCCCAAATTTTATAGCACATATAGATTTTCACAGTTATTCACAACTAATCTTAAAGGCTTGGGGATACACATCAACCCCTCATCCGAACGATGACACGATTCAGGCGATCGGCGACGCGATGCGTGAAGCAATTATTTCTGTTCACGGAGAATCCTACATAGTGGGAACACCGGGAGACGTGTTGTATTTCGCTGACGGTACGTTTCAAGATTGGACAACAAGCCAAGGCGCGTTTGGGTATACAGTAGAACTTCGCCCAACAGGCTCTCCAGGATTTGATTTACCACCAAGTGAGATCATTCCTACATGTGAAGAAAATTTTGAGGGAATTCTAGCGATGCTGAGATTTATCTCAAACCCGATTTCAATAACATTTCCAAACGGCCTACCAACAAATATAAATCCGGGTGAAAGCGAAGAACTCCTCATACGTATGCAAACACCGTTTGGTGGTTCGATTGATGAAGAGACCGCAACAGTACACATTCGGTATGGGGAATCAGGAACGGAGGCAACACAACAACTTATTGCTCTTGGGGGCGGGTTGTTTGAGGCGCGGATCCCCGGCTCACCCTGTGGTCTGTCAACAGAATTTTGGTTCGACGTAGAAACAACAACTGGTCAATATCAACGGTATCCACAGGGAAATGAAGTGGTAACAATTGCGCCAGCTCAAACTCTAGAAAGTTTTTCAATGGACGAAAACCCCGGTTGGTCAACAGAGGGAATGTGGTCGTGGGGGCAGCCCACTGGAGGTGGCGGACAATATGGAAATGCAGATCCAACAAGCGGATTTACAGGCGAAAATGTTTATGGATACAACCTAAATGGTGATTACGAAAACAATTTGTCAGAAAAAAATCTAACTGTTGGACCACTTGATTTATCTGAATCTCAAAACACACAACTTCAATTTGCAAGATATCTCAACGTCGAACAACCCGCGTATGACCACGCATCTATTCATGTTAAATCGGGGATCAACTCATGGCAACTCGTGTGGACAAACACCTCAGAAATTACAGATAGCCAATGGCAATCTGTTACGTATGATATTTCATCGATTGCAGACGAATCCTCGGAAGTTTGGATCCGCTGGACCATGGGAACCACAGACACTTCTTGGCGATATTCTGGATGGAACATTGATGATGTCCGACTTGTAACATCAGTCGAATCTGGAATTGTTGGCGATGTAAATTGTGATGGTGTTGTCAATGTTGAAGATATTTTACTTGTGGTTGCTTCATGGGGGCCATGTAATGAAGTTTGTGCAGAGGATATCGTCCCCGACTTCAACATTGGTGTCGAAGACATTCTTTTGGTGATTGCAAACTGGTAATCTACACATTGTTCTGAGTACAACAGGAGAAGTTCAATGATTCCACTCGTCACATGCGCACTTTCTATTTTTGTTTCAACAACAACTCCAAAAGAGTGGCTAGATCCAAGGCTAGATACAATTGACAGAGAGGCAATTGAAGAGATGATTTCCTTTGCGCTCCCACCATTTCATGAGGACATAGAGTGGGTCTTGCCAGAGGATGTGGAACCACCTGTTTGGTCTGATCATCTTGGAAAAGTGATTGTGATCCAAACGTGGTCAAACCAAACAGCATCAGGACGTGTTGCGCCGTTTGCAGCTGAAAAAGTTATTAACAAACTTGATCAAAAAGAC
Organism: Phycisphaerales bacterium; assembly: GCA_030748455.1. The sequence goes on along the minus strand of JASMLY010000020.1, from coordinate 43,408 downwards.
GAGGTTTTCCTTGTATCGCTTCACACCCCACTCGGAGTAAAAGATGCAAAGAAATTTATGAATAAACGAAAACTGCGCACCCAAACAGCAATTGACACAACCGGATTGACGTGCAATATGTTGGGTGTTCATTACGATCCTGTATCGATCGTTGTTGACAGAAACGGCGCAGTTCGCCACGTTGGGTTACGAATTCGCGGGCTTACCAAGGCCATAGAATCACTGTTAGAGGAAGAGTATGACCCAACAAACAAGATCGAACCGTTTGTTCCTAAAAGTAATCCCGTACAAGTTTCAACCCAATATCCGCCGTTTAGCGACAATCCAGGTCGCGCAACAGATATGCAGGGAAAACGGGCTCCAACACTCTCTGTTACGGAATGGATTTCTGAACCGGTTGATGTTACAAATAAGGTTCGAGTCATTGAGTTTTGGGCAACGTGGTGTGGTCCATGTAAAAAAACCATTCCTCACCTCAACGACCTTGCAGAAGAGTTTTCTGGAACAATAGAGTTTGTTGGAATTTCTGGTGAAACCGCCCAAAAAGTTGCATCATTTCAAGAAAAAACACCTATGCACTACGGCGTTGCGGTTGATCCGAAGAAAACGACACAGAACGCAATCTCCTGCAGAGCAATACCACTTGCACTCGTTATAAGCAGCGATAACATTGTTCGGTGGCAGGGAAACCCATCGCGATTAACAGCAACGATTCTTAAACAGGTGGTGAGCGCAGATTCCGGAGAAACAGAAACGGTAGACAGAGGCAGATGGAAACCGAATCAACAAAAGAAAAAATAACACCACCAAACCGACAACTAAACCCATTTCTTGAAGTTTGGTCAATTGCGTGGCCCACCATTCTGACAATGGTGAGCTTTACTGTCATGCAATTTGTGGACAAATTGATGGTGAGTAAGGTTGGCCCCCTTGAAGTTGCCGCTCAAGGAAACGCTGGAACGTGGTCATTTGCAATGATTGCAACTGTGATGGGGGTGGTAACGGTAGTTAATACGTATGTAAGCCAAAATCTAGGAGCAAAAAGACCAGAAGCAGGGTCTAAATATCCGTGGGCTGCGATGTGGATGTCGCTGGGAATGTGGTTCATCTTACTAGTTCCTTGGGCGTTTTTTCTTCCCTCGATATTTGAATCTATCCACTCTGGCGAACACCTTGAAGAAGCAACAAAACTCATAGAACTTGAATCGAGTTATGCGGTGATTACTATTTTGGGGAGTGTATTTTTGTTGGTCGGCAGGGGATTCTCACAATATTTTTTTGGTATGCATATGCCAAAAATAATTACTGTTTCCACAATCATTGCAAACACCATCAATGTGGTTGCAAACTATCTATTTATTTTCGGGGAAGAGGGAATGGATGGATTTATTCCTGGTATCCCAAACACACCGGCGTTAGGATTAACCGGCGCAGCATACGGTACGGTTGTTGGCATGTTTGTCGAAATGGCAATTCCTGCCGGTGTGTTTTTAAGTTCGAAATTTAACACGCTCTATCAAACAAGACGTCCATGGCGTCCCTGTTTTACTACATGCAAAGAACTGTTTCGCCTAGGTTGGCCAGGAGCAATACAGTGGGGGAACGAGATTATCTGTTGGGCGCTCTTTATGACAGTTTTTGTCGGACATTTTGGTACAAACGACATGACTGCTGGGTGGATCGCTCTTGGGTATTTGAACTTGAGTTTTATGCCAGCGATTGGCCTCAATGTTGCTGTGAATTCAATTGTTGGAAAATACATCGGAGCGGGGAAACCAGAGGTGGCGATTTCTCGTGCTAGAGTAGGAGTTTGTATCGCAATGGTCTATATGACTGTTTGTGCAGCGCTCTTCGTACTGTTCAGGGAAGAAATGATTTCATGGTTTGTGTCTGGTACGGACGTGATCCCAGAACAAAAAGCCGAAATTATTGCGATAGGATCGAAGTTTTTAATTCTCGTAGCGTTGTTCCAAACAGTTGACGCACTTGGCATAGTCTATTCAGGTGCACTTCGAGGCGCGGGCGATACTGTTTGGCCAGGCGTGGTCACAGCACTGTGCAGCTGGACCTTTATCGTTGGTGGGGGATGGGTTGCCGTAGAGTTTTTTCCAGAGTTCGGCTCCATTGGCCCGTGGATCGCAGCGGCCGTGTACATCATCTTGATAGGAATACTGATGGTTATCCGCTTCGAGAGCGGGAAATGGAGGGAAATCGACTTGCTTAAAGATCCCGACCGCATTAAAGCTGCCCAAACAGCGCCGATCACTATTGGGCCACCGGCAACAGAAGCTGACGCAACAGTTGCTGACCTCGGAGACCACTTGGCAGACTAACTCTTGGCGTATGGGCAAAATTTCTGTACAATGAACCGTTGCAACTCACACAAAGACGGAGAACTATAGTGGTGATAGAAAATAAGATTGAACACGAAACAATGATTGGTGGCGGCGACCCAGCTGCCGCAGAACAACAGTACAACACAGCGATGCAGCTCGAAGCCGACGGATTTCGCGTTGGTGCAATCGAAGAGTTAAGAAAAGCGGTCGCCTCGGGATCAAACCCAGATCATATTTTCAAACTCGCCTATTTATTAGACCTTGTGGGCGAAGAGACAGAATCAACAAAGTTGTACGAAGAACTTGCTACAGCAAAACAACCACACATGCACGTGTTGCTAAACCTTGCAGTTGTCTACGAAGATCGTGGACAAATTAATAGTGCAGAAAAATGTCTCCGACAAATTCTCGATACAGACCCAAACCATGAACGGGCACAGTTGTATTTGAAAGACGTGCAATCTTCTGCGCACATGTACTATGATGAAGAACTCGCGCGCGATGCTGCAAAAAACACTGCTTTGATGAACACACCAGTGACTGATTTTGAACTTTCTGTTCGAGCACGAAACTGTTTGAAGAAAATGCAAATCAGAACACTTGGCGACCTTCTTAAAATCAGTGAGTCAGAACTACTTAGTTACAAAAACTTTGGTGAAACCTCTCTCACAGAAATCAAACATATGTTGACGGCGAGAGGGTTGCGTCTCGGGCAGGGCGCTGATGGACAGTCAAATCAGGTACACCAAGACCGTTACGAAGAACTTTTGGCACATACTTCCGAACAAGTTCTCTCAAAACCAGTCTCTGCCTTAAACCTATCTGTTCGTGCAAGAAAAGCGCTGCAGCTCCTAAACATTCAGACAATAGCAGACCTTGCAGTCCGAACAGAAGCAGAACTTCTTGGCATTAAGAATTTTGGCTCGACAAGTCTTGTAGAAATCCACGAAGGCCTCGCCACTTTTGGATTGAAGCTTCGAGAAATTGACTAAACAAAAAAACCACCAAGGCTGTGTTTTGGAACACAGGGTGTTTATGCACCGAACATAGGAATTGGACAATCAAGAGCGTCACCAATAGCTCGAATTGTTTCCGCTTCAGCGATGGATATTTTTTCATCGTGAACAACACATGTTTCACAACACTCTAAAAACCTTTGTTTTTCCGTAAACCGAAGCGTTTCGAGGGCGTTTAAGGCCTGGTGAACTCGACTGATATCACAATCATGTACAGAAGCAATCAATATGTTTTGCATATCAATTTTGGATGCAGCATGTACATACACCTGCTCTGCTTGTGTTTGGTTATCTGCCCCAGAATAGGCAAGTGTAGATAAAACAAGACCCGCTTCCTGTGGAAAATCAGAAATCAATTTGTTGGATTTAGATTTTTTGGGAGTTATTGAAAGGTGTTTTTCTACAACATACACAACAACCCACTCAAAACGATCGATTACCCCATCGCACGCAACAATAGTTTTAAGCAGATTTAAAAAGTTTTGTTTTTGATTCGTACTCAATTGTCTCATTGCTGGTGCCGCAAGATCAATCATGGGGAGTCTTGATGCACGACCTGATTTTTGAACGATTGGGATGATTGAATCAAGTTTGTTCCTTTCTTCTACCGTCAAATACCGATGTAGCAACGAAGAACACTCTTGTTGGGTTGGGTCAACAACCAGCGCAAGAACGATGAATCTAGCCGACCACGCGTCTAGAAGAGCTTCGTGCAGAACATCTGGAATATTGGCGATAGCTTGTTTTGCTCGATCTAGGTATTGTTGTTGCACACTACCGATATCCTGCATAGTTTCTTGAACGACCGAGGCGCTGAAGTGAGAGGATCCTGCAACTTGTGACGGTTGCGTACAGTGTTGTTCTGGCAAAGAGGAAACATCAATTCCCTCTACTCGGGCTATTCTTTCATTGATGGGAGGGTGGCTTGCAAACAAGGATCGCATTGCCTGTGTAAAAAATAAGTGGTTACACTGTCCCGCCTCTTTAGAAAAGGATAGGTGTTTGGGAATACCGCCAATTTTTCTCAGTGCGTTACCGATACCAAGGGGATTTCTCGTGAACTGCACAGCTGAAGCGTCAGCAAGATATTCACGTTGCCTTGAAACCGCGGATTGAATAAGTCGACCAAAAAAAGTACCAATCGACCCACAAGTAACCAAGAACAATCCAAAGAGAATGATACCCAAGCCAATCGCAGCCCCACCAGCCCCTTCCTTTGATCGTGACCGAGAGGAAGATCTCAATACAACCGGTCCGATATATCGAACAAAGATCCAGCCAGTAATTCCAATTGCCATAATTCCAAAAATAACTCCGATGAGCCGGATGTTGATTCGCATATCCCCATGAGAGATATGGCTGAATTCGTGGGCGATGACACCTTGCAACTCTTCTCTGTTGAGTTTTTCAATGCAACCCCTCGTTACACCAATGACAGCATCACTTGGGGTCCACCCAGCAGCAAATGCATTGATGGAATCGTCTTCGATACTGTAGACAGTTGGGACGGGCATGCCACTTGCAATTGCCATTTCTTCAACAATATTCTGTACCCTCTGCTCGCTGTTGGACTTGTTTGTGGTTGGTAACTCGGTACCACCGAGCATCTCGGCAACCACTTGCCCCCCATCATTAAGTTGACCAAGTTTAACGAGGGAAGAGATCCCGACGATCAGAACACAAAATAGCCCCGCGACCACCATAGCGCTGGGATTCCATTCAGAAAACAATCCAATCGGAATAACAACAATGCCAATAATGAGTGCTACTGCAATGGCAAACAAACACACAATAATCTTTGTGCGCTTCCGCGCGCGATCTTGGTGCTCATAAAAGTTCATAGCAATAAGAATTAGAAATTAACTTTTGGTGCGTCTCTTGCGCTTTCATCATCAAGCTCCCAACTCTGGGCAAACTCAAATCCAAACATTCCAGCCACGATGTTTGATGGGAACATCTCCCTTTTGTTGTTGTATGTCATCACGGCGTCGTTGTACGCTTGCCTTGAGAACGCAACACGATTTTCGGTGCTCGTGAGTTCCTCTTGTACCTGCATCATGTTTTCATTTGCTTTGAGATCAGGATAGGCTTCCATGACAACCATAAGCCGACCAAGCGCCCCAGTTAACGCACCGTCTGCACCTGCGAGTTCAGAAATAGCATTTGCAGAAGTAGGATCTTTAGAAGCAGCGGAGGCAGCGGAAACAGCCTGGTTCCTTGCACTTATCACAGCTTCAAGCGTTTCCTTTTCATGTTCCATGTATCCCTTTGCTGTTTCTACAAGGTTTGGAATCAGGTCGTAGCGTCGCTTAAGTTGGACATCTATTTGGGCATACGCATTTTTTACCCTGTTTCGTAGACCAACAAGCCCGTTATATATCCCCACAACAAAAATAACGACAAGTAAAATAAACCCAACGACCACAACAGCGATAGTTCCGGTAAAGGCAAGAATTGGCTCTGTGTTCAAAATGTTTTTCATTTTCAAAACTCCTTCTCAAATAATGTACCACCGATACACTACACAAAAAGATGTTTTCCCACCCTTTTCATCATTTAGCCTGCAACCGCCGTGAATTTCTAGCATCTACGGGTGTGTTTCTTGTTGGCGGACTAAGTTCATGCGCCCCTAGAGATCAACACGATAAAAAAACAAGCACGACACCACAAGCAAAGAAACACACAATTCCAACTTCGGAGGTGCATATCAGGGTAAGAATTGGAAAGGTTCGGGGCGCAGAAATTGCGGTTGTCGACGGGGAACACGTGCAACGCAACGATAATCGATGGGTTGTTTCTGCCACAAGTCCATTGTGTGAATTCCCAGTAGATGGAGGCGTGTGTTCTGTCGTGGAACACAGAGACCACACGGTCGTTGTGGGTAAAAAAACGAGGCGATTTACAGGAACAATGAAACTACACCCAAGGAGGGATATCTCTGCGCATGCGTTTGATATTGTTGCGCACGTACCACTTGAATCATATATCCCAGGCGTGATCGCAGGGGAGTTGTTCTCTCACTGGCACCTCAACACATTTGCTGCACAAGCGGTTGCGGCAAGAAGCTATGCGTACGCACAACATGTACAAAGACTTGATAAAAGCCACTTTGATGTGACAGACGGTCCTTCATCACAGGTGTTTTTGGGGGACGTATCCCTCGATGTAGCGCACCGGGCAACTGAGCTTACAAACAATGTGTTTCTGTCTTGGAGAGAGGAAGTGATTCCAGCGTATTACAGTTCGTGTTGTGGAGGATTTGCGGCATCCGCCATAGATGAGATCAGTAGTGCCCCAATACACAACATTGTTCCGTTGCAAGGAAGGGAGGGCAAAGATGTTTGCACGTCACTTGGAGTCCATAAATGGGAAGTAGAAAGACCACACCGATCATTCAAAAAAAGAATAGTGCACTGGGCAGAGAGTGTGCACGATAGCACCCTAAGCAACATAGCTTCAATACAATCAATTCAACATTCAAAGACGAATAAAAACGGAAGACCAACAAGCCTTACATTCATAGACAGAAAAAAAGGGGCATGGACAATAAACGCCAAACACTTTGTTCACGCAGCGAACGCAACAATACCAAACATTTCAGACCCAACCCCAAGGCTCTGGTCCTCTAACGTTCAGGCCACCCGCGTTGGAACATCACTACTATTTAAAGGCGTAGGTATGGGGCATGGCGTGGGTATGTGTCAGTATGGAGCTCAGGTTCTTGCTGAACAAAACAAAAACTGGGAAGAAATTTTAGAGTGGTATTACCCAAAAAGTACCATTACATAAAAACAGCAACCGAACGATTCGGTTGCTGTCTGTGCCTAACGACCTGTTTAACAACAGGGGTTAGTGGTTTAATCTTCGTCTAAAAGAGCATAAGGTGTCATTGGAGCGTCGGGAGAATCTGTTGCAAAAGTGTCGTTGGTAGTTTCTAAAAAAGGATCATTGCCGACACCGTCGCTCATCGCAATTCTTGCTCTTGATTCATACGAACTGCCACCACCCGTTTCAGTGAGCGCGAGAATCGTACTCTCTTGTACAGTCCTAATTTCAGCAAGTTTTGACCTCACTTGATCTAAATTATTCCCTGTTCCAAACGAGTCAAAACTAGAAAGTGTTTGTTGTTGGCGCTCAACCATCGCGATAATGTGATCGTTTCGTTCAATCGCATCAATTTCTCGATCGAGTTGCCAAAGTTGCGAGCGATATTGTTCATGCTCATGTTTAATTTTTTCAAGGATTGACGCAAGCCGCTCTCGTTGTTCATGCATTAATTCGATTTGTCTTCGATCAGCAGCAAGCCGATCTTCGTAGTTCGCCCGAACTGTTCGGATGCGATGAGCTTTCGTGTACGCACTTTCAAGATCGTACCGAACACCTTCAAACCAAAAAGAGGTGGGCGTTCCACTTACTGTTTCTTCTGTTTCAGCGGTTTTTACAAGCTCACGCAACGTGTCTAAATCGTGGCTCGTAAGTTGAATGACGTTCGTGGCAATGGATTCATCCTTTTGAAATTGCTCTAGTTGCTGATCAATTTTTGCGACTTCGCTCGTGATTTCAGCAATCCTCGCTGGATATTCCCGTGCTAATTGGTCAAGTTGACTTCGCAAAGCGACCGGATCATCGACTATGACATCAACAATCGAAGCTGCTTCCTCTCGAAGTTGGTCGAAACAGGCAACGACCCGCTTTGGACCCACAAGCAGTGTAATCCCACCAACTGCAAGAGATCCAATCAACCCCCATCGAACAATAAAACGTGTTGTGGCGCCCATGGCAACCTCCTTTTATACAAAAATCACAGAACCATCTCTGTTCAACACAGTATTTGGGATTTTCCCCGCTACTCTTTCACCCCTCTGCATCCGAGAACAATTTGGGTAAAAACTGCCACTGGGAATTCCCAATAAGATGGTGTGCCGATGAACGTTCTGACAACAACCTTTGTGCGAAGGCTCAGAGATCGCGATGAAGCGGCATGGTTTGAGTTATGGCAGGATTTCGGCCCAGCAATACGTTCGCAGTTATCAAAGTGGGGTGGTGGCAGAATCGGGTTCGAAACAGTCCAAGACCTGACCCAAGACACACTTGCGGCACTTTCAAAATGTATAGAGCGGTATGATCCAAACAGGGGGGCGAGATTTAGCACCTGGATTTTGTCTATCGCCAAACACACGCTTGGAGATGAGATTGACCGCAGGAATGCTCAAAAAAGGGGAAGCGGAGTAAAACCGTTGTCGCTAGATGAAAAAATTGACTCAAGTACGGCGGTTGTTGAGGTTGATGAGATCTTTGAACAACGGATGTTTGCCGCAAAAATTTGTGCGGCAATCCGAAGAACAGAAATAGAAATGGAGTTTGTACAGTTTCAAGTTTGGCGAATGAAGGCGCTTGACAATCTCTCAGGAAAAGAGGTTTCGTCATCGTTAGATATCAGTGAGCCCACAGTAAGTCGGCACATGTCTCGAGTTCGAGATCGTTTAAAACAACAAATTACAGAAGTCATTATGCAGTACAGTTTTACTGAAGAAGAAGAGAAAGAGATCCACCGTACAAGCATCTCTGGAGTTGATTCAAAGTTCGATGATGCTGTAAGTGAAATTTACCATACACACCAACTGTTCCTCAGCAAAGAAGCGGGGAGGCAAAGGTAATGGGCTCTTTTTTGGTCGGATTATTTGTTACGCTCATTACGCTCATCGCCATCACCATTTTGTGCTTTACAGTGCTTCTTCCCCTGATCGGGTCATGCATTAGATGTATAGGCAGAGTGTTTCGATTTGTTGTGCATGAGATTCGAGACATCATTCACGTTCCTATTGCTCTGTTTGTTTGTGTTGTAAAACTCCTAAGAGCAACACTGTGTGTAGTTCTTGCGAGGTGGGATATTGCTGAAACAGAGTTTCGCGCTGCAAAAAACAGAATCAATGAAGTTTGGTACAGACTCGTTGCAATTGTTATCGACAACCCACTCAGGATACTAGCCATCGAACCACAAAACAGGCCTTCATATACACACCAAAACACACATCAAAAGAGAGTTGGTTCTTCAACACATCCATCAGATAAATTTTCCGGATACACAATTGTTGGAACGCTTCCACCTGGAGGAAGTGGAGCAAACATTTACATTGCTACCCCACACACACAAAACAAAAAATATGTCATCAAATGTTTTGATATTACAAGTGGCTCACAACTCCCACAAATTGTGAGGGAATCACGGTCGATGGAGGCAGCAAAAAAACTTGGTCTGGTTTTAGAACATCACCTCGACGACGATAGGTTCTGGTATGTCATGCACTACCACGAGGGAGATCATTTGGGCGTTGTCACAAACAGTGTGCACGGCAACACTCCAAAACTCTCCCAAAACAAACTTAAGACGATTCTTCAATATCAACACACACTTCTGCAGACGCTGCGAGAATATCATTTGTCTGGACTGTGGCACAAGGATGTAAAACCAGACAACATTATTATTCACAATGAAAAAGCAAGCCTTGTTGACCTTGGGCTCGTTACTCCACTTGCGTCTGCGATGACCCTTACCACGCATGGAACGGAATATTTTCGTGACCCAGAACTTGTGAGACAGGCAATGAAAGGGGTAAAGGTCCATCAAGTAGATGGATCAAAATTCGACATTTACAGCGCGGGCGCGGTTCTATATTTCATGCTTGAAAACACGTTTCCTCCACACGGGGGTCTAAGTGAGTTCAACAAGGAAAGTCCCGAAGGAATCAGGTGGATTGTTCGAAGAGCAATGTCAGATTATGACAAGCGATACGATTCTATTCAAGAGATGCTTGGAGATATAGAAGTCCTTCTATCAGCAGTCGATGTAACCAAAGTTCGCCCAGCCGACCTTCCTTCAATGAAACAAGGGAATGGTTCCCCGAAAAACACGCCGATACCAAGAAAATTAGATCCACAATCTACACCTTCTACTGGTGGTGGTCCATTCAAACGAAAGCAGTACAAATCAAGACCAAGCGGCGTGTTTGCGCTGTTGGCGGCGGTCCTTGTTGGCGTTGTCTTGTTGTATTCCATGGAAACAAGAGATGTTCAACCAATAGAACGACCTCACCAACACCAAGGTTCGATTACAGAAACCATTCCCCCAAAAGGCAAGGTTCTATTGATTGACGAGTGTGCCTTGGCTCTAGATCAACAACGATGTCAAGAGGTTGTTCGTTTGACAACCCGTTCCTTGATGGATTTAGGGTGGACGATCATTCAAGACCAAAACATTGAGGCGCGGGTTCGGTCATGGCTTCCTGAAAACTTCCAATCGACAAACGAAGTATCTACAAAACTAGAGTACGAGCAACTTTCTTGCATACTTATTATTCATGAAGATGAGAATAATGAGATTGTTGCAACCCTTCTAACACAGGACGCATCTACCCAACACAACATTTTTGTAGAATAGGGGGCGTGTTTGAAGACCAAACCCTTGTACTCTCATTAGCCGTCCTTGTGATGGCTGGGTTGTATTCGACTGTCGGACACGGTGGCGGATCTGGGTATTTAGCGGTACTAGCACTTTCTGGTATTGCCCCAGAGCAAATGCGACCAACAGCACTGCTGCTTAATGTTGTCGTTGCGACCATTGGAACATGGAAGTTTGGAAAAACGGGGACCTTCCGAAAAGACATTTTTGTACCATTGATTCTCGCGAGCATCCCCGCCGCTTTTATTGGAGGATCTATTGAAATTTCCCAGAATGTCTACAAACCAGTTGTGGGAGTGGTTTTGTTGTATGCAGCAGCTCGGTTGTTTATTCCAATAAAAGGTATAGAAAAAACCAAACACCCACAGACAATTCTCATCATCATTGCTGGCCTTGTGATAGGGTTTGGGAGTGGAATCATCGGTGTAGGTGGTGGTATCTTTCTCAGCCCACTATTGCTTTTGCTTGGTTGGTCAACAGCAAAACAAACCGCAGCAATCAGCGCCCCTTTTATTTTGGTGAACTCTGTGGCGGGTCTTGGTGGCATAGCAACCGACTTTGGAAGCGTGCCAATAGACATGGAGTTTGTTCTCCCCTTAGCCATCGCAGTCGTAGTTGGAGGGATGTTGGGGGCCTCCTTCGGGTCAAAAAAACTTGGGCACCAGGGCTTACGAACAATCCTTGGTGTTGTACTACTCACCGCTTCAATCAAAATGTTCATGACCACTTCAACCGTTCAAAACGGGCCATTGCCTGTTGATGTAAAATCTACACAATGACACTTCAAAGCACAGTACTTAGGGAAAAAATGGAAGAGGGGATCGTGATTTGCCCCGGAGCTTGGAACGGCTTGGTTGCATCTGCAATTGCAAGGGCAGGGTTTGATTCGTGCTATATCAGTGGGGGCGCAACAGCAAACGCTTCTGGGTACCCCGACGTTGGATTGATCACACTCACGGAAATGTGCAGAACCATTCGAGAGGTTGTACGTGCAAGCAACCTTCCGGTCGTCGTTGATGCAGACACTGGATATGGAGAGATCGACAATATTTCAAGAACAGTTGTTGAGTATGCAAATAGTGGTGCAGCAGGTATGCACATAGAAGATCAAGAATTCCCAAAACGATGTGGTCACCTCGACGGAAAAACACTCGTTTCTCAATCAGAAATGGCTGAAAAGATTCGCTTTGCTGTACAAAGCAAGCCACACAAAGATTTTCTCATTATTGCCCGAACAGATGCTCGTGGTACAGACTCATTGGACACAGCGATTGAGCGTGCTTGTGCGTATCGAGAAGCGGGAGCCGACATGCTGTTTCCAGAGGGACTTCGATCTCAAGACGAATTTAAGGTGTTTGCAAAAGAGTGCCCCGGCTTGCTTCTTGCAAACATGACCGAGTTTGGAAAAACCCCGCACATTTCAGCAAAAGAGTTTGAATCTCTGGGGTATTCCATGGTCATTTTCCCCGTAACAATGCAACGGGTTGCAATGCACGCAATTACAAATTGCCTTGATACATTGTATAAAACAGGAAGTGCATCCGAGTTTGAGCATCAAATGCAAACACGGCAAGAACTCTATGATTTACTCGGGTACGTACCGAGTGAACCATGGCCCTTCCTTGCCCAATAGATCAGTACGACTCCTAAAGAAGAACCACCTCAGTGTTTTCTACATAGGCTCACGCCATCGGTTGTGCGTTCGTTTTTTAGAGTTTTGTATAAAGTTATAGTGTTTCGCTTGGTGTCAGCACCGAGTCCCCTTAAAACCTATTGTGAACAAATTCTGATAGAATGGGGGGTTCAATGAATGTCGAATTCGCGGGGTCAAATTGAGAAAGCAAACATGACACAAACAGAAGAAAAAAAACCAAAACAAGCAGACCAAAGGGGACTTGCTGGGCAAGTTATTGGCGACACATCTGTATGCTCTGTGAATCAAACCCAGCTGATGTATCGAGGATATGAGATAGCAGACCTTGCCCAAAACGCAACGTTTGAAGAGGTTGCATACCTACTCTTAAAAGGAAACAAGCCTTCAGTTGACGAGCTTTCTGATTTTAAATCACAACTTGTTTCTATGCGGGCAATCCCACAAACCGTAAAAGAAGCAATTATCAAAATTGCAAACGATTCTCCAAACGCGCATCCGATGGCGGTGCTTCGAACAGCAGTTTCGTTGTTATCCCACACATGTCCACTATGTGAGGATAATTCCGCAGAAGCAGATCTTCAAAAGTCCATGCACCTGCTTGCAAAAATTCCAACTTGTATCGGTGTGCATCAAATGGCACTTGATGGAAAAACCCCAGTTGATCCTGACCCCAACTTGAGCCACGCAGCAAACCTACTTTGGTGTATGAGTGGAGAGGTGCCACACGAATCAGCGGCGAAGGTTATGGATGTTTCGCTTGTGCTTTATGCAGAACACGACTTTAACGCTTCAACGTTTACAAGCCGTGTCATCGCTTCAACAAACAGCGACCTCCACGCATGTGTCTGTGGTGGAATTGGTGCACTCAAGGGCAACTTGCACGGTGGTGCGAACGAAGCCGCAATGGAGATGCTCAAAGAAATTATGGACGCTGTTGATGGTGGCTCTACCGCAGAAGCGTTTATGCAACACGCGTTTGAAACAAAGAAAAAACTCATGGGTTTTGGCCACCGAGTCTACAAAAATGGCGACCACCGCGCGGGAATCCTTCGTGGCTGGGGCCTCAAGTACGCTGAAGAAGCGAACCAAGAGGCAAAAAAATGGTTTGACCTTGGCGACGAAGTACAAGCAATCATGCTTCGAGATAAAAACATACATCCAAACGTTGATTTTCCTTGTGGCATGACTTATTTTGCAATGGGTATTCCTGTTCCTCAATACACGCCAATTTTTGTTGCATCAAGAATAACGGGTTGGTGTGCGCACATCATGGAACAACACCAAAACAATAGGATTATTCGCCCGCTTGCTCGCTACACAGGCGAAGAACTAAGAAACTGGAACGATTAAATGTCTGTACAAAAAATAGCCGTTATCGGTGGGGGAACAATGGGAAGTGGTATTGCGCTTACCGCAGCAACGAGTGGTCTCCAAGCAGTACTCGTTGACATTAGCGAAGACCAACTTGTAAGAGCAAAAACATATCACGAAAAACAACTTGCAAGAGCCGTCTCAAAAGAACGCATGACGCAAGAGGAAGCAGATTCTGCAATTCAAAGGGTGTCATACGTCACATCAATGGGCGAGGCGTCCGATTCCGACTGGGTGGTTGAAGCGGCGACAGAAAACATTGATGTTAAAAAAACAATTTTCAAACAAATGTTCGAAACGTTCGGAAACGATGTGGTTCTTGCAACGAACACATCATCAATATCAATTTCTGATTTGGCCACATCAATCCCCGAAGCAGCAAACAGAGTGATCGGGATGCACTTCTTCAACCCTGTTCCAGTAATGAAGTTGGTAGAGGTGATCAAGGGAAAACAAACAAGCGATGAAACAACCGCAGCAACAATCGCGCTATCGGAGGCGATGGGAAAAATACCTGTGCCCGCCAATGATTTTGCTGGCTTTGTCTCAAACAGAGTACTTATGCCAATGATCAACGAAGCATTCCACGCATGGTCTGATGGCGTAGCAGAACCAGAAGACATTGATTCGATTATGAAATTAGGCTGCGCGTTTCCGATGGGACCACTGCGACTCGCAGATTACATTGGTTTAGATGTTTGTAGGGATATCATGATGGTGATGTACAACGGGCTCAACGAAAATCCAAAATACTTACCCAACGACAAACTTGCCGCTCTTGTAGAGGCTGGGAACCTTGGTGACAAAACCGGTCAAGGTGTGTATAGCTACGAAAAAAGGTAAGACATGTCAAAAACAACCCATCCATTTTTTAAATGGCCAAGTAGTTTACTTTGGTTGTTGCTCGCGGCAGCATTCATATTTTTGTTTTTAAAAACGGGTGGTGTAGGGTCTGTTTGGTGGTATCTCCTTATACCAACCATTGTTTCGCTTGCGTTCATTGATTTGTTTACAACGATTTGGTTTGGAATCATTACGTTGTGCGTGTTGTTTTTGTACTGTTCTATTGGATCATCAGGTATTCCTGTACGTGTTGCGATTTGGGAACCAGATGCGTGGCGAAATATCCGTGAAACCATGGAAATGACAGAGTTTGAATGGTTTCACTGGTGGCCCTTTAAATGGCTTGTTGCATTTTTGTGTTTGAACATGTCCATTGTGACAATTCGAAGAATCCCGCTCAACATCCTCACGGTAGGAGTTTGGACAATTCACGGTGGTGTAATCGTGATGGTTATTGGGTGTGTTGTTTACTTTGCAAAGAAGGTTGAGGGCGATGTTGTAATCTCACGAGCAAGGGTGAATATTACGATGCCAAATCACGAAACAGTTTCCATGGTTGCAACTCCAGCAAACTCTGTTTGGGTCGACGACTGGTCATTTACAATTTCAGATCTCAACCCAAATTGGGAACTCATGTCGGGCGAGGATGCTGGGACACAGACCTATGCAGTTTCTGTCACTGTCAGGGGACCAGAAGACACAATGTTCGTTCGCCAACTCATTGTGGGGTATCCAGAATATACAGAAGATGTTGTCTCAACAGGCGATCCAGACCAGCCAATGGCAAGAGCAAAAAATGTTGTTGGTACACCACTCATAGACGAAACGATCGATATCTCATTGGTTCCAGACGCAAAAGAACGATTTTTTGTCACCCAAAGTGCAGCGATCTACTTTCAACAAATTTCAGATCATGGCGAGCCTGTTGGACCATGGATTGAAAGACCAATAGAAAATCTCCCTAGGTTTAACGACCACGTCCCGACCCACAATGACGTTTGGGGAACGTCGCCAACAGGTTTTACCCCAAACCCACTAGCACTGCACCTCTCACCAACATCGAATGAAGACCCAATTCAAGAAGATATCGTAATCTCAGGATATCTTCGCTATGCATTTCAGGGTTCAAGGATTGTCTCTGGCGAAGAGTTGTTCCCCGTTGTGTGGGTAACACTACGAAAGGGTACTGACACAGAACAAGAAGTACAAATGTATGCATTTGACAAATCTCTCAACACCGCAGATTCAACTCTCATGGCGTTTCGCTGGCTTGAAGATGACTCAGAACTTGATGTCATGCAGCAATCACTCAAGCCAACAATACGTTGCTCTGTTCAGGGAAAAGAACTCAACCTTCCAGTTAAAAATATCGAAACGTTTACTCAAATAGGAGATACAGAGTATTTTTACAAAGTGAAAGCAGTGCAAAACAACCTTCATATTTCAGGAACAGTCGTGTCTCTTGCACAGGTTGAAATTAAAAAAGGGGAAGACACGTGGGAGCGATGGGTGTTCGACAACCCGTCTATGAACAGAGATGTTGTTGAGGGTGAACAACATAACGAACAAGCACCAAAATTTCTCGACGATTCGATCAAAATGAGATACTCCTCCGGTGGCGCACCAATCACGATTGTGGGGGGGCTCGATGATGGATCGTATGGGTTGTTGATGGCAATTGGAGAGGACGAACCCCAATATCAAACCATGGTCATTGGAGACCCACTCAACCTTACAGACGAAGTGAGTATCACGATCGATCGGGCAGAATCACATACGAAGAACGAAACACGACCATCAATCGTTCCTCCAACCCAACGCGATCCAAGTGCGAGTAATTATTACTCAATGGTGAAACTCGTCATTCCAACACCTAGCGGAGCAACCGAAACATGGTTGCCATTTCATCAATACCCCTTCATATCAACAAAAGATGCGGTTCGGCGTTTCCGCTACGAGCCAACAGTTTTACAATTAGCAGATGGAAGAACTTTTCAGGTGTTGTTCTCAAGACGAAGCGCCCCGCTCCCAGTCCCCGTTGCACTTGATTCGTTTGAGATAGATTCTCATGTTGGTGGATTCACCGGCAGAACCTCTAGTGTATTGAATTGGCGAAGCCTTGTACGGTTTTTAGGCGAAGAAGAGATTACAACACCGGTAAGCGTGAATGATCCAAAACCCTACCAAAGTTATTGGTTCTTTCAGTCACAGTGGGATCCACCAGACTCAACCTCTCAAGGATTGAATTACACCGTACTTGGTGTTGGGAATAGGTTCGGAGTTGTTCCAATGCTTCTGGGGTGTTGCCTCACTGTTGCTGGAATGATTTGGGCGTTTTATATCAAACCGATGATTAAGCGTAAACGACAACAAGCGGTCTACGAAAGGTCAGCAGCATGAAAAACATTTTTCCATACCTGTTATTGCTTGTTGCCACATCCTTCTCTTTTGGAGCAGACCCACTTTCTTTTGAAGACCAAGTTGACATGAAGCCCTGGGGGGATCAAGTTGCTGTGTTTACCGAGGGTCGCGTAAAGTCCTATGAGACGTTTGCTCGATCTTTTATGCCATACATCATGGGTTCAAAAAAGTTTGAGGGGCAAGACGCTACATTCACATACTTTGACATGATGCTTCGACCAGAGAGGTATGTAGACAAAGATATTATTTATGTAAAACACAAAGGCATTCGTGCAAGCATTATTCAAGAACTTGGTTCAGTAAACCCCGAAACGCAACAACGGCTTCAAACATTTATGAAAACTGGGCTTATTTCAAAAGAGCTCATCCAAAACCCACTGATCCAATCGTTGTTTGGAAAAATGAGGCGAGATAATAGGCGGTTTGCTTCACCCATAGAGACCATTGGCTCAGCGCTTGGGGCAAGCGACCCTAGAAATTTATGGGCAAGTCTTAAAATAGTTCCACCCTCAAGCGGAAGTGAAACAGAACCATGGAGCACGCTTGACACACTTGACAACCAAGAAATCATTGACGCTTGGCAACGGCTTGCTATTGCGTGGCAGGCGGGAGACGCAAAAACAACGAATACGGAGTTGAGCAATCTTGCAAACCTGATTCCAGCACTCGGTGATGGAACATCTGTGTATCCAGACGCGGGAAAACTTGCGCTTGAAAGTTTGTACTTCAGGCTAGGCAATCTGACATGGGTGTGGCTGGTGTACCTCGTGAGTGTTGTGTTGTTACTCATGGCTTTTGTGTACAGATTCAGGCGGGTTGGAAGTGTTGGGATGTGTGTGTTTATCTTGGCCGTTCTTTTGAACACTGTCGCAATTGTGTGGCGATGGTATGTGTCAGGAAGATTTCCGAACGCGAACATGTTTGAGGCAATCACCACAGCAGCATGGATGGGTGGCGTCTTTGCCGTTCTTATGGAACTATTTCTTCGAAAAAGCGCGATGAAATACCTGTTTCCACTTGGGGCAGCGATCACGGCAATGGTTGCGCTGCTAGCCGTACGGTTGTACCCACTCGAACTCAACCCACACATCTCAAACAAAATGCCCGTGTTGCACGATGTTTGGTTGTACATCCACGTGAATTTTATTATTTTTGCGTATTGTCTTATTTTTGTTGCTGCGGTTTCTGCATCGTTTTATCTCATCCGAAGAGGACTACAAAAGATCCGAGGAGAAGATGGAGTATCTGATTTTGCGAGGGCTGGGGGGATTGCTTCGCTTGTTGAAGTCCGACCTGGTGAACAAAAAGCGTTGTCAAACAATATGGGTTCTGTTCTTGATGGGGCAACGATGATCCTTGTTGAATTGTCGTTTATTCTTTTATGGGCAGGGATCGTTATGGGTGCAATCTGGGCAGATCATTCGTGGGGCAGACCATGGGGTTGGGATCCAAAAGAGGTCTTTGCACTCAACACCTTCCTCATCTTTGTTGTCCTTATTCATGCAAGGTTAAAGGTGAAGGACAAGGGTATTTGGACTGCGTGGTTAGCGCTTCTTGGGTGCGCTGTAATGCTCTTTAACTGGATTATCATCAATTTTACAATTTCAGGTTTGCATTCATACGCGTAAGAACACGCATTGTTGTAGTACCATGTATTCGTGAAGCCTCTTGTTATTCAAACAGAGAACCTCCCACAAGTCTGCAGTGATTGGCTTGCAGAACGAGTAGATTTGCACGTTTGCCCATCCCACACGCTACGTTTTCAAGAATTACTCCCAAAAGCACATGGACTCGTGATTCGAACCTACACTGAGGTCAATTCGGATCTGATTGAAAGAGCACCAAATTTGCAAGTTGTTGGTCGGGCAGGCGTGGGCGTTGATAACATCGACCTCATGGCGTGTTCTCGCAGGGGGATACAGGTTGTGCACACACCAGAGGCAAATAGTGAGGCTGTCGTTGAGTTCACACTCGCAGCCATCCTTCCAAAACTCAGATCACCACACAAAATACAAACAGCACTAGACATAGAAGAGTGGAAATTACATAGAGAATCTTCTATCTGTGAACAGCAATTTGACCAAATGACCTTGGGAATCATTGGATTTGGACGTGTAGGCTCGAAGCTTGGTCGCATTGCAAAAGCGATCGGGTTCAGGGTTATGTACTACGATTTGAAACAAATCAAAAATCAAACCGGTTGTGAACAAGTGGAGCTACCTGTTGTTTTAAAAGAAAGCCACATTGTTTCAGTTCATATTGATGGAAGAATAGAAAACAAGGGAATATTTTGTGCAGATGTGTTTTCTCAAATGAGAGAAGACGTGTTGTTTGTTAACACATCAAGGGGATTCGTTGTCGAGGCAAAAGACCTTGCTGCATTTTTGGATCATCACAAACAATCTTTTGCAATCTTAGACGTACACGACCCCGAACCTTTTACGAGCGGGTATCCACTTCTTGGAAAAAAGAATGTAGACCTCTACCCCCACGTGGCAGCAAAAACAAAAACAGCGATCGAAAACATGGGTTGGGTGGTTCGAGACGTTGCAGCAGCACTTGCTGGTGAAAAACCGAAATTTCCCACAACGCTCTAGCGTCTTAAAAAGACAATTAAAAACAAGGCGGTGAAGTACAACACAGGTAAGAGGAACGCACAGCAAAGAACAATTGTTTTCGTTTTTCCTCCCCACTTCAAAGAGGAATACCGAAATCTCCACCACAAAACAGTGGCGATCAAAAGAATGATGAGAACCACTACTTCTGGAAGAATGAGCGGCAGTGGAAGGGGGGTATTTCCAAAAACAAATACTGGAACAGAAAAAAAACCGATTTGATCAACACTAATTCCAACACACACCAAAAGTCCGCACAACCCAACAAACCAAACGAATGGCCCAAATCTATCTGTGCTCATCTTTATAAAAGTGCCACATTCGGGGCACCTAGGGCGGGTAATCTCCTTGAGAGCGTGCCCACATCGCGGGCAAAGAGATTCGGTTGACTTTAGATAGGTAATAGTGGCGTTCTCGATTGTTGCTTTGTCCATCCACATAGTATGATTCCGTTTTTAGCGAGCCGCTACCATGACAACAACAATAACTCGAATTCATGCACGACAAATCCTTGATTCACGGGGCAACCCAACACTTGAATGTGATGTGTCCCTTGAGGGGGGAGGGATCGGTCGCGCAGCCGTTCCTAGCGGAGCAAGTACAGGTGAGAATGAGGCAGTGGAGCTGCGTGATGGAGGGGATCTGTGGTGCGGCAAGGGTGTGTCTGCGGCGGTCTCCAACATCAACGGACCAATAGCCGATCTCGTGGTTGGAATGGACGCATTCGATCAAAGTGGAATCGACGAGGCAATGATCACGCTTGATGGCTCTGATAACAAAGGAAACCTCGGTGCAAACGCACTTCTTGGGGTTTCAATGGCAGTTGCACACGCTGCAGCTCATGCACAAGGAACGCCACTCTACGTATATCTAGGCGGCGAAGACGCAGTGACACTTCCAGTGCCAATGTTCAACATTCTCAACGGTGGAAAACATGCTGACAACACGGTTGATTTTCAGGAGTTTATGATTCAGCCTTGGGGATTTGAGGAATTCGACACCGCGCTTAGGGCCTGTGTAGAAATTTATCACACATTAAAAAACGTGTTGTACACCCGAAACATGTCAACGGCTGTTGGCGATGAGGGTGGGTTTGCACCCGATCTTGCTGACAATGAAGACGCGCTTCGCGTCATTGAAGAAGCTGTTGACAAGGCGGGGTATCAGTGGGGTGAACAGATATTTGTTGCCCTCGATCCCGCAACAAGCGAACTGGTTTCTGAGGCGCGAAAACTAGGAGAGGAGGGGTACTGTTTTTTTAGCAGTGATCCCACACGCGTGATTTCTTCAGACGAACTCATAGACCTTTGGGCCGATTGGTGTACTCGATATCCAATTCGGTCAATTGAAGATGGTTTGGGTGAAGATGATTGGTCGGGTTGGAAAAAACTCACAAAGACCTTAGGGAATAGAACACAACTTGTTGGTGATGACCTTTTTGTTACAAACCCAACATTTCTCCAACGAGGAATTTCTGAGGGTTGTGCAAACGCAATACTGATCAAGGTGAACCAAATCGGAACCCTCACAGAAACACTAGAGGCAGTTCGGTTGGCACACCAACACAACTATACCGCAGTGTTAAGCCATCGCTCGGGAGAAACAGAAGACACAACAATCGCTGACATCGCCGTTGCCACAAATTGTGGACAGATAAAAACAGGTGCTCCGTGCAGAAGTGACCGCACAGCAAAATATAATCAATTACTTCGGATCTCTGAACAACTAGGCAGCCGTGCTACATATGGGGTTTGAAACAGGGTGACGCAATGACCAAACTCATCGTTTGGCGGATCATTCAACTGCCAATTGTACTTTTAATTGTGTACACAACCACGTTTCTGCTCGCGTGGTCTATTCCAGGAAACCCACTAGAAAAAGACGGGCGAAGACCACCACCCGAGGTCATGGAGGCAATGGAGAAAAATTATAATCTCCACAATCCTGTTGGGTTTTATGTCGATTACGTTTGGAACGCAAGTGGCGGTGCCTGGATTTTTGGTGAGAAGAATGGACCCATTTTTAATTTTGGTCCAAGTTTGCGGCATGAGAACTGGACAGTGAACGAGATCCTTGCAAGCCAACTTCCCGTATCAGTAATTCTCGGTTTCTGTTCGATTTTACTCGCGTTGTGTATTGGGATAACAGCAGGTGTTTGCAGCGCCGTTCGTCCAAACTCGTGGATAGAAGTAACCACAATAGGAATATCGTTGATAGGCATTAGCACCCCAACATTTGTGATCGGTGTTGTGCTTTTACTGGTGTTTTCGGTTTGGCTTGGTTGGTTTCCTGTTGGAGGTTGGGGAACATGGAAACATGTGTTCCTGCCAGCGTTTGCGCTGAGCTTACCGTTCGCGGCGTATATTTCCCAATTCGTTCGCTCTGGTATGATCGAACAACTACAAAGCGACCACATCCGAACCGCTAGAGCAAAGGGACTCCCAGAGCGTACGGTCGTGTTGAAACACGCGCTTAAGAATGCGATGCTTCCTGTGCTGAGTTACCTTGGACCAGCAACTGCCGCAGCAATGACAGGATCGTTTGTTGTGGAAAAAGTGTTTGCGGTACCCGGTATTGGTACACATTTTGTTGACGCAGTTTTAGGTAAAGACATCACCCTTCTTATGGGAATCGTGCTGGTCTACGCTGCGATGTTAACGGTTTTCAACCTGTTTGTGGATGTGATGTATCGGTTTGTTGATCCACGAACAACTTAATCAACCTGTACTCTCCAAAGCTGTTGCGTGAGTCGAGGGTGTGAGGTGAGTCCACGCACTTTCTCTGGCTCGTACATGTACAACTGAAGCAGTTGGCAGATCACAAGCATGGGAACCTCTTCGTTGAACAATTTTGTTTCGATAGCCCGTAACAGTTCCAGCCTTTTTTGGGGGTCAAACTCAACCGCCGCTTTGTCAAGTGTTTCGTCTATTTCCTCATTGACATAGCCACGGTCGTTGTTTCCACTGTTTGATCTAAACACATCAAGGAACGTGGTTGGGTCTCCATAATCCCCGTACCATCTTCCACGAGCGACCATAAAGTTCCCGCCCTTAAGATCCGCACTAAAAAATTTATTATCAGTTCCACGAAGTTCTACCCGAACACCAAGGTGCTTTTGCCATTGGTCGCGAAGTTCAAGTGCAATCCACTTATATCGTGGCGTGTTTGTTGTATACAAAATTTCTACAACAGGGAACAAGTTTCCCTGAACGTCTTCAACAAAACCATCTCCATCTCGGTCTTCCCACCCACCTTGTTTCAAAAAAGTAACTGCTTTAGACAGGTCAAAACCAATCCCCCGCACCGTCTTGTACCCGTCAATAGAGTTGGGGGGAATAAAACTTGTTACAACAGGTTCAGACAATCGAGTTGCGTGTTTTACAATGGCGTTTCGGTTTGTCGCGTGTACAAACGCCTTCCTTACATTGGTGTCGAAGAACGGATTGGCTTTTCCACTGTTTAGAAGTTCTCGGCAGTTAAACGAAAAAAAATCAGTTCCAAATGTAGGCATTGCGTGGATGTTCGTTCGCAAACCAAGTTCTTTTTGCTGCAACATATCTGCTTGATACCCAACATTTACTCCGTTGAGCCAATCGGCAACGCCGCTTTCAAATGCCATGATTGCTGTATTGGGGTCAGAGATGGTCAACGCTTCGATCGAATCAAGTGAACTGAGGTGTTTCGAATGGTAAAAAGGATTTCGTACAAGCCGCATATCTCGCTTGTATCTCCATCGTTCTAACACAAAGGGGCCGTTGCTAACGAGCGTTTGAGGTCGAGCCCACCCATGTTCTTGTTGCAAACGACCAGTATCAGGATCTACAGATAGCCACCTACGGTTCATCATTGATGGGGGCTCGATTGAGTACCACCCATCCTGTACAACTTTTTTCTCTAATTGCTTTTCAAGATTCCACCCCTCGACAGAAGGGCGATACACAGGCGCACATACAGCAAGGGCAAGTTGATCTAAAAAATAAGGAACAGGGTTCTCAAGTTCGACGCGTAATGTTTTTGGTGAAACAACTACGACGCCGACGAGCTCCTTAAAAAGGGAAAGGACGGTGTTGTTTTGATTCCCACCCATTCCACCTAACTGTGCAGTCCTTGAATCCCAATACTCTTGTGCACCTTTGATTGAAAAGAAGAAATCAGAATAATCCGCAGCAAAATCTGGGGTTAGCAATCGCATCCAAGCGTATTGAAAATCATATGCAGTGACCCGAGCACCATTACTCCACCGAGCATCATCTCGGATCTGAAAGGTATAGGTCCTACCATCCTCGCTCAACTCTACAGAATCTGCTGCCGCAAGTTCGATTGAAAAATCTTCTGGATTCCACCGAACAAGGCCTTCATATAGGCAATACCCCATTTGCATGTCGTTGAGCCAACTCATTCGTTGTGGGTCTAGTGTGAAAACATCTCCACGGTTTATGAAAACAAAATCGGCCCTAGGTTTTGTATCTTCAAGTGTAAAAACACCAACTACAACCGCAAGGAGAATCGCGATTGGTAGTAAGAGTTTGTACACGGTTTTATAATTGTACGCTTGAGGTTACTGTCGCCAAAAATTGATCACGGTAGAAAGGGCTTGGTGGTCACCAGATTCCCACGCACTTCGCACACCTTCTTCTGGCGCACCATCGCCGTTTTTGTGCCTTCGCAGCATCGAGTCAACTGTTTCAATTGCCCCCCCATACGCGGAAGTAAGGTCACCATCTTTTAGAATTTCATTCGTTTGATCTTCGGTGACTTCTAGCACCCGAATCAACACAGGAGTGAGATTCTCAAGAGTGGTTGATTTTAATGTTGCATCAATTCCAGGTTCAATTAAGGCAAGTCTTAATTCGGAAAGACCGCCCCTGACAGCACGCATACGGAGACTTGGTTCTTTGCTTGCGGCAATATCTTCAACAATATTAGAAATTGTTTGGACTTGGAGTTCGAAGGAAAGTTTTTGTAATTCAGCTAGTTCCGATCGTTTTAATCCAGGCACTGAACCAAGGGACGCGAGCGATTGAAGTTGGCGAGAGGCAACATGCCACACGGGTTCTCTTGACGCCGCGTCAGCGAGAAGAGTCGCCGCGCTCGTAAGTCTAGTGAGCGGAAGTCGACCAGTGTGAAAACTTCTTTCGAGTCCAGCAGAAGCCCATTGCCTCAAAGCAACTCGATCTTCAAATGAACTGCTTGCGTGGTGCATCATCGTGGTAACACTTCTCTCGGTTCCAAGGAGGGATAAAACTTGCAGCGCGTTTACAGCCGCCATTTGGTTTTTGTTCTCTTCAGACAAAAAGGGTTCAAAGGCAGAAAGGAGCGATTCACCATAATGCATTCTTGCTGTGTTGGACATCGACCACCGCTGATCAAGCGGTTCAGAGAGCCTTTTTCGTGCTTGCGTAAGCATGGCCGCATCATTTGTTAACATCGCTTCTGCCCAACTTGCGGCGTAGCGCTGTATATCTGATTTTTGACGGTCGGTCAGATCACGATGGCTGATAAACGAGGTTATGCGAAAAGAAGGCTGCGCAGCGGCAGAAGAAGCCAAGAGCACTGTGACGAGTAGAAGTGTTTTTTTGATCATAAACATAATAAAGTTCGGATACGTATTCTATTGAATCTGAGTGAGAGTTGACGAAATTACCAATGCTACCACATGGTGTCAACAACTTTTGGCTATTCATTCCCTGCATTTGGTAAGGGGTGTGAAATCTATCAAACAAAACCCCTAAAATGCGGTACTGTGTAGCAAACAACCCCTGTTTATGACCCGAAAACACCACATACAACGTTGCCTTCTCCTTACCCTTCTTGGCTTCATGCTCCACGCACCTCACCTCTGGGCCCAAGACGAGTCTGTAGGACAAGAGGAAATGAAGCGATCGGCTCGAAATCACCTCGCTGAAGAACTGTTGCGGGTTGCAGGTACGGCAATACAAACCTATCCACTTGACGTGCAGGCGATTGAAGCGGGTCTCGCGCTTGTAAAAACAGCTGCCCAAGTGGCTCCCGACAATCCGAGTGTTTGGAGAGCTTGGGTTGAGCTTGCAGTTCTTTCTGACAACCCAGAAATGCGCCAGCGTGGGACGAAAGAATTGCTTCGGCTTGACCCCAACGAGACGCCACTGCAACTTGCCCGCCTCCGCGATGCTGTTGACACACTGAACACGGTGGCAGAACGAACAAACCTCTATGAAAAACTACTTTCACCCGAAGGTCAAAGCCTGCTTCATCCCAACGTGGCTTCTCGATTAGCATTTGATGCAGCAATGTTGCAACGGCAACTTGGTAACACACAGCAATTTGCAAGATGGCTCGCAGAGTCAGTCGCATTAGACCCATATTTCACGGACGCAATGGCGGTTTCGGTTGGGTTTTTTGGAGATGAATCAGCAGATTCGTACAGGAGAGTCGAACTTCTTTCATCACTGATGCTTGCAAACATGCGAGAGGTCACAACACAGGTGACCCTTGCAGAACTTCTCATGTCGTATGGAGCATACAACGCTGCTAGCCGAATATATGGGATTGCACTTTCTGGGGATGCGGACAAACCAAAAGTTGTGGGTGGCGACTTGTTGTCCGACATTGTGATGGCCAAATGGGCGTCAAGAGAAGTGGATGAAGCACTCGACTTGCTTTCAGCAAGGCAACGGGTCGTTGATGAACGATTCAGACAAAACATTAAGGCCCAAGAAACGAGAGCCACCCCCCTAGAACTTGCGAGAATTCACGCTCCTTTAGCACCAAAACTCGCAACAGTAAAAGCAGCAATTTTTGCCGATGTGATGAAGGGAGAATCAGAGTGGGCCGTTCGTAGCGCACTTGATTCATTCGCCGCACTCTTACTTAACGCAGAAACCTATCAACAAACAGGTGACCAGATAAATGAAACCGAACTGTGTTTACAGGCCGCGTGGATTGCTGTTTGGTTGGACGACCTTGTTGAAGACGCAAACAGCTTTCTCAAAAAAGCCGCAACATACACAGAGCTTACATCCAACGACACGGCCATTGTTGATGGCTGGATTGCATTTCGTTTAGGAGAATTGCAAAAAGCGGAGGAGCTCTTCACGGATACCGACGCAGACGCATCGACCGCGGGTCTAGCGATGGTTCGCCTGCGTCAAGACAGGCAGCAAGAAGCGGCACGGTTGTTCTTACAACTTGCCCAAGAAAGTGCAGGAACCTTGCTTGGCGTTTGGTCTAGAAACCAACTTGAACAATTGCTAGGACAAGATATACGTGCACGGGAAGACACACTTGCGTTGGAGTCACTCATCCAAGAAATTCCAAACGCGGTTGATCAGTATGCAACAGACCCAAGAACAACATTTACAATTCGTACAAAACCAGTGAAAGAAAATGTTGGTCCGTATGAACCAATTCTTGTAGAGATAGAACTGTCAAACAACAGTTTGATGCCTATGCAAATCGCCCCAGAGGGGCCAATTACAAATCTAGTTTTGTTGCAAGTAGAAGCTCAAATTGTTAACGCAAAAGTAACAACGAAAGTACCAATCATTCTTCCAATAGATAGAAAACTAACGTTGCCCTCACGAGAGCGGTTTACAGTTACTGTAGATTTAAGGAAGCATTGGGTTGGCGCAGTTTTAAACGAGTGGCCAACAAATGGTGGAATTCTTCAACTGCAAGGAATGACCAATTTCTCGATTCGCCTTACAGAAAATCTAAAAGGCGAAACAGAAATGGTCTACGAACCATCTATGTTGGGCACAAGATCAAAAACCCAGCAACTTCGTGTCGATGGCGTACGGTTAACCGATGTTTGGCTCGAGAATACAATTGCGAACATAGAGGAAATGAATTCGGGGGCCGACCTCATGTCGTTTGTTTTGTTAACGTGGGCGGTGGGAGATGATGTACAAATACAAGTTGTTGAACCACTCATTCCACCGCCACCGGGCGAGGAAAAACCAACGCTCCTTGAGGGCGAACGACACCCACTGCAAGATCAAGCAATCACCAAGCTTTTGCTAGCGTTTCCATCGCTTGATGCATTCTCAAAAGCGTGGATTCTGTCAACAATGTCAAAAGATCCTGCGTTTGAATCCCTCATTATGATGACAGACGAAGATGAACATAGCCTGACAACCATAAGCTGGCTTTTGCGGTTCATTTCTCCTACTGTTCAAGATATAACTCTCGATAACGAACGACTTCTCTCTGCACGTGATGACAAAGACCAAAATGTCCGTGCAGTTGCAAATTGGGTCTATCGTTGGGTTGAAGCAAAGGTTGCACAAAGAAGAGATCGCGCATTGGGCACATTTGAAGAAGAGTAGGTTCTATGACCACGCCTCATCTTCATTACAAACGAATTCTCGGCTGGTGCATCAGCGTGTTACTTCTAGGGGCGGCAATATTTGCAATTTGGAAACGCGCCCCAGATTTAGAAACCGCGATTGCAGCAATTGAGCACCCAGAACCCATCCCACTTTCCGTGTTGCCAATTCTGTTGTTCGTTTCAATTTTAGCCGTTTCCGAATCCTTTCGACAGTTACTCAATCGACCAACAATTTTAGGTGAGGGGAACACCCCAATCAAACAACCTGAAATGGCGTGGCTTATTTCTGTTGCGGGCATGTTGAATTGGCTCCCTTTAAGAGCTGGGCTGATTGGAAGAACGGTCTATCACAGCAAAGTTCATGGAATTCAAGCAACAAAGTCACTTCGGGTTCTATTGGAATCGGTTTGCATTATTGTTGGTGTCTCTCTATTGGCAATACTCGTATCATTTGTAAGGGGGGCAACCTTTATTCATCCGCTTGTGGCAATGAGTGTTCCACTCTTTGTTGCAGCACTTTTTTTCTTCAACCGCGGGGCTAAACCATGGGCTATCGCGATCGCTTGCAGATATATCGATGTAACCCTTCTTGCCGCCCGCTATTTCATCATCTTTAGGTTGTTAGACAACGGAATTTCTCCAGAAACAGCAATTCTGCTTGCGGGTGCTAGTTCAATTGCCTCACTCTTACCCCTGCCAACAGGTGGACTCGGTGGCAGGGAGTGGATCATCGGATTGCTTTCATCTTGGGTCACCGTTTTACCAGCAGCGCTTGCAATCGGTCTCATCGCTGATCTCATCAACCGAGTCGTTGAGCTGATCGTAGTCATCCCATTAGGTCTCCTTGGTCATCGCTACCTCAAAAACAAAAATCACCCTCGGTAAGTTTTTCATCTCGGGTACACTGATAGAGATGACTCGAGAAGAACTTGCAAAGAGAATTGCAGAAACAGCCGTACTCCATGGTGAGTTCACCCTTCGGAGTGGGCGGAAATCAACGTGGTACATCGATAAGTATCAATTTTCCACAAAACCAGACATTTTGCAGGCGATCGGTCCACTGTTTGCAGATCACATACCAAAAGAGACCACGCTCCTTGCAGGTGCAGAGTTGGGGGGAATTCCTCTTGTCTCCACAGCATCGATGGCAAGCAATCTTCCCTGTATTTTTATCAGGAACCAAAAAAAAGAGTACGGGACAGCCAAACAATTAGAGGGGACACTTACACAAGAGGACAGGGTTGTCATTGTGGAAGATATTGCCACAACCGGAGGTCAAGTTCTCGAAGCGGCCAAAACAATCGAATCGAACGGCGCAAAAGTGCTCTCCATTATTGCGGTTATTGACAGACTTGAGGGTGCTCGCGAAAACATAGAATCTGCTGGATTTCACTTTCAATCACTGTTCACCACGCATGATCTGGGTATTACAGAGGCCGTGCAGTGACAAAGATTGCTTCATCACGCGTCCTGATTGGTATGGAAATTCATGTTGAGCTTGCAACAGAGAGCAAGATGTTTACAGCTGCGCCAAATATGGCATCGAATTCCTACTATGAAGCAGAACCAAACACGCTCGTTGACCCAGTTGTGATGGCATTGCCTGGCTCGTTACCAGTGATCAACAAACGCGCCGTTTCGATGTCAATGCGGGTAGGGTTAGCACTCAATTGCACAATTGCGAGGTTCACAAAGTGGGACCGAAAAAACTACTATTATCCAGACCTCCCCAAAGGGTATCAGATTAGTCAGTTTGATAAACCCCTCTGCTTTGATGGTGTGGTTGAAATCGGAGAAGAACGGAAACCAGTTCGCATTATTCGTGCGCATCTTGAGGAAGATACTGGGAAGCTTGGACACGAACTTCCTGGCGGGGAACACTATGAAGGTTCACTCGTTGACCTCAACAGGGCGGGGACGCCACTTCTTGAAATAGTTTCTGCGCCTGATTTACACAGTGTGCAAGATGCGCTGGAGTACGCGAAAGAAATTCGAGACATCTGTAGATACTTAGGTGTTTCAGACGGAATAATGCAACGCGGACACATGCGATTTGAGCCGAACATCAACATGCTGATAACGACAGAAGATGGGTCGGAACACGCAACACCAATTGTGGAAATAAAAAACCTGAACTCCTTCCGTGCAATTGCCGGAGCAATCGAACACGAAAAGATACGGCAAGTAGAAGCGTGGTTGCAGGATGGATTAGAAATGGGGCCAAATGCAAAAAGCACACGGGGGTGGGACGATGAAAAAAACATAACGATTTTGCAAAGAGAAAAAGAGGACGCGCATGACTATCGTTTTTTCCCAGACCCAGACCTTGTTCCACTAACAATTTCTCAAGCATGGGTGGATGAGGTGAACAACACAATTCCAGAACTACCCGCATCAAGAAAACGAAGATATCAACAAGAATTCCAACTGTCTCTAAAAGACGCCCAAGCACTGACGGCAGAACCAGAAGTTTCAAATTTTTTTGAAGCATGTGTATCGGTTTCTGGTGATGGGTCTTCGTGTGCAAAGTTGTTGCTCAACACAGGCGCGAAACTTGCCAATGAACAGGGGTGTGAAGTGAATCAACTTGGGATTACACCCGATCAACTTGCGGAATTAGTTTCAATGCGTACAAACAACACAATAGGATCTTCTGCTGCAAGCACGCTGTTCGAACTGCTCTGCGCTTCAGATCAAACAGCAGAAACCCTTGCCGAAGAACACGGGCTCGTGCAAGTAACAGACGATGGGGCAATCGATGCATGGGTGAACGCAGCAATCGAAGCACAACCGCAGGCCGCCGAAGACGTTCGGGGGGGCAAAGATGCTGCTCTAGGAAGGCTTGTTGGTGAAGTGATGAAACGCAGCGGGGGGGCTGCAGACGCAAAAACCGTTCGAGAAAAACTACTCCTCGAGATACGGGGTTGACGCACCAAACAAACAACACGAACATGCGTGCATGTATGAGTTTATCCTTTCGTATTGCCTTGTAACAAATACACCTATTACTCCCACAAATCTCTACAACGGTGTTCACCAAAGCATCATGGTTGAGATTGACTTGCCAAGCGATATTGACATTGGGCATGTCGTGTTACTAGACAATGAAAACAAACCCATCTCATCCACAGAAGCGGTCACTGAAGGTCAACATGATTTACTTCGTAGGTTGCCGCAAATACAACAACTTCAGCGCGCCGCATGGGTACAACTTCTTGTGGAAGGTGAACCAATCGGTACACCAATTGTGATCGATCCCCTTCGCTCAAGACTTGTTCCTGTTGTAGAAGAAGTAACCAAAGAGGGAACAGATATCACGTATACAAAAATTGTTGATTGGAAAGATGAAGCAATCGATGATGAATTTGAAGAATCAATCCTCAGTGGTTGGCGTGTGTACCTCGACAAAGACGCAGTAATTGAAACGAGCGAAGGACAAATTCACGTAACACTCCGACCAGACGCAGCCCCCAACACCGCTTGGAACTTTCGTGAATTAGCAGAAGGCGGGTTGTATTACGGGACTGTTTTTCACCGCGTTGTTCCTTTGACTAACAAGGGGTTGCCTTTTGTGATTCAAGGTGGTGATCCAACCGGCACAGGGTCAGGTGGCCCGGGTTGGTGGCTGCCGATTGAAAAAAGTTCACTTCCCCACGATTTTGGTGTCATATCAATGGCGCGGGCGGGAGATCCAGATTCTGCAGGATGCCAGTTTTTCTTGTGTTTATCTCGAGAGGGAACAGCACGGCTTGATGGGCAGTATTGTGCTTTTGGTGAAACTACCCTCGGGGGTGAAGTGATTAAAACAATCGCAGCAACTCCGATCGCGGACCCCAAAACTGGTCGACCGAAAAATCCCCCACGAATACACAACATCACGATGGAACTCTCCCAACCCCGCTATCTCGTAAGGTGATCTGCTTTGTGTACTTTTCGCCAAGATCGCACCAACAAAAATTCATGCCCGTGATATGTAAGGATTTCTCCTGAAACCAATACAGGAATGGTATACCCTCCACGGCTTGCGAATTTAAATAGTTTTTTAGATGCCGTTGTTGGTAAGACTGTGCAAGGAGGGTCGGATAGACCAGAGGAATCGGCAACAAAAACGAAGATCCAAGCGCCTTGGGTATTTCGGACGAGATGTCCACGGCGATTTGTAACTCGAATCCCCTCGTCTCTTGAAGGTGTTTGGTCAATAGGGTTGTTTGCTGCGCTTCGAATGCTTTTGTTTAAGGATCCTGTAGCCTCTTCAAGATCTGCGATGATCGACTCAATGGAATCGTCCGATTGTCGAGATTCTTCTGAGTCGATATCAGGACTGAGTGGTTCGTGATCAGGGAGATCCCGAGAAGCGAATTGATCGACACGTGTGACTTCACGAACGAGCAAAAAATTCCCTAGATCAAACGTAAATATCTCCCCGCTCAACTGAAACGTGCTCTTTGGTGCTCTTGCCTCTTCAGACTCCATTTCAGCTACGCGTTGATTTGGAAAAAGTATGAGTTTGTTCGCAGTTGTCCCATCCTCTCGCACGATCGTAACACTTGCAGGTTTTTCAACCGTAGAGAGTTCAAGTGTTGCGGTTGCGTTCAAAATTGTTGAACCCTCTCGAAGTACCGTTATTTGTTCGATCTCGGCACCCACACTTGCTTGAAGGCAGATCAGAAACAGTACAACGGGATAGAGGAGGAAGCGTACAGCCATGGGTTTTAGCCTCTTAGTGGGGCATGAAGGCCGAGGTGGGATTCGAACCCACGAATGACGGATTTGCAATCCGTTCCCTTAGACCACTTGGGCACTCGGCCGAGAGTGAGCAGGATACTCAGCATTGGTCAAAACAGCAATAGGTACCCAATATTTGCACGATTTGTACTGAATCTAAACACGATCTTAACAAACAAATCCTACGATTCATGCACAGATCAAATAAGGAGACGATCAAATGTTTACATGTATAGCACTTTCATGCACCCTAACCTCTGCAGCATGGGCAAATCCAAACCCAGCAACCGCATCCGTTGAAGAACTTCGACACATGGTTGTTGAACTTCAAGGTGAAGTTGCAAACCTCAAAAATCAAGACAACGCATGGTTGTCTGACCAACGATCAGACCAAATCCGCGACCTTGTCCACGAAGTACTTGCCGATGCAGACACAAGGGCAAGCCTTCAGGGTACGAATGCAACAGCTGGTTACGATGGTGGCGCGTACATCCAATCAGCAGATGGAAACTGGAAACTCAAAATAGGAGGCCAACTTCAAGCTCGCTGGTTGTACAACAAGGCGGGAGGGCAAGATTCAGAACACGGTTTTGAACAACGACGCACGAAACTAAAGTTTTCAGGCCATGTTGTTGATCCATCATGGGTGTACAAAATTGCTACAACATGGTCAAGGGATGACAACAATCAATCTGTTACCGCAGACGCGTGGGCAGGTAAAAAGTTTGATGATGGTAGTTGGTTTAAGTTTGGACAATTCAAACAACGCTTCCTTCGAGAAAACGTTGTTTCATCAAGCAAACAACTCACCGTTGAACGATCAATGCTCAATAACGCATTTACGTATGGCTGGTCACAGGGGATCGAATACGGTTGGAAAAATGATGACATGAAGTTGTTGGTTCAGTACACAGACGGCCCAGGACAATCAAATACTCCAGCCCTGTCCTCACCAACAAACGCGTGGGTAGCAAGAGCAGAATTCCGGTTTGGAGATGCAAGTTGGAAAGATTTTGACTATCTCACATCAAAGGTTGGTGCAAAAACCGGCTGGCTCATTGGGGTTGCCTATCAAAACTACGATACCGATTCGGGTACATTTGAGTATGGAAACGCAAAAGCAGATGAAAGCAATGGCTGGACAGTCGATGTTTCCTATCGAGCCGATGGTTGGAACGTGTTTGGCTATGCAGTTGAAACAACTGGGAAGAACACAACAAACAGCGATGAGGTCGATTCTTCGGGTTGGCTTATCCAAGGCGGGTTTATGGCAAACGACAACGTGGAATTGTTTGCCCAGTATCAAGAGGGTGAAGTCAGTGGCTCAAACATGGACATGGACGCGCTACGCGTCGGTTTTAACTACTGGCCAACGGCGGGTAGTAATACTCTGAAATGGACAACAGATTTGGCGTGGGCGGGCGACACACTCGTGAATACAGACAGTGCGATTACAACGACCCCGTCCGCAGACTGGGTTTCCTCGGGTAACGGTTGGAGAGCAGATACCGCGAACGAAACCGACCAAATGCTCCTACGCACACAATTGCAAATTCTCTTTTAAGTTGAGGGAGATCGAACACTAGCCAAAGAAGTCAGAGGCGACGACCAAGAAATTAACAATATGGAGCTTGGAATCGAAGCTGTTTGTTTAGAAATTCTTGCACTTGATCAACCGGTTGCCTCTGATTTACGCCTTGTTCTCGCCGTCATGAGGATCAATACGAGCCTCGAGAGAATTGCTGATCTAGCTTCAGGCGTCGCAAAACGGGGGTCAAAAATAGCAAAAGCACACGAGGTGTTCACAATGCCAAAATCTATTACCGACATGATGCAAGCCACAGCCTCAATGCTGCACAACTCGGTTGAGTCTTTTGCGCATAGCGATCCGTTACTCGCTCGAAAGGTGCGAGAGGCTGATGATCAGGTGGACGATTTGCGGAAAGATGTGCTACGC
Source organism: Phycisphaerales bacterium (assembly GCA_030748455.1). The sequence goes on along the minus strand of JASMLY010000020.1, from coordinate 8,703 downwards.
TGGACTCAACAACACATTGCTGAATTGACATTAACTTCTATTAGTTTAGTTACGGTTGCGACAAAAATAGAACGGATTGCAGACCTAGCAACCAACATCGCAGAAGATGTCATTTTTATGATTGAAGGGGAGGTTGTCCGCCACACTTCATAAGGGCATACAATCAACCAATCGATGGACGAGACTCAAAACATATTAGTAGTTGAAGATGAACCTGCAATTTCTTCCCTCATCCGCCTGCACTTAGATCGGAATGGATTTGTCTCTCACCTGGCCTCGTCAGGAAAAGAAGCGATAGACCTGTTAAGCAACCGATCGTTTGACCTCATACTCCTAGATCTGATGCTCCCAGACATTTCTGGTCTAGACATTTGTAAAAAAATAAACAATGTTCCGATCATTATCGTTTCGGCACTCAGTGATGAATCTGATGTTGTTTCTGGTTTAGAACTCGGTGCAGTGGATTATGTTACGAAGCCATTTAGCCCCAAAATTCTTTTGGCAAGAGTTCGGGCGGTGCTTCGTAGAACCGAACTTGTTGAAGACTCTCGTTCAATCACACTGTATGCCAACAGGCTTTGTATCGATCATGATAAGCGAGCGGTGAAAGTCGACGAGAACCCCATTGCACTTACACAATCTGAATACGACATCCTTTCTTATTTGGCAGCGAGACCAGGCTTCGTCAAAACGCGGGACCAAATCTCTCAATCACTGCACGGGCACCAAGCCGTGTTGTCGACTCGAACAATCGATGTCCACATCACTTCACTCAGAAAAAAACTTGGCGAACTCTCTTCTGTTGTTGAAACAGTTCGCGGTGTGGGCTATAGGCTTGCAGAACGTATAGGTTGGGAGGGTTGCACGTGAGAATCATCCCGCGGTCATACGTTTGGAGAGTATCACTTGTTTTGATTGTTGTGCAAATCGTGACGACGATCGCGTTGGGGCTGTTTTATGTACAACAAATCAAACAGGTACACACAACAAAAACCATTAAGACTTTAACCAACATGATTCCTGTCATTCGAGAAGACGTTCTCGAATTTGGTTTATCCCAAAAGCTCAATCAATCAATTCAAAAGAAATTTGCATCTACAGAGTTTCGAGTAACAGTGATCGATGCCGTTGGATCCGTGGTTGCAGATTCTGAGACATCTCCTGAAGCAATGGAAAATCACTTGATGCGACAAGAGGTGCAAAGGGCGTTGCGATCTGGAGTGTCTGGCACAACACAACGATTTAGCCATACACTTGAAAAAGAAATGACGTATTACGCAGAACCTCTCATGAGTGGTTCAGATGTACAAGCGGTATTACGCGTTGCAATGCCAACATCGATCATAGCAGGAGACACAAAGCCAACCATTGAACGACTTGTAATCATTGGGTTTGTGCTTTTACTTTGCACCGTTTTTGGCACGCTGTGTCTTTCAAAAACAATCGCAACGAGTGTACAACATCTTGTTTTGGGAGCAAAAAAGTTTTCCTCGGGCGATCTGGCGCACAGGATAGAACGTACGCCATCTGGTGAATTGCAAGAACTTGAAACGGAACTGAACTCTATGGCCGAGCAGTTGAATGCGAGTCTTTCGACTGTGGAAAAAACAAAGGAAGAACAGGCTGCAATCTTGAGGTCAATGCCCACGGGTGTCGTTGCCCTCGATAGCGACAAAACCATCTTGTCCATGAACAGAGCTGCCGAGAAGATTTTGGAGATACCAAAAACGATTGAGGTAGAGGGAGTGCAGCTCGAAGCATTTCTTCGAGACGTCGATCTTTCGGCGTATATTGAGCAAACGACCCAAGCCAAACCCCAGAAATTTGAGTTGGTTGTACCGCTTGATAACGGCAGTGGAAAAGAGATCATCGCAAATGTACAACCCTTGTGCGATGACCGTGGAGGTGTTTCGGGACACCTTGTGCTTCTTGATGATGTGACAACACTTCGAAAACTTGAAGGGATTCGGAGCGATTTTTCCGCAAACGTGTCGCACGAGTTACGAACTCCGATTACTTCAATTAAGGGGTATGTTGAAACACTTCTAGAAAGCAACCAAAACGACGGTGAAACGAAATTGTTTCTTGAGACTATTGCAAAAAGTGCGAACCGTCTTGAACAAATCATAGAAGACCTGCTCGCTCTCGCTTCAATTGAGCAGGGGGAAGGGATTTCTCAGCAAAGTGCAAAGAACATCCCCCTTCACAGTGTTGTCGAGCGCGTTGTTAGGAGTTGTTTGCCAGAAACAAAAATTACGGGTTCCATCATCACACAGGTTTGTGATGAGAATGTTGTCGTTCTAGGAACCGAACAACTCTTAGACCAGGCGTGTTTAAACCTCGTCCAAAATGCAGTTCGCTATGGTGGCAAGAACATCACAATCCGAGTTGGCAAGGAGGGGGATGAAGCCATTCTGTCAGTGTTTGACGATGGGGTGGGCATTCCAAAAAACCTGCACCCCCGTATTTTTGAACGGTTTTTCAGGGTCGACAAAGGTCGCAGCAGGGAGACCGGTGGTACTGGTCTTGGATTGGCCATCGTTAAACATGTTGCAATGGCTCATGGGGGATCGGTTTCAGTTCATTCGCTTGAAGTAGGGATACAATTCGAGGTTAGAATCCCAGCAATTGACTGAAACAGTGCCACGCCACACCTCCATCTTGTATAGTTCCCAGACTAAGCGAATAGCAGGAGATTTTTATGCCAGTAAACGCCATGGCCAGACTCTTTGGTCGATCACCATTTGTACCACTACAACTCCACCTTGATAAGGTTACTGATTGTGTTGAGGCGGCAACGACGATGTTGCAACATATTTGTAGCGGCGACCCATTCGATGCGGGTGAAACCGCCCGGAGCATTTCACTGCTTGAGCACAAGGCTGATTTAGTAAAAAACGATATTCGAAACAACTTGCCTCGCGGGCTATTTATGGCAATTGATCGAGGACAATTACTTGAAATGCTTAGCCTTCAAGATTCGATCGCAGACAAGGCGGAAGACATTGGTATTCTGATGTCTCTGCGGCCAGCAAAAATGCTCGACTCCCTTGTTGATCCCTTCAAGGCATATGTTGAAGGAAACAATGAAGCGTTTGTGAAAGCGAAAGAAGTGATGCGAGAACTAGATGTGTTGATTGAGTCTGGTTTCGGCGGCGCCGAAGCGTCAAAAGTAGACAGAATGATTGACGAGGTCGCTGAAACCGAACACCAATGTGACATCATGCAACGTAAGCTCATGAAACAAGTGTTAGAACACGAGAATGAATTAAGCGTTGGCGATTTCTTTATTTGGCAAAGGCTACTCCATGAAATTGCTGGCCTTAGTAACTACGCAGAGAAACTTGCCAATAGAGTACGAATGCTCCTCACACTGAAGTAAGAGATAGAGATGGATTATCAAATAGCACTCATAGTTTTAGCCCTAGTGTTTGGCTTTTACATGGCGTGGAATATCGGTGCAAACGATGTTGCAAACGCTATGGGCACAAGCGTTGGCTCTGGTGCATTGACATTTAAACGCGCGGTGATTCTTGCGGCAATTTTAGAATTCGCCGGCGCATTTTTTGTAGGGTCATCGGTGTCAGACACTGTACGAAAGGGAATTGTTGATCCAATGCTCTTTGATGGGGATCCACAAGCATTTGTATTGGGTATGCTTGCCTCACTGTTAGCAGCTGGCGCATGGTTACAGATAGCGTCCCGTTTTGGTTGGCCTGTTTCAACAACGCACTCAATTGTTGGAGCGATCATTGGTTTTGGGATTGTGTATGGTGGGATGTCCGCAATTCACTGGAACAAAGCGGGCACAATTGCAGCAAGCTGGGTGATATCTCCCATTATGAGTGGAACAATTAGTTTTTTGATTTTTCAACTCGTACTCAACAGGGTGTTTTATAGAGCAGACCCAGTGAGGGCGGTTCGTACATTCACGCCGTATATGGTGTTTGTTGTTCTTGGCATTATGACGCTTGTGATGGTGTTCAAGGGATTGAAAAACTTACACCTCGACCTTTCTTTGCCAATGGCACTGCTTGTTGCAAGTGTTGTTGGTCTTTTGGGCGCCTTGTTGTCAATCGTTTTGCTCAAGCGGTACAAAACAGATGATTCATTAGAAGAGCAACGTCAGGCGAGGGAGTTGTATACGGCGAGGGCTATGCGAAAAGCGTTAAAGCACCTTGCACGAGCAAAGCGTGCGGCGGATCCCGATGAAAGAAGCTCTATTGCTTCCATTATGAAAGAAACACGGGCATTAACCGACACTTCTGCAAAACGAGCGAATCTTGGCTCGAGTAATACAGAATTCAGGCAGGTTGAGAGAATCTTTATTTTCTTACAGATCCTGACGGCGTGTTTTGTTGCCTTTGCCCATGGTGCAAACGATGTTGCAAATGCAATTGGCCCCCTTTCTGCAGCAGTTCAAACTGCACAAGACGCAGTTGTTGCAGCAAAAGCATCAGTTCCGTTGTGGGCACTTGCACTTGGTGGCGTTGGCATCATTATTGGTCTCGCCACATATGGCTGGCGAGTGATGGAAACAGTTGGTAAGAAAATTACCGAACTGACACCTTCTCGCGGTTTTTGTGCTGAGTTTGGTGCTGCAACAACAATTGTGATCGCATCAAAACTTGCACTTCCAATTTCAACGACGCACACACTCGTTGGCGCCGTTCTTGGTGTAGGGCTTGCTCGGGGTATTGGTGCTTTAAACATCACAACAGTCCGTGACATTGCAATCAGTTGGGTGGTGACTATTCCAGCCGGTGCGTTCATGGCAATTGTGTTTTATAAATTGCTTGGTTTGTTTTTTTGAGGGACTACCCAGATGCCCACGTATGAATATTATTGTGAAGCGAACGGTCAAAGCGTAGATGTGATCCACTCGATGAGCGTGGAATTAGAATCGTGGGGCGAAGTTTGTGCGTTGGCAGATATAGATGTTGGGGATACCCCAAAAGAATCAGCGGTAGTTCGCCAACTTTCGGCAATCTCCTCGCTAATCTCTAAAAACAGCAACGAACCGCGGGGTGGTTTTGGTGGCGGATGTTGCGGCGGCGGTGGTGGTGGGTGTGGCTGTGGCGGGCACTAAATTCATGTAAAATCCCCCAACTCACGTATGGGCCTGTGGCGGAATTGGCAGACGCAGGGGACTTAAAATCCCCCGAGGGTTATACCTCATGAGGGTTCGAGTCCCTCCGGGCCCATTCGCTTTGAAGCAAATCAATGCACCCCTTCTTGCGAAGGGGTTTTTGTTTGCTTCTTGCTCATGTCCCCGAATCGTGGCAAGGCCACGATTGCACGGCAAGGCCGTGCGAAGTCCACGCGTCGCTGTTTGTTGCTCCGCACCAAACACCGGCGTCGAGTCCCTCCGGGCCCATTCGCTTTGAAGCAAATCAATGCACCCCTTCTTGCGAAGAGGTTTTTGTTTGCTTCTTGCTCATGTCCCCGAATCGTGGCAAGGCCACGATTGCACGGGAAAAAACTAACCGGGGGTTCGTTTTTTCAGACATCCCAGTCGGTGGTTGGGGAGGGGACATCTACCACAGTATCGATGCATTCGATCAACTCTTGATCCGCCTGCAAATCGCCAACAACAGAGAGTGCTCTTGCAGAAGCAGCACCGATCCACAGCCGAGAAAAATCATTAATTGTGCAGGTTAGCTTTGGAAGGGAACCGTCTTCTCCACGAACAGCAGAAGATTTATTTCCAAGTGTCACCACCCATGAACCAGACGGATCGACCCACCCACAAGCATCAGGTAGATACCGCGAAATAGGATCTGAGAGAGTAAGTTGAAAAGAAACAGTGTCGCCGCACAGTTTCATCGCACCAACGCACGATTCCACATCCAAAATTCGGCACTGCGTCCATGCATTTGCGCTTTGCGAACTGTCAAACTCACCGCCCTTGCGCTCACGCAATGATGCAAAAGGCCGATCTAGAAAATCCTGAATTTGAAATCCAGTTGGATCGCACAAACGAACACCGTGTACTTGATCTGACAACGATCGAAGCACCGAGAGCAATTCAACAAGTTGTTCTGGGGTTTGCCAAGCGTAGCAGTCACAATAATAGGGCCCATGTGCCCCCTTGGCTTTAAGCCACAAAAAATGTGTGAGTTCGCCGTGGTCATTTTCAAAACCTAATCCAAACCCATGCTCAATCCACACAAGTTCACACGCCGTATTTCCAACACCATCAAGATTGCACCCGCCATGTTCCCGATATCTCTTGCGTCTACAATTGTGAATTGCTTCTGCATCCTCTTTTGTTAACCGCTTTGGAGATCTGCTGAGCTTTGGTACTTTGAGTTTTGCCGGATCAATCGTAATCGATCTTTGATAATTCAATGTACCAAACCCAAGTTTGTCATAGTACCCTTGGTCAAAGATTCCCAAAAACGTAACAACTGCGCCATCTTCAGCACTTTGTGCGATCGCTTTCGCTGTTGTGCGAAGTGCATGGCCGTGCATTCTCGCTACCCTACTTGTGAGGACGCCCGTTACCGCTGACATTTGTAGGTCGTTCTTTTGGTACAGAACTTGACCAGGGCGAGTGAGTGTCAACACCTCGACTTCACTATCAAGTTCGGTTACAAAAGAAGTGGTATCACTAATGTATTGATCAAAGACCCAAGGATCAGTGTCTTTTCCTTCCATCCAGCCAACTTCCCGAAGAATTCGCAAACACTGGTCTCTATCTTCAGGTTTATAGGGTCGAACCATTCGTTCATCATAGTGGCAGGCCCACACTTGAAATGTAGACACATATCGATATAATTGGAGTATGCAAACACCACAAACAGATATAGAGCTACTTGGGCTTGACGCACTAGAACAAGCGGCTGGGTGTTTAAAAACGGTCGCTCATCCACACAGGTTGCGGATGCTGCAACTCCTTTTGCATGGGGAGTACACGGTCGGACAACTTGCCAAAGCATGTGAGATCCCATCAAGTGGTGCATCTGAACACCTTGGGAAAATGCGGGACAGGGGACTCCTTACCAATCGCCGAGAAGGTCGCCAGATTTATTACAGCGTTGCAGAACCTGGCCTCGCACACATTTTGGAATGCATTGAAAACAGGTTCGGGTAAACGTCCAACTTTTAGTTATCAGTTGTCAGGGATTCTGCAACCATAGACGCAAGAAGAACATACGCGTACCATGCGTTCCATGTTGAAAAAACTCCTCAATGGCTTGCTCGCGATTTTAATACTTGTGGTTGCTCTTTGTATTGTTGCGATTATGGTGCTTGATTCGATGGGTCGCTCGCTCGTGCAAACCGCCGGCAGTGAAGGGCTTGGAGTGCCCATCACTGTAAAAAGTGTACACATTGGTTTCTTTTCAAATGATTCACACATCAAGGAACTCTCGATTGCAAATCCCGAGGGTTTTTCTGAACCAACTCTCCTTTCGGTTGAACGAGTAGATGTTGATTTTGGTGTTCTAAAACTTCTTGATTCAAAAGTAGTAATTCCAAATGCAACGGTCACCGGTGTTTTTCTTGATTTAGAACAGCATGAAAAAAAGTCGAACATTGAAACGTTGATTCACAACATCGCAAGCGACGAATCGCCAGAACCAAAAGAAACAAAATCGTCATTTGTCATCGAGACACTTCGAATCACAAACATCACTGTTACTGCGCGGGGCAAGTTCACGATTGTTGATCGTGGGCCAGTAACAGCGCATATAAAAGAAATCGTTATGCACGATGTAGGAACGGACAGTGACGGAGAGGTTGCAATCGAGGCAGTGACAAGCGCGGTGACACACGCCATCATGGACCATCTTTCAAAACACCCCGCGGAAGGATTATCGAAACTCGCTTTTTCACATGTCACAGGACTCATCGACAACCTGCCTGTCTTTAAACAACTTGGGGTTGGAAATTTGATGCAAGATGTTACAGACGGGATCGGAAAGGGTGTTGACGAAATTCTTGGTGGTGTTGGAGACCTACTTGGTGGTAAGAAAAAATAGCCACTAACTCTTTACAACCACGAGTCGTCTCGGTGGAACCACGCTGGTAAACCCTTCCAAACTCGTTTTGGAACCGCCATGGCGATAAACCCAACACCAAACAGAACAAGTATGGGGAGATAGTGCGGGAAATTATCCGCTAAGAAGATCGCACTACCAAGCGAGAAGATACCCATCAACACAAGCACTCTGCCCCGAAACGCTCTCCATCGGTTTCGCTTATCCATGCGTGAACCTCTCCTACGTTCTGTGCATAGTACCCACCTCAGAACTATTTTGCCAAATTGGGTAATTTATCTGCGAAATTCAAAAAAATTCCTTGCAAACACTTTGACGACGAGTAGAATCATCCAATCGGTGGTCAGCACGTCGTTGACCAAGATTCAATTTAATTGGTGGGCCACAATTACGCTGTTTTTGCGCGCAAACACAGTGAGTGGCTCTCCCTGCGCATACAGAAAAGGAGTTTACGTATGCAGTCAAATTCAATTTGGAGACACGGGTTTTTACGAGAGGTTCGCGTACTTGTTCCTTCCATTATCGAAACAGCCCTGCAATACCCCGATTATTGTGAGTATTATTCCTCGACCACACCCAGTGGTCACAAACTACGCCCCGAAGAGTTGTCAACAAAAGACGCCGCGCTACATTTACTTAATGAATGGAAGCTTGGAGTGTATTTCATCAATTCAAACAAAACGGACGGACCGCCTCCAAT
>JASMLY010000019.1 GCA_030748455.1 Phycisphaerales bacterium | reverse complement strand
GCAGTCGTCAAAATCTTCACAAGCATCTGGAATACCGTTGTTGTTGCAATCAACATCGTCATCACAAACATCACCGATTCCATCGCCATCGCAATCTTCTTGCCCTGGGTTTGGAACATCAGGGCAGTTATCTACATCATCCTCCCAGCCATCCCCATCTGAGTCTGGCCCTGCAGCATCAAGAACGACGATGTTTCCAGTCATTCCCATAGCACAATGTGGAATACAGAAATATGGAATAGATGCAGGAGCATCTGATGGAACCGTCCAAGTAAAGATTGGAGAATTGCCGTCGACGACAGCATCAAACAAACCATCTGCTGTGCAATTTTCACCAGAGGTTACGGTATGAGGATAGCCGCCAATATATTCCCATTGGATCACGTCCCCAACATACACTTCGATTGTTGCTGGTGTAAATGAGACTCCATCGACTTGCACGGTGTGATCTGGTTCACCACCACCATCATCAAGAACAAACGTGCCGATTGGAATGATGCTGCCACATGTATCGTTTGAGGAACACCCATCAAGTGCATCTGGTCCACTGTACATATAATCAGCCTCTGACCAAGCACCACCATTGGCACTCGTACCATTCGAACGATATGCCCAACCATCTTTGTATTCCCATGGTTGACCTGTTCCATCGGTGTTGATGTCACCAAAAACATCAATGACAGTACCAGCTTGAAACAACTCTACAGCATCATCGCCGTTGATCCCCATCGAACTACTCACATAGTCCGGTGGAAATCCGAAGTAGTCAATAAACGACGTATCGTTGCTAGAAACATAAATAAATGATCCCGCGGTTGCTGCAACTGCTGGGAATGTAAACTCTTCACCATCTGTGCCCCCACCATTGTTCGCAGAACCAATTCCATACATACTCATGTCTGGAACATCGTTCACAACGAAGAGTTCAACACCTTTGGGTGTGCCACCAGTAAGTGGTCCATCGTAGACCCCAGTGATCATAAGATCTGCTGTCGCTTGCGCCCCTGTTCCAACGATCGTGCTCAGTATCCCCACATGTACAAATGTTTTTACTTGCATTCCTATCTCCAATTTGTTGCGTGCTCCCCTATGCACAAAATCTCTTTTCTCTACACCATTGTCTAGGGTAGAACAGATTTTGATGAGTGCAAAGAGAAAATAGGCAAGTTTGCCAATTTTTTTATGGGCAAGGACCCCATGCTGCAATAAGAGCGAGCAAATCAGAGATATCTACTGTGCCATCAGGATACCCATTTTCACCTGAGATATCGGCAACACTATTCGATTGTTGCCATTCTGCGATAAGAATCAACAAGTCCTCAATATCCACTTCATTGTCATCCCCCGCGATATCCGCAGCACAGAGTTCTGCATCTTGGATCTCCACTCGTATCGTCAACATTGAAATATATGAAAGCTCTCCTAGCAAGTTCTCATCAGAGAGTTCAATTGGCATTGCACTTGTGTACACATCGGGCAACAATCCATTTGTATCGATCGTAAAAGAAATCAAAGACGGGATTGAGCCAACACTCGTTATCGACATTCCATCGTAAACAATGGGTAGCTCTGGAGTAGAAACATTGTCTACTTCAAGGAATGACTGCGTGCCATCGTACTCATAATTAAACATCCAAACATTGAACGATTGCACTCCACTATTTGCTTCAAACGAAACTTCATGTGTATACCAATCGAGATCAGAAGCATGCGCAAAAGATGGGTTGGCGTGCTCTTTGACTTCACCAGAGAGATCGAACACTTCAGGAGTAGCGCTTGTGTCTTGGCTTGTTGAAGTGAGTGTAACAGTTGCCTCCCAAGTTCTCGCTGAAGTCGTGTCAAGTGACATGGCAACAACTTCAGGATCTGTTAATGCAGCTACTGAAACGGTACTAGAGTGTACGAGATCACCGGCAACATCAACATCTACGTGCAATATGTCTGCGCCTTCTGAAACTGTCACGGGTGCGTCATTGGAAATTTGTAAATCAATTGTCGCTTCCGCGTTTACAAGAACACGAGTTGGACTATCAGAAAGGGTGTAGCCAAGCAACGCGGGGAGTTGGTAATCTGCAATCAATGGGAGATGATCGGAAGCCTCGATCAGTTGATCGGCTAACATGTTGCCTCTGGAAGTATCACCCGGGAAGTAATAGTTGTTTCCTGCATTGATCGCTTGATTGTAGTGACCCCCATCATTGCCAAACGATCTGTACGTGCCCGCAATGAGATCAAATCCCCCACCATCATCGAGCGAAGGAGAAATGAATTGAAAATCGAAACGATCATCTAAACCACCCCCGATCAACCCTCCATTTTGAGTTGCCAGTGGAGACTGGGTGTGTTTCACCGCGTTCGATCCTCCCCCCCAATCACCAGTACCCAATGGGTCGATCAATTGCCCATCACCTTCAGCAGTAAACCAAAGATATCCTGGTTCGGATGGAGCATAAAAATTCATATCACCAACCACAATTACATGACTCCCCGTTGGCAAAGTCATGATGTCATCTCGAACACTTTCAGCACCTTGCCGTCTTGTCTCTTGGTTAGAAGTGCCAGTCGATGATTTTAAATGCATGCTATACAAATATATCCGTTGCCCTGTATATCCTAAAACATTCAAAGCCCAGCGATCAGCGTGCCGCCCTGCACCTGTAAAGATATCATTGTGCAATGCACCATTTTCAATAAACTCGGTTGCTCGATAAAACATCGCTTGCGCACCGCCAAATGTGGAGTCATTTTGATCGGTGAAGGTCGCCATTGTGAATGAATTCCCCACTACATTTTGGAGTGTTGTCAATTCAACTTCATCGACTTCTTGAAATAGGTAGATTGAGACAGGCGATGCAAACCCGTGACTGTCATCTTCGGACGCTGCTTGTAACACTTGTGCCATTGCATTTGCATCGCCGTTGAATTGAGCAGAGTTATAACTCATCACTCGTATTTGTGAAAACACAGAAGCATTGAGAAACAATGTCACGACAAAAGTACACAATAAATGGAACAACCTCTTCTTCACAGATAGACCTATACGCAAAGTGTACTGGTAAAACGCAAAAAAACTAGCAAAATGCGTTTTTTTATGGATTAGTATGCGGAATTTCTGGGGATTTGGGAGCTGCTTCAATATAGGCATAATCCGCGATCACTGGTAGATGATCGGATGCATCGTGGAGCGCGGTTGCCAATGCATTACTACGAGCAACGTCGCTTTTAAGGAAATGATTGTCCCCATCATTGATTGCTATGTCGTAATGTTTCCCATCATTGCCAAGGGAATGATAAGACCCCGCAATGATGTCTAAGCCAATACTATCTTGCAACGACTTACTAATGAATTGAAAATCAAAACGGTCGTCGAGTCCGCCACTTGCAAGACCCCCTTCTCTTATTTTTCTTGGTGACTGCGTATCTTTTTTGGGATCATCTTCACCCTTCCATTCATCTGTTCCTAGAGGGTCAACAAGTACATGCACAAAAGCTTGGTACGCTGGTTCGCCAACCGAGTAAAAATTCATGTCTCCAGCAACTATGACATGTGCACCTTCAGGTAATCCTGCAATATCTTCAAGGATTGCTTCCGCACCAAAGAGCCGCTGTTTCTTATTGCGAGATCCCTTTGAAGCCTTGAGGTGAACGCTGTAGACCCAAAGATCTACGTCGCTGTTCTCACCAATTCCAACGAGGTGCCATCGATCTGCGTTTCGGGTTGCGCCTGTATAAATATCTTTATGATCATCTGGCTTTTCAATAAGTTGCATTGAATGGTAGAACATCGCTTGAGCACCACCGGATTCTGCCCTACCTGATATTTCGTTTTTGTTTGTATACGATGCCATGGAATACTCGTCGCCAACTAAACGATGCAACGTATTCTGCACACCATCATGCACTTCCTGAAACAAAAATATCGATACTGGAAACGCATCCCCGCAAGTCCCATCCTCAGAAGCTGCATCAAGCACCGTATCCATCGCTTCCATATCCGCCGAACAATAATGCACGTTGTAATTGACCACACGAATTTGTGCATGTGTTGCAGAAACGAAAAATAGCCCGAAGAACAATCGAATGATGGGTTTCATAGATTGATTGTAAGAAAATCTGATCTGTTTAACTGCAATGTAGAGAAAATTTTGGAATACTTGTGTAAACAAAACAAAAAAAACGCCCTCATCTTGCGATGAAGGCGTTTCGTGTACTCTTTTGACGAGTGAACAGTTGGGGAGACCGATCCGGTACATCGCTGTACAGGTACGCGATCAAAAGATCGCACGAGGGTGTGCTGACAACTCGGTGCAGATCTCTCTGCGATCCGAGTCTAAGGATATCCCTTAGAAAGGAGGTGATCCAGCCGCAGGTTCCCCTACGGCTACCTTGTTACGACTTAGTCCCAGTCACCAGTCTTGCCGTGGGCACCGATGAATCTCGGCGACTTAAGGCACTACCAGCTTCCATGA
>JASMLY010000018.1 GCA_030748455.1 Phycisphaerales bacterium | reverse complement strand
TCATGGATACTTAACCGACCCAATCTTCCAAGGCATGGGTGCAATTGTTTCTTGGGATGTAAAAACAGGTGACGACATCGTGCAACTTGGCGGTTTGTGGGAACTCTTTACTGCAAATCCGTTCAGTGTTTTAGACCACACTGGGCACATGCCGTACACCGAATCATCAAAGCACCTTGGACAATCGTTGCCAGAAGACGATCGACTTCGTTCGCTTTACAACCGTGACGGCTTGCACTACCCAACTTGGATTGGTGAACTTGAACTTTCAGGCCAAACCGGAGCAAACTCAAAAGACCGAAAGGGCTTCTATCAATTAAACGAAAAACGTAGAGCCGAAGGCGTGTTTGACCCAGAAAGCAGTAAGTACGTTCCAATATGCGAAATGTCGAGAGACGATTATTGGTCCTATTTTGAAGCAGCAAATAAAGATAGAGCAAACGGTAAAATTAAAAGTGCAGATGGTCTAGTACACGTTGCGTGTAGTGATGACCTTGGCGGGAAAGCATTTAGAAAATATGCGCTTCCGATTTGTTTGTACTGCCTAGATATGGTGCAAGATGGTTTTGCAACCGCAGGGCAAGTAAATACTTGTACGCGAGCGGGACTTCGTTTCAAAGTCGGCATAATCGAACTTATCGATGCGATGATTCGTGAACTTGGAATAGACGGATTGCTTGATTTGATTAAACGAGGCCGTGATGAAAACAGTGGCGACCAGTACACCGTTGAAATGCTTGATACGGATGGCACGAATGGTCCCCGAAAGGGTAAACCATGTTTGTTACACGCGATGCGAAAGAAAGGCATCACGCAACTTCTTGGTTATGGCAAATATTATGGAACAACTGTTTCCGAGACAAACTTTGCAACCGGCGAACAAGATGTCAACTATCTTGATTTGAAACTTTGTGAACCAAACGGCAAGGATCGAGTCGCTTCGATTATTTTCAATAACCCAATGCGAGGCAACGTCTTTAACAAAGCAGTCATTGACCAACTTGCTGATGCATGGAACCGTGTATTGAATTGGCACAAAGATGGAAAGTGCGGCGGCGTTCTAGTAACTGCAGGTGGTGATGGCATGAAAATGTTCGGAGCCGATGCAAAAGAATTTAATTACGGTTGGTTCGATGCAGAAACCGGCTACGTTCCTCTTTCAGAAGAAGATGCTGCTGCATCAAGCAAGAACGCAGTGCATTTGTTTAGGCAAATTCAACAATCGCCCGTTGCTACTGTTGGCGTCTTTGGTGAAAAGTGGGGCGGTGGTTGTGAGTTCACCTACTTCCTTGACCAACGATTTGATGTTCGCGCTTATGGTTTTGTTTGGGATGCTCTTGAGAGGACTTCCAAGTGGCAACAAAAAAATACATACAACCAACCCGAACTTGATTACGCAATTCTTCCGGGCTTCGCAGCTGCGGGCGAACTAAAGCGACTTGGTATGGGTGATTCAGTTGCCCTTGAGGTTTTCGACCAAGGTATGACCGCCGATAGGGCGTATCAGGTCTCGCTTTCAAATGGCATATTTGATTGTGAACTTGAAGCACTCCGACGCGGGTATGAACTTGCAAGGCAGATGGCAAAAGATGCACCATATTCACGTGCACTCTTTAAGAATCAATTAGAAAGAGGGATTGATGATGAGGCACTCGCTCATGAGACAGGCGAGGTATTCAATCCAATGAAGAATCCGTACATTCGATCAGGGCTTGTCAAATTGCTTGATCGACGTGCAAGACCACCGAAGATGGATTATTCGACGCATGGCGTTGATTTGCCCGGCTTCGAATATCCAAAGGAGGAAAAATAATGGCATTCACAGTATTTGACGATTGGAAGAACGAGCCAATCGATGAAATTTTCTACCACTGTAGAGAACTCATTGAGGACGAAACGTATCCAACCATCAATAAATGGAGAGAGAATGGCGGAAAGGTGCTTGGTCACTTTCAGGTCTACTTCCCCGAAGAAATAGCGCACGCCGCAGGTATGTTGCCAGTAAAAATGTGCGGTTTTCCACTTGACCCAAACCATGCGGACTCTCATTTTGGTTCTTACCTTTGTTCCATTATTAAAACATCTTTGGAAGCGTGTTTGAGTGGCGCATTTGAACTCGACATGTTTGTCTCGCATCCAATTTGTGATGCGGCGCGTAACTTAGCTGCAATTTTTGGTCGCAACTATGATTATCCTTGCCAAATTTTGTACTTGCCACAAAATCCAAACTCTGAGGATTCGATCTCTTGGTTAACAGATGAATACGAACGAATCACTAAGGTTATCGAAGGTGTTACTGGCACAACTGTTACTGAAGAAGCATTGAAAAACTCAATCGCTATCTTTAACGAAAACCGCGCATTGATGCGTGAACTCTACGAAATCAAGCGGGAGACACCTTGGCTCGTTTCAGCAGACGAAGCGTATGTACTTGTTGCAGTTGGCGGTTTTATTCCACGCGAAGAACACAATGATATTCTAAGAACTGTCTTGCCAATGATTCGTGATCGGGATGGCCGCAAAGAAGACCGAATTAGAATCGTGTATGAAGGTGCTTTTTGTGAACAACCACCACTGGATTTGATTCGCATGCTCGGACGAACTTGTTACGTTGTTGATGACGATTTCTTGATTGGCATGCGTTACATTCTTGAAGATGTTGCAACAGACAACCCAATGACAAATTTGGCTCATGCGTATGTTGAACAGTCAAGTTACAGTCCAGTACAGCATGACCTTCGTAAATTAAAAGAAGACATGTTGATTGAACGATATAAAAATGCGAACGCAGATGCGATTATCGTTTCTGCAGCGAAAATGTGCGAACCTGGATTAGAGGAACAGGTTGCGTACTCGCATGCGTTGGATGCGGAGGGCATCCCATACTTTGTAAGTGAGTTTGAAGAGAATATGAACTCTTTTGACCAACTTGAACTTCAAATTGAAACATTCCTAGAAAACATTTTGTTTGCCTAAGGTGAGGAGGTATTTAATACTATGACAACAGCAAATGATAAATTAGTAGGACGCGGAAACCGAGACGGTGCAGAGTTGTTCCGAGATTGGTTTACCGAACTTTCTCAAACGGCAGAAGCAGGACAGCAATCAGCCTATGTATTTGTAATGGGTTCTTTGAACGAGATCCTAAAAACTTTTGATTTACCCGTCGTGTTCCCAGAAATCAATTCTTTGCAAACAGCGGTTCGCCGTGTTGCAGGTGATTATCTAGGTACAGCCGAAGACTATGGCTACTCGCCAGACATCTGTGGGTACGTAAAGGCAGATGTCGCAGTGCAAATCAACGGTGGAGAACACCCGATGGGTCGAATCCCAAAACCGAGCATTGCTGTCTTAACAAATGCTTGCAACACATACATCAAGTGGGCTGAAATTTGGGAACGAATGCACGATTGCCCTGTTGTGACTATCGATGTGCCCGGAACCCGACAAGCAGACACGCAAACGTGGCCAGGTGACCCTGATTTTGAGAACGATTGTAGATACGTTGAAAAACAGATACACGAACT
>JASMLY010000017.1 GCA_030748455.1 Phycisphaerales bacterium | reverse complement strand
CATGAACCTTCATAGAGCACCATTGATGTATCGTAGGACGCAGCGTCACAAGTTGTGAAGTGTGTCATACCACCAGTTGCGACATACATGTACCAACCGTCTTGGCTTTCGCCCCAGTCAAGGAATGTACCTTCGCACATTAAGTCATCAGGCATATCGCCACCAGCAGTCATGTTAGTAGTATCAAATGCGTTTGCACCATCGAATACTTCGATCGCAACAGTACATTCGTCACCAGCTTCTACAGCAGCACAATCAGTTCCAGCACATGAAGTACCGTCACCTTTATACGTGCCACCCATAGCATTACAAGCATCTTCAGTAAGATCAGCACAGGTGTTCATGTCAATACAGCAAGCGGCTGCAACACATGAGCCATCAGCACAAGTAGAGTCATCGCCGAAGTAATCGCCACCAGCAGCAGCACAGTCAGCAGCAGTTTCTACTGAGCATGTACCATCGCCTAAACAGCAACCACCAGCAATAACACAATCTTGACCAAAGACACCGATCATTACAAGAACGTCGTCAACAGTCACACAGCAGTCACCATCAAGGTCGCCTGCTGGGCGGAACGTACCATCGCCACAAGTGCCAAATTCGCCGATCAATACAAGAAGATCGTCAACATCGTTGACGCCATCGCCGTCGATGTCTGTAGCACAAGGTTCAAGAGGTGCGTCGCAAGGATCGGTGAAACCAGCAACTACGCGGTAAGCTGAGTTACCAGCACCTGCTTGTTCATTGCCTGGCATTCCAAAGCCGCCACCTGGATTGGCTTGATAATACTCGCCATCGCCAAGAGTTGACATTGCAATGGCGGTTTGACCGTTCGTACCGAACTCATTGTCAGGAACGACGCTAACGTAGTTGTCGCCAACTGCAGCGGTCATAGCAACATTGAAGAGAACTAGGTCTCCACCAACGCCACCCCACGTTGCACTAACGACTGCGTCTGCAGGGTCAATCCACTGTGAATCGATGTCACCAGTGAGATCTGCAGCAGCAGCACCAGTACTACTATGTAGGTTTACGGTGTAACCGGTGATACCACCGAGGCTGCCGTAACCATTCCACCCGGTAATGACAGCTTCAACTGATACTACAGATTCGCCCGCACCAGTAAAATTATCAAGTGTTGCGATGTCATAGCCATCGTAAGCACTTTCAAAATTTTGTGATGCTGTGGCATTTGAAGTATCAATACTTGAGCCGTCATCTAATCCAATTTGGTCCATCAATACATTGCCAAAGGCAGTGCCCGATAGACCCAAAATACAAATACAAGAGGTAAAGTTTTTCATAAAAAATATTCCCCTCCTAATGGGAGATCATGTGAACCCTCTGGTTCACGTTTCAATAATTCCTACACCAAATACTGGTGTGGGAAACAATAGTAGGGACGAAAGTCTTCACGACATACAACAAACAAAGCAATTGCGCTATGGGACTAGCGTATCTTTGAAATGTACGTCGTTCCTTCTCACGACCTTCTCCTACCACTACATTCCAACTGCCAAAGGGGACGGGAGCAGAAGAATACACAGTGGTATTCGAACATTGAGTTCCGTGGACTTGGCACAAAAGGTGAGTATTGGGGAACAACGAACTCCACTTCGTGTGTCTGTCAACAGAAGTCAACACCCTAAGATGCCCTATTTTAAGGCGTATGTCAAGCATTTCATTGATGTTTTTTCGATCTATTTTAGTTATTGGAACTTGCCTAAGCTTACCTAGAATGCCATGCATATACACAGATGTGCCATCGGGTCGATACGGTCGGAAATCCTCTGTTTTACCCGTTTTTCTCATAAAAAAAGGATCCCCCTGCAGTCAGGGGGATCCTTCATTGAAAACTCATACGATTAGGGCGTGTAGACACCGAGGGTAAAGGGCATGGCACAACCATCATTCGTGTCACCTTCGAGGGTATTGATCCCACTGAACGTCCAAGAGTTGATCTCAAAGACAACGCCATCTGGACCAGTTGATGAAGTTCGATATGCCCAACCATCGAGATAATCCCATGGTGTGCCTGTGCCATCAAGATTGATGTCACCAAAGGTGTCAATCACATTTCCGTTCTCAAACAATTCGATCGCATCATCACCATTGATGGACATTGCACCGGATTGAAAATCAGCGTCGAATCCAAAGAAAGATAGAAACCCGCCCGAGGTATTTGTTACATAGAGGAAGGTACCAGCTGCGACAGGTCCCGCAGGAAAGGTGAATTCCTCACCGTCGCTGCCGCCGCCATTGTTCGCACCACCGATCCCGTACAAACTAAGATCGTCAATGTCAGAAGTGACGTACAGTTCGACACCTTTAGGGCCTGCGCCTACGGTTGTTTGAGCATCGAATACACCAGAAATCACAAGAAATCCGTTGACGACTTCACATTCATCAGGAATACCGTTTCCGTCGACATCTTCTGAAGTTCCATCTGCGATGTCACACTCGTCAGGAATGCCGTTGGTGTTGCAATCTGCTTCGCACTCGTCAGGTATACCGTTCACATTGCAATCAAAGGAAACACCATCTGCGACATCACAGACATCACCGATTCCGTTGCCGTTGCAATCCTCTTGATCAGGGTTTGGGAGGTCACAGTTATCTTGGGAATCTGGAACGCCATCGCCATCAGTATCAACAATTGCATTGGTACTAAACACGATGTTGTCCATGTAGATCGCCTCAGAACCTGAGTTCGAGTCTAAAGAAACACGAAGTGTCGCCTCTGTGTACCCCGTGAGGTCTTGCAACCAGTTGAGCCATCCGCCTTCGATTCCAAGGTCATCAATATCTTGTCCATTCGTATCTAGAATTGTGAGGACTGCTCCGCCATCTACAACAAGATCGATGACGATCGCATCGTCCGCTTCCCAACCGGTAGACGCAACAAAGAGATCAAGGCTGAGGTTCCACGAACCGCTACCCGTTGCGGTATCAAAATCGACTCGCATGAGACCATCTGTATCACTGAGTTGATAGCCTTGAACTCCGTCAGGGTAGGAGCCAACGCCACCGCCTGTGTAGTTGGTCACACCAACGTAATCACCATCCGTTAGACCTACATCATTACGAGTATTTACATACCAAGCTGTGAATCCCATTTCAGCGCCAGCAGCAGCCCACTCGACCATCGCTTGACCAGCATTGTTCACAAGTTGGTGATCAACTGCGGCATCGCCGGTATCGAAATACTTTTCACCGGTGAGGGGTTCTTCAAAACTCGTATAAAGAAGGTTGCCTACTTCACATTCGTCAGGAACACCATTTGCGTTGTCGTCTGCCGATGTTCCATCTGCAATATCACATGCATCAGCGATGCCGTTCTCGTTGCAGTCCGCTTCGCATTCATCTGGAACACCATTTGCGTTGCAATCTAGGGAATTGCCATCTGCAATGTCACACGCATCCGGAGTACCATTTGCGTTGCAATCCTCTTCACATTCGTCAGGAACACCATCAGCATTGCAATCTTGTGAAACGCCATCTGCAATATCACAAGGATCGCCTATACCATTATCGTTGCAATCTGTTTGCTCGGGGTTATAGAGGTAGCAGTTATCCACGATGTCAAATACGCCATCTTCGTCCAAATCTGTTAGGTCGCACATGTTGGGTTCACCGGGTGAGTCCATGGCGAGGTCACCAAAGACTCCGAGTTGCCATGCACCTCCATCTGGACATCTAAACACATGCGCGGGTGGGTAGATCCCCACAGGGCCAAGTACAACGTCATGATAGAGCAGATCGACGACTTCGCCGTCATACCCAACTTCCAAAAGAGCGACCCCATCGATGAGTTCAGCCCAAAAAGAGCCATCAAGAATGCCGTCATCTTCTAGGTCGAGATCTTGATCAAGTACAGCAGTAAGACCACGCACAAGAAGGTGGGTGACATTGTCGCTATTTTCTAGAGTAAGACCATCGATGACTACATCGGGCGTTCCGATTGTCATCTCCGCCTTGCCAAGAGAGAGTAGACCATCTTCCGGAATTGTAATTCCAGTGAGGTCGATGAGTGTTTCAAGGACGCCCGAGCCACCTGTGCCATCACCGATCACGATGTAGGAATAGCCATCTAGGAGGGTACCTGCTTCACCAATCAACTCGATGTATTCATTGTCATCGGCGCCGGATTGATCGATTCGTATTTCATTGATCCCAAGATCTTCTACGCCACCTGGTTCACAAACTGATCCAAAATCACTGATGAGTTGGAGGACATCATTGACATCAATGCAGCAGTCACCGTTTGGTAGCGGGGCGACATCGCCTTGCGGACGGAACGTACCATCACCGCATTGGCCCCATGCACCGATCATAAAGAGGAGATCGTCAACTGAAACATCGCCAGAGCCATCTACGTCTGATGCGCAGTTTGGAAGTGGATCATCACATGGATCAGGAAGGGTCGTTTCTGCAACTTCGATAGCCTGTAACAAGTGCATATTTGGAAAACCAAGGTTTGCAGGGTTGATCCAATCGCCTATACCACATTCATCGCCTGTTGTACGGAGCCAAGTGAGCGACGCTTCACCTGCACTATTGGACCCGATTTCGTGCGTGCCTGGAAAGGATTCTGGGATGATGATTTCTACAAAAATGAGAGAGTCAGCAGCAATCAGCAATGGCGTCACAGCGTCCGCTGTGAGATAGAGTGGGGTTTCCGTTGCGGGAAGCGCTGTTTCAATTGAGCCAATTTGGAATAAATCTGAACCATCCGCTGTTGGTCCTGCTGTTGCGTCTTGATCGATATAGACCTTGACAGTAGCAGTTCCCGCTACGGAATTTTGGGCAAGTCCGAAATGTATGCAACTCAGTTGAACTGGGAGTCCTGCAGTTGCACCTAAGGATAGGTCATAACTTCGTCCATAACTGTGTTCTGGTGTACCGCTGCCACCAAAACAATTGACTGAGTTGCCTTGTGTAATTGTTGACATGTCAACATTTTCACTCAGTAGTAGATCGTTCGTATCACACATGGTGAAGCCACCACCACGGAACGCACCGCCGTGATTTGGGGCGCCGACATGGAATGAAGCTTGACGCTCAAACTTCGTTGTTCGTGGTTTTGCCTCTGAAATTCCGGCAACGATGCTCAAAGCAGCGATACCTGTACAGATCGTTCGTAGTGTTAGCATGAGATGGCTCCTTGCATCTTTCTCTCAGACTCAGTCGCCAACTTGGCGAAATCATCTCTCCCATCATACGAGATAATTGCGTAGATGCAATAGAAATTACGTACTTTAGATACCCCAAATAGCAGTTTATGGCTATAGTAGCCGCTCTGCAATGGTAGTCCTCACTGTGCCGGAGTGGCGGAATTGGCAGACGCGCCGGATTCAAAATCCGGTTCCCGTTTAGGGAGTATGGGTTCGAGTCCCATCTCCGGTACTTTTCTCGTTTTTTTCCTACATCAGAGGACACCCTAGTAGAGCCTTGTATGATGTACCCATGAAAATTGCTGTCCTTATTCCAGCTGCGGGTTTGAGTACCCGATTTGGCTCAAAAGATAAACTCAATGCAGACCTCGGGGGGCGTCCACTGCTGATGCGGACAGTCGAATTTTTCACCAAACGTGATGAAATTACCCAAATTATCGTTGCTGGACCTTCAACATCATTTGATTCGTTTAAGGACCGGTTTGCTGCGGCACTTTCTTTTCATGGTGTAACGATCGTACAAGGGGGGGAGCACCGCTGGGAATCTGTACAAAACGCACTTGCAGAAGTTGATCCAACCGTCGATCGCATCGCCATACATGATGCAGCCCGGCCTGCTCTTTCAAATGCATTATTTGACACATTGCTCGCTGCTTCTGCACAAGTAGATGCTGTCGCCCCCGCCTGTGCGCTCACTGGGACGATTAAGCGTGCGTCGTTGAACGAAACCCCACTCGAAGAAGAAGAGGACATCGCCGATGCCATTTTTGGTGAAACTGGAAAAGCAAAAATACATACACACGAGATCATCGAAACTGTAGATCGCTCGGGGTTATGGGAAGTACAAACACCACAACTGTTCGAAACATCACTGCTCATCCGTGCGTATCAGAGCCCTATAACAATAAATCCCACAGATGATGCACAAGTCGTTGAACTCCACGGAGAAGTCGTTCATCTCGTTGAAGGTGAGAGCCGAAATATAAAAGTCACGACACAAAGCGACCTACACCTCGTGAGAGCAATTCTCGGGATCAAGGACGCACCGAAACGAGCGCCCCACAAAAGATTCTGACACCAACCATGCATCAAGAAACAGTCACGATAATTTTGCCTACCTTCCAAGAGGCAGAAAGCCTTCCTTCGTTACTCGCTGCTGTTGCAGAGGTACGAGAACAATGCATACCGAATCTTCAATTGATCATCGTTGATGACAATTCTGAAGATGGAACTGAAACGATCATTTCAGAGTTGGATCATGCCTGGGTGCAACTTCTCATTCGTAAAGAAGAGAAGGGGCTTTCAACTGCTGTCATCCGAGGGCTTCAAGAAGCAACGAGTGAGTATTGCATCGTTATGGACGCGGATGGTTCACATCCAGCATCAGCAATTCCCAAAATGGTTGAAGCACTCAAAGGTGGTGCAGACTTTACTGTAGGCTCGCGGTATATCCCAGGAGGCTCAACCGAAGATGGATGGGGTGTGCTTCGATGGCTCAACTCCAAAATTGCAACGCTCATGGCTCGCCCCTTTACCAAAGTAAAAGATCCAATGAGTGGTTTTCTTGGTCTCCGGCGTACGACATTCGATCACGCCACGAATCTTGACCCAGTTGGGTACAAAATCGGATTGGAGCTCATAGTGAAATGTGGCTGCACCAACGTTGTAGAAGTCCCAATTCATTTTCGCACACGACAACTCGGGGAAAGCAAATTAACGTTACAAGTGCAATGGGAATATTTGCAGCACATCATCAGGCTTCTGAGGTACACACATGCGAAACTCGTGAGTTTCTGTACGTTCGCCGCAGTCGGTTTTTCTGGGCTAGGAATCTATATCGCCGCAACGATGCTGACAACCGCTTTGATCACTCCCGCATGGCTTGCGATCTGCCTTGCAATTTGGATCGCGATGACATGGAATTTCTTTTGGGATAGAAAATACGCGTTTTGGAATGCAAAAAATCGATCGATAGCCTCCCAATACATCGGGTTTTTACTCGTCTGCTCAGGTGGGGCGGTTGCTAATTATCTCATAACAAGTTGGATTGTAGGGCAGTCACACGGTGTCCCACTTGCCGCATTTGTCGGCGGTCTCTCAGGTTCACTGATCGGTATCCTTTTTAACTTTTTTTTCAACAAACTATTCGTGTTTCGAAGCGCGTAACCTCAAAGAAGTGCGCCAGTGTAACTTTGTTTGCACCGTTTGATTGTTTCGATCGAACCAGAGGCAACAACCCTACCTCCGTCAGCGCCACCTTCAGGGCCTAAGTCTATGATCCAATCAGCAGCCCGAATGACATCGAGATTATGTTCGATCACAACAATTGTATTATCAGCTTCAACCAATCGTTGCAGGACTTGGAGAAGTTTGTCGATATCTGCAAAGTGAAGCCCTGTCGTTGGCTCATCAAGGATAAACAGCGTGTGGTTTCGTTGACTACTTCCAAGTTCGCTTGCAAGTTTTACACGCTGCGCTTCACCTCCAGATAAAGTAGTTGAGGGTTGCCCGAGTGTCAGGTATCCAAGCCCGACGTCACACAAACACTGTGCCATTTTTGAAATACGAGGATGGTCCTCAAAGAGCATTGCAGCATCTTCGATGGTAGTGTCAAGAATATCGGCAATTGTTTTACCTTTCCATTTCACTTCAAGTGTCTCTGCGTTATATCTTCGACCTTCGCACGCTTCACAAGTCACAAACGCATCTGGTAAAAAATGCATTTCAATTTTCTTAAGACCCTGACCTTGACACGCTTCGCATCGACCTCCTTTAACGTTGAAACTAAATCGACCTGGCTTATAGCCTCGGATTTTTGCTTCGCGTGTCTGTGTAAACAAGGTGCGAATTGAATCAAAGATACTTGTGTACGTGGCGGGATTCGATCGAGGTGTTCGACCTATTGGTGATTGGTCTACTTGAACAAGTCGATCGATATGTTCCATCCCTTTGATTTGTTTACAAGTCGTCGGATCAACCGACTGGTTTGCTACTAGTTGAAGCAACCCACGAAGCAGAACTTGATTCACAAGCGTCGACTTGCCACTTCCAGATACGCCTGTAACACAGGTGAATCTTGCGATAGGAAAGGATGCATCGACGGAACGTAAATTGTTCTTTGTCGCTTGATGCACATCAATTGTGTCGCATGAGTCGAGAGTTCTAGGGAGATCTCTTGATTGAATCTGTGCAGTTCCAGAGAGGTACTTGCCTGTTAATGTCGCTGCATTCTTTATAGTTTGTATAGACCCTTGCGCTACGATTTTGCCTCCATGTATTCCAGCTTCAGGGCCAACATCAATAATGTGATCCGCAGCTTCGATCATCGCAGTGTCATGTTCTACTACGAGAACAGTGTTGCCAATTGAGGTGAGATGCCGTAGCGTCCGAATCAACCGAGCGTTGTCTCTTGCGTGTAATCCAATCGTTGGCTCATCAAGCACGTAGCACACACCGACTAACCCAGATCCAACTTGTGTCGCAAGCCGAATCCGCTGCGCTTCTCCACCTGAGAGTGTAGAACTGCGTCTGTCCAACGAGAGATAGCCTAGCCCCACAGACTCCAAAAACTCTAAACGATTACATACTTCTCGTAAGATTGGAGCAGCAATGACTTTTTGCTCCTCAGATAACTCAAGTTCGGATAACGATCGTTGTGCATCAACAATTGTCATGCTAGTCAAATCTGTAATTGAAAACGCATTGCTCCCACACGGCAGCGTAACTGAGAGACTCTCTTTACGTAATCGTTTGCCATCGCATAAAGCGCAAGACCCTTTTGCCATGTAGCGAAGAAGGCGAGTACGTACAGCATCAGATTCCGTTTGTTTAAATCTGCTTTTCAATTCGGGAATGATTCCGATGAATGGGTATGCTCGCTTCCCTTTTACTTTGAGTGATCCACCGTGGAGCAGAATCTTCTGGTTCTTTTTTGCAAGTTGTTTCCAAGGAGTCTTCCCATCAATTTCTGCAACCTCACAAAATTTACGTAGCTTTCTTGCATACCTACGATTCATACGAGGGCCTGCCGCCCGCCATGGTTTTACAGCTCCATGCGTGATCCCAAGCGTAGGATCTTGGATCACGAGTGCCTCGTCAAACTCATGCACAGTTCCCAAACCATCACACGCCTTGCATGCACCATACGGTGAGTTGAATGAGAAAGATCTTGGCTCTAACTCAGCGAGTGAGCAGGTGGGGTGAATAGGGCACGAAAGTCGTTCACTCAAGCGAGTCTCATCCCAACCCGCACCATTCTCAGTTAATAGAAGCAGCGAACCAGTACCGAGGCGAAGTGCGGTTTCTACTGAATCTGCAACGCGCTCGCGAGCAGATTGTTTCATCACGATGCGGTCGACTACACCTTCGATGGTATGCGTTTCATACCGTTCAAGATCACAAGGGTTTTCAGTTTCACGGAGTAATACTTCCCGTAAGTCCACAAGTACTCCATTTACTCTAGCACGCACGAATCCTTGTGCGCGTAACGCTTCAAGTGCTTCTCTATGAAATCCTTTTTTGCCTCGAATGACCTCTGCGCAAAGAAGTAATTTCGTCCCCTCTTGAATTCCCATGATGAGATCTATTATTTTCGTAGGTGTAGTTGCTTCGATTGTTTCGCCACACAGTTCGCCTTTTTTTGTTGTATGCCAACAGTGGGGTGTCCCGCATCTTGCGAACAAAAGGCGGAGGTAATCATAAATTTCAGTTGTAGTTGCAACTGTTGACCGAGGATTGTGTCCACCTCCGCGTTGTGCGATCGCAATGGTAGGGGGTAAACCCTCGATTGATTCGACATCAGGTTTCCCCATTTGATTCAAGAATTGGCGAGCATACGCACTCAACGACTCCATGTATTTTCGTTGCCCTTCGGCGAAAATAGTGTCAAACGCAAGTGAACTTTTTCCGGAACCCGAAACACCTGTAATCACTACAAGTTGGTTTCGAGGGATCTCGACCGACACGTTCTTTAGGTTATGTTCACTAGCACCGATGATGCGAATGGAATGACTCGAGCTTGAAGTCATTCGATGCGCTACGCTACTTCTCTTCGTTGGAAAAGAACAATTCCAATAGAAACTGCTGCAACTATATACATACACCCATACCCAGTTGTTCTCGCCAAGTATTTGGTAGGAATAACATTGTTTTGGGTTAAGGCATCAGTAAGCCATAAGACTTGAAAATTTGGCACGATGGAATAGCCAACTCGATATGCAAGCCACTGAGAATACTCCGATCCTTGTGCGTAGGAAGAAAGCGAGATTCCAGCAATTGGCTCTTCGGTTTCTGTAACAATTTCTTCGATATCCCCATTTATTTTCTCCATAATTCGGATATTCTCAACTACCTGCACATTCCCCTCCTGTGAAGCACGTGAAAGCCAAGTCGTTTCTAAACGATCAATCGGGTAACCAAACCATGCGTCGGACATCATTCCAACGAAAAAAATTAGAAAAGTCGTGGACAGTGTTCCAAGTTGTCCAAGCCGAGTAGACAGTGCGATTGAAATGCTTGCCAAAATTAAGACAGAAACTTGAATAGCAAAGAGTGCTTTCCAAATCTCGCCTCTGAAAGCAAAACGAATTGATTGGGTCGAGAAATCTGCCCCAAAGTTCAGAACCAAGAGATACGCAATAAGCATACTCGGGACAGTGACACAAATCCAAGTACTCGAAAAAACGAACCCGTAAAAATAATTACACCAAAGAGCAACAATAGTGCCTAGAAGCAGCGCAAGTGTTCCAAACACAACCACAGGCACGTGAATAGGAGTCCTGACAGTTTGTAACACTGCCTGCTGTTCGACCATCACGAAAACGAGACTTAGTAGGAACATAGAAATGGAAATTGCAAAGGCAACTCCTACGAATTTTCCTACAACAAAAACTGGTCGTGGTACCGGCTTTGAAACGACTGTCAAGGCTGTTTTGTTTTCAACTTCACGACCAAGTACATTACTTGCGACAAAGGAGGCAATCAGGATTCCGATCGTGAACACTGTTGCCAAGCCAATATCAAGAAGCATCCGTTGATCGTCATCCATCGTAAATGCAGAGAGGGGGTTCGAGAGCATCAAGAGCAACATCCCAGCGAGTACAAGTACGAGCAGGATCGGCTGGCGGATACTCTCAAAAAAGGCGTTACGGGCTATGGAAAGGGTCAGAATAAACATAGAGGTCTCAAAAATAGGGTGTGAAAGGGGGCAGGATACGGCAGTTCATGATAATCTTCTCGCCTTAGGACGAACGTACCGCACGAGAGGTTCGTAAATCCTATCTGATGGACCACTTTACCATCTCTTGTTGGCTTCAATAGCCAACCTTCACCTTTCTTTTTAAAGTACACCAAAGGCTAGACTCCCCACCTGAGAGATAATCAAAAACGATGAGAGTAGACCAACAAGCGTATCAAAAAGCGGCCTCAACAGCGGGAAGTGGGTTGATTCTACAACTCCTGATCGGGGCGATCTTGCTTGTGTTTGGTTTACTTGCAAATGATACAACCTTCGTTTTTGCATCCCTTTGGGTTTGGGTAGGCACCATTGTCTGGGTAGGGATCCTCATCCTTTACTATCAGCAAAAACTAGAACGGCTTGAAGCATTAGAAGAAACTGAATTATCGATCGAGGACAATTCCTCGATGTTTGATGGAGCTGGGGAGGCAATAAGACCTGCTGCACGCCGCCTCAAACTTCTTCACCGCTGGGTTATGCCAATCACGAGTTTGATCGTAGCCATTCTATTGGTGCTCATTGCCTATTTCCAACTGCAACACCTTCGGTTACTTGAATCACCTGACGATACCCTGCGAACCACACTCGACCTAACACCGCTCACTGGATGGGCGCTGGCAATCGCACTCGCTTTTGCACTTACAGGCTTTATCTTTTCTCGATTTGTCGCCGGTATGGCTCGTATCCAAAGTTGGACGCATTTACGAGGCGGTGCAAGTTGGATGGTTGGGAACACCATCCTGATGACCGCCATTGCAATCGGTCTCGTCTTCCGTTTCTTTGGAAATGACGACACCTTAATGTGGATTTGCTGGGGTATCCCGATATTCATGCTCGCAGTCGCTGCTGAAATTCTTGTTAATTTTGCACTGAACATCTACCGACCACGAATCGCAGGGCAGGTACCACGAGCAGCTTTTGATTCAAAAACACTGAGTCTCTTTGCAGCACCTGATTCGTTTGTTCGTTCCATCAATGAAGCGATCAATTATCAATTCGGATTTGATATCACAAGTTCATGGGGATACCAACTTTTACTTCGATCATTCACTTGGCTCATTGCATTAGCGGTTGTTGCGCTATTACTTGTTGACACAATGGTCATCGTCGAACCTACGCAACAAGCAGTTCGCCTCCGGCAAGGAGCACTTGTTGGCGAGGTACAGAAACCCGGATTACTTTGGAAATTTCCTTGGCCAGTAGAACGTGCAATTGTTGTTGACGTCAGCAGAATACGAGAACTCCCGCTCACTTTTGAATGGAAGGAAGAACGTCCCGTTTACCTGTGGAGCGATAATCTCGATACGTTAGCAATTTCAAAACCGAAACCATTTATCGTAACTGGTGCTTCCAACAAAGAAGAAGGTACCGGGGACGATGTCCTCGCCCTCTTGTCAGTCCGGTCTGTGCTGCAATACCGGATTGCAAAAGATGGTTTACTTCAGTGGCTTACCTTCGGCAGCGAAGAAGTAGACAGACGCTCACAGCGAACACAACGTGAGATAGGATTGCTTGCAATCGCACAGCAAACGCTGACTGAGCGTTTACAAATGAAAACCTTAGATGAAATCATCAGTCATGATCGCGCTCAGTTTACGCACGAAATTTCTGAGGCTTTACAACATACGTTCGATGAATATGAGACAGGCGTAGAGGTTGTTTCTCTCACGCTTCCTTTTGTTAAGCCAGCGAGTACTGAACGAGCAACATTCGAAGGTGTGTCCGTCTCTCGACAAGCTGAGTCACGCCTCATTACCGCGGCTGAGGGTTGGGCAGACAATATTTTGACCCATTCTGTGGGTGATAGTGCACTTGTTGCCCCTGTATTAGAAGCAATTGAACGCTACAACGACACACGAAATGAGTGGGATGCTCTGCAAGGAACAAATGCCTCTGCCTCTGAACTGCAAAAGACTAAGAAACGAATGGCAGAAGCAGAATCCACAGCGCTTGAACTCCTACGAAAAGGTAATGGCGCTACTTCGATCCGAATTGACAATGCACATGTCACCCGATGGGTAGAGTTGTTAGATGCCTGGTCACGAGCAAGCAAAGTACGCGGGCAGATTACCGCGTATGAAGCATCCCCAGAAATATATCGGCAACGGACGTACATGGCAGTGCTAGCAAGGCGTTTGCCTCAACTACGTAAATATATTGTAGGGATAGACCCAAACCGAATGAACGTCGACTTAGAACTACAAACGATCAACCCACTGCTAAATTTCAGTGAGACTCTCCAAGTTGATGAAGGAGCAAATAACTAAATGAAACGAATATTTATCATTGGAATTGGATTAGCAATCTTTATCGTGTTGCTCTTGTTTAGCATGACCTATACAGTGTCATTCCATCAAGTTGGAATCTTAAGCAGATTTGGACAAACAGATGTCAACAGCGTGATTGCGACTCCAGGATTACATTTCAGACTCCCATTTTTTGCAGATTCTGTAACCCTTCTTGATACAAGAACACAAGTCAGACAATCTCCCTTAGAGATGCTTCAGACAAAAGACGGGCAACAAATCGTCGTCAAATCCTATTTGCTTTGGAACATCGATACGAATGCTGAAGGGCCACTTAATTTTTATAGAAGTTATTCTTCTCTCGAAGCTGCTCAACTCGCAATAGACAGCCAATTTCGAGACGCAATTTCTGTACTGAGCAGTTATTCCTTTGAGGATCTCACAGGTGCGAACAACGACTTGTCTCAAGCAGAAGATGAAATCCTCACTCGGTTAGGTAGTTTACAAGCGAGTGGTATCGTTCCAAAGGCTGTAGGCATAAACCGACTTCTACTTCCACCTAAAACAACTACTGCAGTCCTACAAAGAATGCAAGCAAGGCGTGACACACTCGCAGAACAACTTCGAGCAAAAGGGAAAGCAGACGCAGAGGCGATTCGGGCTGCAGCGAGAGCAAAACGCGAAAAAATTGAAGCATTCGCATCTCAGCGTGCAGAAGACATACGCGCTGAAGGTGAAAAACAAGCTGCTGTGTATCTAGAAAAAATGGGCGAATATGAAGAACTTGCCGTATTTCTCTCTTGGCTCGATGCGGTCGAAATCGCCCTCTCTGAAAACACTACGCTTGTTTTAGAAACAAATCTTGCGCCTTGGCACCTCATGGATCTTAGCGCCGAAATTGACGCTTCTGGTATTCCACAACCAGCAGAAGACGGGAAGCGAACCAAGTGACGAACAAAGAAGAGTTCCATCAAGAAGATTCCCCGCGCCGTCAGGCATCTGCTCGATTTATTGTAGATAAAGACACCGCTAGCACAGATATTCGCGAAGCGATGGATACCGCGCACCGTTCACTTTCGGATTCGTTGCAGTTAAGTTTCCGAGCATTACAAACAGTGATGTTCGTATTGATCGTGTTGTATCTCGTATCTGGTTTTAAAACTATCGACGAAGGAGAAACGGGCGTTGCGACAGTATTTGGTGCAGTCAAAGAAGACAAGGGACTATCACCTGGGTTGCAGTTAAGTTGGCCTTCACCGATTGGCGGTTTTGAAATTTTTGAAGCAGAAAACAGATACATTGCAATTGGCAATGTGTTCATGCCGCAAATTAATCCAAATATCTCTCGCGACCAGCGTATTTCAAAATCTAAATCCAAAGATGGGCTCGTACCAGGCAGGGATGGTTCACTTTTAACAAGCGATGGTGATTTGGCACATTTTGAACTTGCAGCGACATGGGAAATCATTGATCCTGTCAAGTATGCAGACGCCGTTCCAGATGCCTACGGGAATGTCCTCGTTGGCTTAGCCCTTGAACGAGCAGCCGTCCATGTCGTTGCTGCCCTGACATTAGAAGAGTTGCTCGATGAACCTCTAGAACAATTACGAGATGTACTTCGCAATGCAACACAAAGAGAATTGAACCGACTTGACTGTGGGATCCATGTTGCAGATGTCTCCCTACCACATGAGCCAGAACCTCCACTGTTTATTCAAAAGTCCTACAGCGAGTTTGATAGTGCGAAGATTATGTCAGAGACTGAGGTAGAACGCGCAACAGCATCCGCACATGAGGAACTTATAGAATCTGCTGGTAGAGATTATCCAACAATCGTTTCTCTCATAGAAGCGTATGAAGCAGTTGTTGATCAAGATGATACTGAAGCTGCCAAAGCAGCTTTAGCTGCTATTTATGCAATGCTTCAATCTGAAGGAGTCACAGGCTCTGCTGCAAACACTATTAGTAAAGCAGAGGGGTATAGGGCAGAGGTAGAAACAACTTTAGGTCGAGACTATAGAAGGTTTATGAGTTTGCTTCCAGCGTACAAGGAACATCCCAACATCGTCATCAGAGATCGGTGGATTGCAGCATATTCAAAAGTCTTTGAAGCCCAAGATGTAGAGACGATGCTCGTTCCAAGTAAGGTGGCTGCGATGCGTTTAGCCCTACGAGGATCAGACCAAGTCGCACAACTACGAAGTAAGTTACACATGGAGCGAAGAGAAATGAGAGCACTCTTAGACGACATTGATATCTTCAATCCTTGGATTCTTAAAGCAAAAGAAATCGATCAATTTGGGCCTTCTCGCGAACTATCTATCAGCGGTGGACGTGTTAGAGGTAAGCAAAGGTAACCATGACCCCAAAAGAACCCAATAGTCATATCGTAGAAGCCGTCGGTCTCACGAAAATTTTCAAAGACTTTTGGATGCGTTCAAAAGCAAAAGCAGTTGACAATGTTTCGTTTCAAATCGAAAAAGGGGAGCTCTTTGGACTCCTTGGTCCAAATGGCTCAGGTAAGAGTACAACAATTAAACTGATCCTAGGTTTGTTACATAGAACTCGTGGACGTCTCACAGTCTTTGGTCGCGAGCCACATGATGTTGCTGTAAAGAAATACATTGGATTTCTTCCTGAAGAGTCCTATTTATATCGATATCTAAACTCCTACGAAACTTTGGATTATTATGGCAGACTGTTTGGGCTTGAAAAATCTACACGTAAAAAGAGAATCGAAGAACTTTTAGAATGGGTTGGACTTGCTCAGGTAGCGCACCGCCCAGTTGGCGAATTTTCGAAAGGCATGATGCGACGCATTGGATTAGCACAGGCGCTCATCAATGACCCAGACTTTCTCATCCTAGATGAACCTACAAGTGGTCTAGATCCAATCGGAACAAAACAGGTTAAAGATTTACTTATCGAATTGCGTGCTCGTGGTAAGACAATTTTGCTCAGTTCTCATTTGTTGGCTGATGTTGAAGATGTTTGCGACCGAATGGCAATTCTCTACGGTGGACGAATCCGAGCCCAAGGTACTGCACAAGAACTCCTCACAGATTCTGCTCATACGGTTTTGCAAATCCCACGCATCAAGCATGAAACAACAATAACAAAGATAGAAGATATCCTCGTGAAAGAAGAAGGGCTTTCAATTGAATCGGTAACACAACCACGCCAAAAACTTGAAGCGCTCTTTTTGTCAATCGTAGAACAAGCGAAACAAGAACAAGCCTCGACGAGTGGCGCTTTGCATGGTACTGAAACAGCTTCATTTTTACGTGGAGATGCAAAAGGTGAAGGGCTCATCGATCAACTGATGCAAGATGAAAAACAAGAAGCAACTGTTCAAGAGCATACCCAGTCACCAGAAGAATCCACCCAAGAAGAAATCTTAGAAGATCTTGTTGAAGGTACAGAAGAACGTCAACCTATAGTTGAGGAAGCTCGAACGCAGATAGATTCACCACAGGGTGCTGATGATGCGATGATTGATTCCCTTCTCGATCCATCGCAAGATGACTCTCAAGGCAAGAAGTGACGTTCTTCAAAAATATACATCTTTGGTTAGCGCGAACCCAACATCGTACTTGGGTTAAAGTTGCTGCAACTCTTTTTGTTCTCGTTGCAGTCATCAGTACAATGAGTCCTGTTCTTCGTGTAAGCCATCAACTCCACAGTGATCGCGCTGCGATTGAAGAATTGTTTTCAGGTCCTAACCAACGAGTCGCTGGAGAAACACTGCAGGAGACAGGTTTCGTCACAATCAACGGCAGAAAAATTGGTGACGAGCGGCTCAAAGGATTTCAAGTAGTTGATGAAACAGGAAAAATTGTTAATCCTACTTCAGTCACTTGGTATGTCATCTCTACAGAGATCCCTCCCTGGCTACCGAAGTGGTTACTCAGAAGCCTAGGGACATCTTGGCTTATAGGAACTATCGCAATCGTGTGGGGAACTGTCGTTATTTGGCTTGGGCTTCTCGCACCCTTCCTCTATGCAGTCATAGGCTCTAGTGTTGCACTGCTTCTCTGTACCTTCCTTGGATCCCAAGATATCGGATTAGCACTTGCTGCGATTGGATTATTAGCATTTACGTTCGTACTGATCCTACGGATTTTTGAATTCCTATTCGGAAGACCCAAACAAGTCACTTCAGTTGCAAACGCTCTTCTTTTGGAAGCATCTCGGACGCGTCTCACATTGGCGTTCATTTCAATTTTGCTCATTCTATTGCCCTTCATACCGTACTGGTTAGATCCTGCTTCTCCACTGCGACATCGATTGCAGACGATGCTCAGTCGTTCCCTAGGTATGACTTTTACAATCGCTGCATGCATGACAGTGTTACTTGCATGCGCAACTGTCGCATTTGAAATTAGAGACCGGCAAGTTTGGCAGATTATGACGAAACCTGTCAACAAGTTTGGATATCTCTTCGGTAAATGGCTTGGTATCGTCTCCCTCAATGCCGCGCTCCTCTGCGTTGCAGGGCTAAGCATCTTCATCTACATTCAGTACCTTCGGGCACAACCTGTAGCATCCGGCATGCAGGGAGAACTAGACCGTCTAGCAGTAGAAGAAGAAGTTCTAACCGCACGTATTTCAGCTGAGCCAGTGTATCAAGAGCTAAACTCTGAGCAACTCAATGCACGAGTTGATGCAATTGTTGAAGCAGATCCAGATCTTCGGGACATGGAGCAGATTCAAGTACCACTGAGAAGAAAGATTCGCAAAGAAGTTCAGGAACAATATCTCGCCTCACAACGATCAATCCCACCAGCACATCAAGGGAATTATTTTCAACAGACGTACTCGTTCACAGGCTTACAAGAAGCAAAAGAAGTTGGAGCCCCAATCGCATTCCAATATAGATTTTACATCTTGGATTCAAATGAGCATGATGTGTATGAAGCTGGGCTCGTGTTCAATGAAGATCCCGCGACTAGACAACCGGTCAAGTTCGTCCCAACGATGACCCACGTAACCCTCATCCCTCCTAGTTTCGTCGATGACGAAGGCAATCTTTCAATATCAATCTATAACCTATACCAACCACCCCAAGGAAAAGAAGGTCAAGGATCAATCAGTTTTGATGCAGATGGAGTCAAAATTCTGTACCGTGTGGGAGAGTTTGAGCCCAATTTTTTAAGAGCAATGCTTGTGCTTTGGATCAAACTCGCATTTCTTGCAGCAATAGGAATTTCAACTGCAACATTCCTTAGTTTCCCGGTTGCGACACTCGTCACCTTTACAATTTTTATGAGTGGAATTATGGCTCCATGGCTCGCCGAGTCCCTGCAACTCTATATGCCACCTGTCACAAACGAAGTAGATTTCGGTGATATCGGGATGGTCATTCAATGGGGATTTGAAAATGTAATCCGAGGGATCGCAACATTTTTAGTCTTTATGCTAAAGGGTTTCGGTGAACATCAGCCCACAAGCCAACTTGTACAAGGAATGCTCATTTCTTGGGCTTCAGTTCTTCGCGGAGTACTCACGATAGGAGTGCTCTGGTCTGGAGTCGCAATCTGTATTGGCACAATAGTATTACGAAAACGGCAACTCGCAATTTATAGTGGTAATGGATAAATAATGAGACGCGATCGGATCACACAATTTGTTGCCGCTTCCGTCGCTGCAGTTTCACTCTCTGTCGGTGGAGTGATGTTGCCACAGATTATTGAAGATGCTGAGAAAAGCACCCTTCGCTATTCCAACAATGCTGTTGAAGGGGCTCCAGATTGGGTGAACACACTCGGTATGTCCATCGGTGCGTTACGAGGCCTGATGGTTGACTATCTTTGGATTAAAGTCAATCGCATGAAAGATGCTGGGCTTTTTTACGAAGTCATGGCTGATGCTGAACTGATCACAAAATTACAACCAAGATTTTCTCAAGTTTGGGTGTTTCATGCCCACAACATGGCGTACAACATCTCAGTTGCTACGAATACGCTTGAAGAGCGGTGGGAGTGGGTCAACGCTGGGATCCGGTTATTACGAGAGAAGGGATTAGTCGCAAATCCAGATGATATGGTCTTGCACAAAGAGTTAGCGTTTTTCTTCGGCCATAAAATAGATGGGAACAGTGATGATGCGCACATGTATTACAAACGTCTCCTCGCAGATGAATGGAATACACTCCTTGGGACTCCTCTCGATAGTTGGGATGACCGAATTGCTGCCATCGAGCTGATTGCAAACGCCCCTAGAACACTTGAAGAAGCAATAACACAAGAGCCTGCAGTTGCACCTCTTGTAGATCGTATCAATGAGGAACTCGCAGAATATCGAGGGCAAGGTGATGAAGTCATCGGCATCGGGCTGCTTGAAGATATCGCACAACATGAAGCCATCTCACAGTTTTCGATGGTAGCGAGAACGCTAGGTCTCGAACAAACGCTTCGTTCACAATCTCCCTATTACAACACATTAGAGGCAATCATCAAAGACCCCACGTATGCAAATGCATGGGAAGTGCTGAAAGCACACTTGCGTAATAAAATTTTGCGTGAAGATTACAACATGGATCCACACCTCATGTATGAATATACGCGTGACTTGGGTCCTCTTGATTGGCGACATCCACAAACTCACGCGCTGTATTGGGCACGAAGGGGAGCAACTGTAGGTACTGGGCGGCATGAATCCAACGAAGTGTTTAAAACCCTCAATACTGACCGAATGCAGCTCCACGCACTACAAGCACTTGCAAGAACCGGACGCATTTCTTTTGATCCCTTTTCAAATGAAGTCCCTGGCAGATTTCCTGATCCTCGATACATAGACGCAATTATTGGAGATGACACACGCGAAGGTCTTTGGGATGAGCTCTACCAAAAACACTATTTTGTCAGAGGTGCGGGGAGTGATACATTTACAGCCTTCTTAAAGAATTTCCTTGGCTCGGCAGTTCGAGAGTGGTACCGACAAGGTGAACTTGACCGTGCGCAAGCATTACTTGATCATTTAGATGAGTATTTCGGTAGCGGCGCTTCCCCTCCGAATAACTCTTATGCAATCCCGTTAGATGTCTGGGTAAAAAATAAAACACAAGGCGAGTATGAACGCCAGCCATTGTTAGCAGTGAGCGATGTAGCCGCTTCCCTTAGGTATGCATTTAGAGCTGGAGTTGCACAAAAGAGACCTGAACTCTACGAAGATGCAATCACATTTGCAAAGCAAGTCACAGAGTTTTTTAAAACCAACGATTTCAACAACTACACAACAAAATTTGGAACAGGTCGAATCAAAGATATCGTTGGAGCTCTTGAAGATAGTGCTGTGTTATCGTTCCAACAAGTGATGACAGATTCAACGATTCCTATGGAAGAAAGAATTGTAATTTGGGCTGGCATCGATTCTTTGGAACAAGGATTGCGTCCTCGTGTGTATGACCGCGTCATGCCAATCATTCAAGATCAATACTTGAACCACCCAATGAGTCAGAATACTCCAATCACAGTCGCTTTCCCAGAGCCCCCTCACTTGGACACTTGGAGAAAGAAACTCGCCCAAGAGCGTGCCTCGCAAGAAGGGCAGGTAGGTGATCGGGAAGTAACTGGGACGATTAAAAGGCAATAAACCACAACGCTGTTATGGTGGGTCGTACCCGCTTCCTCCAAATGGATTACAGCGAAGAATTCGATAGATCGTCTTTGCCAACCCTTTCCAAGCCCCATGTTTCCGAAACGCTTCTATGGAATAATCAGAGCATGTCGGTTCAAATCTGCATTGACCACCTAGAAATGGACGGAGTGTGATTTGATACAACTTCACAGGCAAAATCAAGAGTTTTGCGAGCAGCGTTACTTTCTTTACGTCTTGCATTTGAGCTCAAACTCGTCTATCACGCGTTGGAAAAAATGCTCGAACTCTTTTTGCCCCTGTTCTGGTCTTTTGTGAAATGTCACAACGATGTCATAACTAGAAGGGAGTGACTCGTGTACAAGTCGAAAAGCTTCTCGCACGAGCCGCTTGACTCGATTACGCACAACGGCAGTGCCCACACGTTTTGGTACCGACAACCCTAGCCTATGTTGGTCGATGTGGTTGGGCATTGCATGAATCGAAAAAGCATTCGTTCGCTTGCATTGTGCAAAAGAATACACTGCATCAAACTCTTCTTTCTTGGTGAGACGCGCGCATTTTTGAAAGGTATGAGCGGAAGGCGTCATGTGTCAACATCCTCGTCAAGCGCTTCCTGATATCGAGCCATCAATCTTGAGCGAGTAATCAAGCCTGCAATGTGATCGGTACCATCAAGGACGGTTAAGGATTGGACATCACTTCTCGAAAACTTGTCAAGCACTACATCGAGTGTTTCTTCAAGAGAAATAGTAGGAAGTTCACAGCGTCGTAGTTCGCTAACTTGCAAAAGCGGAATCGACTCCCGATACACAAGTGCCTCTCTGAAATCATCAGAAACCACCATGCCACAGTAATGCCCACTGTTGTTTGTAACTACAAAATCTGAGGTGCCAGTTTGTTCCATGAGGGTCAATAACTTTTGGGCAGAATCAGTTTCGTTTACAACGGTTGCAGACTTAAGTTGGACATCTTGTGTAGTTAAACGGCGTAACACTGTGAGATCACTCATGGCTCCCATCCGTACACCTTGACGTCTGAGCTTACAGGTGTAAATACTGTCACGGCAGACGAACCTTGAAACTATAGTGCCGACAACGGCCGCAAACATCAACGGCAAAATCACCTCGTAACTTTGGGTCACTTCGTACACAATCAAAATTGCTGTAAGTGGTGCATGCGTTGTTGCTGCCACAAGCGCTGCCATCCCTACGAGTGCAAAATACGCAGGAGAAGTATCAGGGAACCATCCAAATGAATGTACTACAAAACCGACGACACCACCACTTGCTGCGCCGACTAGAAGTGAAGGTGCAAACAACCCACCTGCACCTCCGGAGCCAACTGTGATACTCGTTGCGATCAATTTTACAACCGCTAACAGAAGCAGACCAGTGATAAAGGGCAGGGCTGGGCGGAGCTCACTAATGGAGTTATCAACAAAATAGGTGGATTGATCTAGCAGATGTTTGATCGTGGGATAGCCATTGCCGTAGAACTCTGGGATCCCGTTCGATCCACTCAACCAATACGCTGTAACGCCAATGAAACCTAAGAAAAGAGCCCCAATAACTGGTCTTGCCATCATAGGCAATTTCGTTGCAACGAATGCTCGTTCAGTGGCATCGAGCGTTCGGACAAAGAGCGCACCGAGTAGACCACAGACTAATCCTAAAACGAGGTAGACAGGGATCTGCGTGATACTAAAGTGCAATCCTTTGTGAAAGAAGTTTTCTCCCACATCAAAAAGCGCAGCATCACCAAGTAACCCTTGTGTCGTTGCAGAAGAGACAACTGCAGCAATCACGATTGGTGTGAACGTTTTCAGCGAAAAATCTCGGAGGAGTAATTCCATCACAAAGAAAATTCCCGCAATCGGAGCATTGAAGACAGAAGCTAGCCCTGCGGCTGCACCACACCCTAGAAGCGTTCCTGTATGTTGCGAACCTGTACCGAGAAGGCGGGACAGGTTCGATCCAACAACTGCTCCAATCGTAACAATCGGGCCTTCAGCCCCAGCAGACCCTCCAGAGGCGATTGTAGCCGTGGAAGCGAGCCACTTTCGCACTCCGATCTTTGGAGAGAGTCTCCCCTTTTTTCGTTGGACTGCGTAGATGACGGAGGTAACACCTGGGCCAACGCCTTCATGTTTTAACCATGCGATGAGAACGCCAGTCAGAAGGCCACCAATTGATGGGCCCAAAAGAATAATCCACACGATATACGAAGAATCGGCGAGTTGATCTGCCAATTGTTCTGATTGGCGAAGTGGCCAGATAAAAAGTACAGCTGCGAGCCCCATAAAGAGACCAATAAGCGCAGCGACGAAATAGAGGTACCAGTCTCGGTCGAATCCGAGGCGGATGCCCAGTCTGCGAAGATTGGAAGCCATAAATCGTTTCATAAAGGGTAACCAATTATCTTACCACAGAGCTCTACCTAGGCGTTTGAACGTGAGATCATACCCACGAAGCGACATCGGAAATCAGAATTACCGAGTACTCCCAACAAGAACATAGTACCTAAGTAACTGTCATCATGGCACATACAACCACCTCTGAGCATTACTCAGAGGTATACACAGACGTATGCACAGAGGTATGCTCTGAGCATTACTCAGACGAATGGTGGGTTATGCGTTGTTAGTCTGCATTGCAAGGGCGTACACAAAAATCCGCAAAATACCCTATAATTGTCGGAATACTCGTATTGCAGCTCGATTTGTTCGGGAGGATCATTGACAGGAAGGCACATCCATGATTGAAGCGTTACAAAATGATGAAATTATCATTAAATGCGGTGGTAGATTCAAACTTACAGCACTTATCCAACATCGGCTTAGAGAGCTCATTATCGATGGTGCACGTC
Source organism: Phycisphaerales bacterium (assembly GCA_030748455.1). The sequence continues at coordinate 20,520 of JASMLY010000017.1, read as the reverse complement.
CGTTGATCGAGCGAGAGGGTCGTACTGATCTTGAACTTGTGATTGAAGAAATCATGCAAGATAAAATCACTGCGGATTATTCTGAAACAGGGTACGAATTTAGCGATACTCAGGGACTAAAGGGTACATAGGACAAGATGAACGATCGTCGCACTCAAAGCGAAGGTCATCTTGCAGGGCGGCACCTTCTCGTTGCACTGACGGGAGGAATTGCTTGTTATAAAATTGCGGCACTCGTAAGCACACTTGTGCAGATTGACGTCACAGTTGACGTACTTATGACAGATGCTGCGACTCGTTTCATTTCTCCACTCACCTTTGAGTCTCTAACGAGTCGGCAGGTTTTTGATTCTCAATGGAAACATGGCAAAAACTGCTCACCTCGGCACATTCAACTCGCTAAACAAGCCGATGGTGTGCTCGTCGCTCCCTGCACAATGAATATGCTTGCCAAATTAGCAACTGGGCGAACCGACGATCCTGTAAGCCTTGTAGTCTCTGCAGTAAATCGAGAGACCACTCCAGTTCTGCTCGCACCCTCGATGAATGTCACCATGCTCGAGCAACCTGTCACAAAACGTAATATTCTTACATTACAACAAGATGGATTCACAATTCTTGAATCTGATGATGGGTGGCAAGCATGCAAATCGAACGGCAAAGGGCGGCTACCAGAGCCAGAATCCCTCCTTGCGTCCTTCGCAGCCTGTTTTGGGTAGCAGTTATTCCTTGACTCGCTCCTAGACTAGTGCCATACTAGAGGACGAGGATCAATCTATGCGAATCACTATCACTTTAGCAGCCATTTTAGCGGTCTACTCAACTACTTTAGGAGAAACCGTACCAACCAATACAACCACTCGTTTGAACCCGATCCCGCTCATGCTCGAGATGCCACGTTCGTTACGTGCGACATTCAGAAATCCAAAGGCGTATCAAAACACAAATAAACAGACTAGAGGAACGTGCCCACAAACTCCTGTTACTCGAACAGATAGTGATTTTGGGGTGGGTCAATATGTCTTACAAGCAGGTTTTGCACAAGGAGAATCCTTGGCTGCAACATACGATGTTCCCGCAGATGAGTTTCCCATTCGTGTAGATCTTGCTGAAGTGTTGTTTGCAACTAGCAACACGAACGTACAAACAACAACGCACTGGTCAGTCTATATATGGGATGGCACTCCAACAAATGGTTTTCTCGTTGCTCAATTTTCGAGTGATAACATCATCCTGCCACACCTTGTGATGCCACCAGGTACAACAGGTACTATCATTTCTGTTTCAGTTGACCCTGAAGATCCAGAACAAATTTATATCTATAACGACAGTGGACAGAATAAGTTTACTGTTGCTTTTGGAATCGACCAACATAACAACCCTGGGAATCCCTGTACATCGTCTCCACCTACGAACAGTAATGCATTCCCAACAACTGATACGAGTGGCTTGCAGTTTCCCGATGACAATTGGATCGATGCTGTTTCCGGACCTTGGTGCGTCTGTGGAACAGGGTGGTTTACTTTTCAAGACTTCCCTAGCATCTGCACACCGAGTGGAGATTGGGTTTTGCGTGCTGCGTACACGTCTGTGAACTGTACAATTGAGCCAGTTGCTTGTTGTGTTGGAACAGAGTGCTTCGATCTCACACCAACTGATTGTGAAGCTCTCGGGGGGCTTGCTCAAAACCCTGAGACAACTTGTGCGACGTACGTATGCGGTGCTGGTGAAGGTGCTTGCTGTATTGAAGCAACAGGTGCATGTGTAGAATTTGATGTCAATACATGTCTCACTGTCGGAGGCATCCACATGGGAGAGGGCACGAGTTGTGCGGAGACGACTTGTTTTCCGGAGGGCGCCTGTTGTCTCCATGATGGCAATTGCATCGGGCCTATCTCCCCTGAAGATTGTGTTGCAGTTGCAGGTTCCTTCCAAGGTGATGCTACAACGTGCGCTAGTGTTTCATGTCCACAACCACTCGGTGCATGTTGTGGCGATGATTGGTGTTTAGATCTTACAGAAGATGATTGCAGTGCCGTAGTTGGTACCTGGGAAGGGATGGACTCTCACTGTGATGACACGAATGTTTGCGGAGCAGCATGTGCAGAGGATATCAATGGCGATGGTGTTATTGATGTAAACGATCTATTGGAAATTGTCGGTGGTTGGGGATCTCATGATCCAGATCTTGACGTTGATGGCAACGGAGTAGTCAACACAGATGACTTACTTGCTGTCATAGCTGCTTGGGGTGTGTGCGAGTAACAAGAAAAGCGGCAACATTTCACTAGGAAAAGTTGCCGCTTTGGAAAGGGGGCGTTTCTTTCTTGATGAGAGAATTAAGTGTCCAATTCATCCTCTTCGTTCTGGTCAATAAAACTAGACAAACGGCGTTTCCGAACAGGATGTTGCAGTTTTCTGATCGCTTTTGATTCAACTTGCCGCACACGTTCTCGAGTCACTTTAAAAATGCGTCCAACCTCTTCAAGTGTATAGGTATACCCATCGCCAATTCCGTATCGTAATTTGAGAATCTCTCGTTCACGATACGTAAGTGTCTTCAAAACATCATTAATACGAGATCGAAGCATTTCGCTCGTAGCAGTTTCAGACGGTGCTTGTTGGCGTTCATCTTCAATAAAATCACCAAACTCAGAATCCTCTGACTCACCAACAGGGCGATCGAGACTAACTGGATGTCTAGAAATCTTCATCACTCGCTTGGTTTCTTCGAAACTCATATCCGCTGCAAGTGCAATTTCTTCTAGCGTTGGTTCTCGACCAACTTCTTGGAGCAACCGTTTTTGAATCGCACGAAGCTTAGACATCGTCTCGATCATGTGGACAGGCACGCGAATTGTTCGGGCATGGTCAGCGATTGCTCTTGTGATTGCTTGTCGAATCCACCATGTTGCGTACGTAGAGAACTTATACCCACGGCGATATTCATATTTATCGACAGCACGCATAAGCCCAGTGTTACCTTCTTGAATAATGTCAAGAAATGGCAGACCACGATTTCTGTATTTTTTTGCAATCGACACTACGAGACGGAGATTTCCGCCTGATAGATCACGTTTGCCTTGTTCGTATTCTTCAAATACAACTTCTATTTTGCGCAATCGTTGTGCTAGATCGTTTGGTTCTTCAAGTATGAGACTTCGAAGGCCAGTCAACTCTTCATTCATCACAACGACATCATCTGGATCGATTCTTGAGCCAGGTTTTTTGGCATTCTGAAGACTCCGTTCTATCTGTCGAAACTTCTTAGAAATTGATTGCAATTTACGAAGCAATGGTTGAATTTTTGCTGTGCGTAGGCAGCATTCTTCCATAAGTGAAGCAATCTTCCGACGACGTGCTTGCATGATGAAACGGACGTCTTGTAGTTCGCTTTTCTTCATTCCTCCCGCTTCAGAGCGATCCCAATCAGCCTCATTGAGGTCAAGCAATGCTTTCATAGTTACCAAATTGACAGGAATTCTAGCTTTAACAGTTTCCTTTGCACCTTCGATTGCAGTTGAGATACGCATCGTTCGATCAAATGGAAGTTTGCCTTCATGGACAAGTTCTAAAATTTCAATCGCTTGTCTCGCAGCATAGTCTGATTCAAGAACAAGCCGGCGAAAGACCATCCTTGTCGATTCAATCTTTTTCGCAAGTCGAATTTCTTCCTCTCTTGTAAGTAGAGAAATGCTGCCCATCTGAGTGAGATACATCCGAATAGGATCATCGATCCTGCGTGATGAGCTTTCTTCAAGTGCTTGCGCTATTGCCGCTTGTGTTTCTGCTTCGTCGAGCAATTCATCATCTTCATCAATGTTGAGGTGTGTACGTTTGCCTTCATCGTCTTCTGCGGCCTCAAGCGCGACAACTTCAGGCGTCTTCCAGGGTGTGTCGCGCTTAAAACGCAAGGTGGTTTGAAGAGGCATTTTGTGCTGTTTCCAACCACGACGCATTCGGTCGTCTTCTCCGATTAGTTCAACATCGAGCTTGTTCAACAGAACAAGTAACTCGTCGATCTTTTCCGGAAACAACAATTCGTCAGGCAACGCCCAATTCAACTCTTCGTAACACATCCAACCGCGCTCAGCGCTGATATGCAACAGCCCAAACATGCTAGGGTGTGTGACCCTAATCTCTGGAAAGGCTTCGGTTTTGTTTTTCGTTACTAATGGCAAGGTCTGGTCTCCTGTAGAAAGTTACATAGTTTATTGGGAAGTAGTACTAGTAGATTTTTGTTGTCGCATGTTTTCTAACGCCTCCTGTGCAGCTTGAGCACGTTGAGCTGGATCTGCAACCTGTTTTACTTGGTGTACTTGCTTCGTAATAGTTTGATTCTTAAGTTTTTCTTTAAACGCATAGAGTGTTGTGTCGATTGCAAGCAGCACGCTTCCTAACTCCTCACAGAGCCGCTGCCCATCAAAGTAGAGATTTGAAGCAAGCATCCTTGAGGGTTCATCAAGGTCGTGCAAAATTTCTTGCATCGAACGAGGTGTCCCTGCAAGAAGATGAGGCAATATAGTTGTTGCGATCGTTGCGTTTACCTGATCGGTAAAATCAGATTGAGAGGGATGATCTTCGTGCTGTTCTCGCAATACAGCAGATGACTCTGTTGGATCGTAGAGGCAAACAGATAAAAATTCACGTTCTGCTAATAGCCGGCTTTTATCAGCCGTATCTGAGGTCACAACCTCAACTCCTTGGTCGTATGTCGTGCTTGGTTCTGTCACACGAGGCGCTTCAAAGGAATTCAAAATAGTCTCAACCTGTTGTATCGTGACCCCGAGCATAGAACTTATAGTCTTGAGAATAAGCGATCTACGTACTCCCTCTACTCTAGAGAGTCCGAGCCGAGCTAAATTTTCGAGAGTTTGTTCGATTAGTTTTTGTTTCCCAGAAAGTGTAGTCGTAGCTTGCAGTTGATCCTCTAGACTTTGCAATTTGTAGGAAAGAATGTCTATCGCGCTATCGAGGTATTGCTCTAACAAATCTCCAGACGAGGCAAGATCTGCTGGGTCTTGACCTAAAGGAAGGACGCAAATTCGCACATCTATTGGTCGTGAGATGAAGACTTCAATTGCTCGGTCAGCTGCTCTCTTACCTGCTTCATCACCGTCAAACACAAGAATCACTTGATCGCAAATACGAGCGAGAAGGGTTGCGTGATCCTTCGTAAGCGAAGTACCTAAGGTAGCGACGACGTGCCGTAGGCCTGCTTGATGGCATGCTATAACATCGGTATATCCTTCAACGATGACAGCGCAATTACGTTCCCTAATTGCACGGCTTGCAAGATGTATTCCATAGAGCGTTTTGGATTTTTGAAAGAGTGTTGTTTCCTGACTGTTGATGTACTTTGGTTCATCATTCTCATTCAATCGTCTCGCGCCAAAAGCTATTGGTTCCCCTGACTCATCGCAGATCGGAAACATCAGTCGGTTACGAAAAGCATCGTACACACGTCCAGAAGCTTCCTTCTGCCGCACAAGCCCAGCAGCAAGACAGGTCGATACGCGGTTTGAATCCTGCCGAACACGATCACTGAGAAAAGTCCAACCTTCTGGAGCAACACCGATTGAAAAATTCTGGAGCGATTGCTGGTCAAATCCTCTTTGTGCAATAGATTGCTTCGCGTCGCTCTTGTCAGGCAACGCATTGAATTCCGCAGTGTAAAGGTCCGTTGCCCATTTCATTGCTGCTCTGAGTTTGGTTTTGGACTCTGATGATTTCGATTGCTCTAATCTGTTAGAAAGCTCGACACCAAATTTTTCTGCGAGATACCGCAGTGCCTCTCCAAAATCTTTTTTGAGGTACTCTTGGATAAACTTAAAACAATCTCCGGATTCACCACATGCGTGACATTTGTAGAATGCATTTTGTTTGTGCGTCACAACAGTAAAGGAAGGCTTCGTATCTTCATGAAATGGGCATAAACCGAGCCACTCTCGACCTTTGGGCTCGAGTGGGACAAATTCTGAAATCAGCGCAACGAGATCTGTTGCCTCCCGTACGCGTTCTATATCAACTCTGTCACTCATGCAGATGTGTATTCCAAGATTTGTACTAACTCTTTTCCAACGATTACCACGACATCACTTTCACGTGATGTACTAAACCCAAACTATGTGCGCAACAAATGAACAGAGCCCTTTGTTTCTTTATATTTGTGGTAGATCACACGTGGTGGGGTTTGGACTTGAGGTGAATGAGACCTCTAAGTTCCGTAAAAGCGTGTGTTCGCCAAATTCCGCTCATGGGAATAATACGTCTTGATGACCCGTAGTCAACTCAATACGGGTTTTTTTCGGACTTTACCCTTAAAAAAAGGGTAATTTTCTGCAAAAAAGTACTTTATTTTACAGATTCTAGAAAAAGTTCGCTTTTATGACCCTGATGCAAGTTTTTGCTCGCGGGTGTAGCCGAACTTTCTTTTTAATGGTTTTACAACTAAACCTTGCTTGATTGCTTTGGTAGAGACGCGAATTCGGGTTGGAACCCCATCGACAACTGCGCGTACACGTTGGAGATTTGGCTTAAAAGTACGTTTTGATACGCCAGAGATGTTTAAACCGATACCCCCTTGGTATTTTGGTTTACCGCGGTATTGAATCCTGCGACCAGTAGTGGTTTTGCGACCTGTGAAATGACATACTCTTGGCATAGCGAAATCTCCATACCTCTGCTGAAATTGAGGCAAGCTTGAGATTATACCATATTTTTCTTCAATGAGCCCCTTGGTTCCTCAAATAGGATCATACAGGAGGCACTGGAACGTACGCCTGAGAATCAAGAGACCTTGTATACAACCCTACAGACCCCTTACACGCCAAAATAGAGTATACCCCCAGTCAAATCAGCTCTGAGCATACGTCTGTGCATACCTCTGTGTATACCTCTGAGCATACCTCTGACCATACCTCTGTGTATACCTCTGAGCATACCTCTGTGTATACCTCTGAGCATAGCTCAGACGTATGGTGGGGGGGTAGGTGTCAAACTAGAGCAAAAAGGGTGATTTGTAGTGGATCGTTACGCGGACTCTTTCGCAGGTCTTGGTTTGCAAAGCATCTCATCAAGATCGAGCCCACGTTCAATGCCAGCAGCATCGATCAAATACACCGCGTCTTGGTTGTCTCGATCAGGAAGATCGTACATAACATCAATCATAAATTGGTCAATGACAGAACGCAGTGCTCGAGCCCCTGTACCACGTTCCATGGCTCGTTTTGCAATCAGATGCAACGCATCATCGCTAAACTCGAGTCTCGCGGCTTCTAGGGAAAACAGGTGTTGGTATTGCTTGACGATCGCGTTTCTTGGTTCAGTTAAAATGCGAACCATTGCGTTTTCAGTCAGGGGCATCAGGGGAGTAGTGATAGGCAATCTTCCGAGTAATTCTGGAATCAAACCGAAGTGAAGGATATCTTCGTTTGTGACCTTATCAAGAAGTTCAGCCGATCGTTCATGGGCTGGCTTGCAATCCTGCGCAGCACCTCCGAACCCAATTTTGCTCGAACCCAATCGCTTGGCAATGATCTCTTCTATTCCGTCAAATGAACCACCACAGATAAACAGGATATTCGAGGTGTCCATTTGAATGTATTGTTGTTCTGGGTGCTTTCGACCACCTTGGGGAGGCACGTTGGCGGTGACACCTTCTAGCATCTTTAACAGTGATTGCTGCACACCTTCACCAGAAACATCACGTGTGATTGAGACATTTTGTGTAGTTCTGCCAATTTTATCGATTTCGTCAATATAGATTATTCCACGTTGCGCAGCATCTAAATCAAAATCAGCGGCTTGAAGAAGCTTGAGCAATAAGTTCTCTACATCCTCCCCAACATAGCCTGCTTCTGTGAGTGTCGTTGCATCACCGATCGCGAAAGGTACATTAATGACTCTTGATAGTGTTTTTGCGAGTAAGGTTTTCCCCGTGCCAGTTGGGCCAAGTAGGAGTACATTCGATTTATCTAACTCAACTTCTCGGTCAGCATTGTCTGTTTCAAGTAGGCGTTTGTAATGGTTATGAACAGCAACGGAGAGCGATCGTTTTGCACGTTCTTGACCAATGACATATTGTTCTAAATACTCATTGAGTTGCCGAGGAGAGGGAATCGAAGTAAACGTTGGTTGTGATGCTGTAACACGTCTGCGTTCTTGTTTAAAAATATTCTGGCACAAATCTGTACAATTTGAGCAAACATAAATTTCATTTGGTCCCTCAACCATCGGGCCAACTTCTCTAGAAGTCTTGCCACAGAATGAACATGTTGTGACCTTTCTACCTCCAAAGCCATCGTCACCACCAGACCCACCAGCACCACCGTTTCCACCAGAACCTCCACTTGATCCGCTACCTGATGAACCATCACCTCCAAAAGGGGGTTGGTTCTCATGGTTCGCTACTGGCTCTGGATTATTTTTTTCGGTATCTCTCATAACTGACTCTCAAACTTCTCTATCCGTTTATTCTATGGTTCCTGCCTTATTCTGCCATCGAAAACACCTCTTGCCATCAAGAAAACCGCATTTTAGACCAAAAACATGGTTTTCTCCGACTTTTCAAGGCTATCGGTCATTGATTTTTCGTTTTTTCAACCATAGAAACCTTGGCTCGTTCGAACTCCTCATCAGTCAATTCGCCCTTTGCGTGCAATTTTCTCAGTTCTTCTAAGGTAAAGGGAAGTGTAGTTTCAGATGAACTCTTAAGCATTTTACGTGCTCGAAGAATGAAGATCCCACCGAGTATGACGAGAACGATCAGTAAAATTGTAGCTGGCAGAATTTCCGTAAGAACACTGCCTAGTACAATCATGATTTCTTCGTGGTTTTCTTCTTAGAAGTTTTTTTCTTTGTAGTTTTCTTCTTGGCGGCCTTCTTAGCTGTTTTCTTTTTGGTCGTTTTTTTCTTAGAACTCTCACCATCCTGAGAAGCTTGCCACTGATCGACAGGAATTTCTTTAACGGTACATGCAGCAACTAATTGGTCTGCGGCTTTGTCTTCTCGAACAACTGCTTGGATTTGAGGAAGCTGTCCTTGTTTTGCAAGGTTGTTTCGCATTTCATCTGGGCGAACACCGTTTTGCATCGCGATCTCAGCAATTTTCGTGTTCACCTCACCTTCACTGACAGTCACATGGAAATGCTCTGCGAGTTTTGAAAGTATGAAAAACGCTTTCAGCCGTTTCCGTGACTCCTCATCTGATCCACTGCGTGCTTCAGCTACTTTCGTTTCTACCTCGTCCTCTGTATAACGACCTGAACTTTGCAAATCTGTGCGTAGTCGTTGCAAATCGCGGTCCGCTTGCTGTGCTGATGTTTTCTCAGGTAGTTCCATTTCAACGAGGTCAGCAATCGAGGAGATTGCTTGTTGACGCAGCACAGTGGCTTGATCCTGATCACGCCTACGTTCTAAGGCGAGTTTAACTTGTTCTTTCAACATCTCTTCTGATTCGAGACCGAACATTTGCATGAGTGCTTCAGAATCAAGTGGGACAACACGAACAGCTTTCACGATATTAAACGTGATGACGACTTTGGCACCACGGACCTCTTCAAGTTCATGCTCATCTGAACCAATAGTTGAGAAAGTGAGTTCATCTCCTTGAGATGCCTGAGCAACTGTCTTGCCAAGATCTTCGAGGAATACTCCAAGTACTTGCCCTCCACCATCTTTTGCAGGGACAGCAATTCTAGTTTCCTCAGTCTTGTAAAACACATCATCTGCATCATCGAGTACGACAGAAGCTGGACCAATCAAAAAGTCGCCTTCAGTTACAGGTCCTTCAACAGCTTCTAGATTGCCATTTCGGGTCTTTTGCCTATCAATCTCTTCATCGATGTGTTCTTCTGTCACATCAATGACAGGACGTGTTAACTCAATATTATCGAAAGGCGGAAGTTCAAACTCTGGCATCACTTCGACTTCTAAAGTAAAAGAGAGTGGTTTGCCTTCTTCCACGTTGACATCTGTCGAGTCACCTACAGGTTCTGGCTCACCAAGTGTCTTTAAAGCATGTTCTTCCATCGCTGCTTTCCAAGCTTCAGAGATGAGTGAATTTCGCGTCTCCTCACGGACTGATTGCCCGAAGCGACGTTCGAGAAGGCTTGCGGGAACCTTTCCTTTTCGGAAACCAGGCAGCACTGTTTGGTTTCTGAGGGTACCGAGTGATTCTTGGAGTTTCCCATCGACAACATCTGCTGGGACTGTAATGCATAGTCGTTTTCTTGCTGGGCCTGCTTCTTCAAGGGTAATTTGGTACGGGTGTGTTTCAGTAGTACTCATAGATCAAAACCTTCTTTCGAGCCCCATAGGATAGCGAAAAATGGAAGATTGCGTGCCAATTCTTAGCGGTAGATTCAACGAATAAACAGCATATCCGTATAGGAGGGCAGCGGCCAGAGGTCCTCAGCTACGATCGTTTCAAGTTGATCGGATAGAGTTCTGGCAACTAGCATCGCAGGTAGGAGCGTGTCTCTAATCTGTTTAGAATGGGTTGCGTAATCCTCTGAAGAAAATTTTTCAGCTTCTGAGACAGTTTCGATTGAATCTTGAAGGGAGTCAACGAGTTGGGCAACATCGTGAAGCCTGCCTGCGGTACGTGAGCATTCTATGGAAGTTTCTTTCGAACTTGCAACTACTTGCGCGAGCTCATGTTGATATCGCAACGCTGCAGGGAGGATCTGAGTGGAGAGCATTTGCACGAGGGTGCGTGCCTCTATTTGCACTTGAGTGCAGTATTGTCCAAGGCAAACTTCTGCTCTAGCTGTCAGTTCACGTCTACTGAGAACGTTGTACTGTTCAAACAACGCAATCGTAGTATCAGTAGTTAAACAGGGCAAAGCATCAGCGGTTGTTCGCAAGTTTGGAAGCCCTCGTTGTTTCGCTTCTTCATGCCAGGCTAGAGAATAATTGTCACCATCAAAAACTACTCTGCGGTGCGTTTTGACGAGATCTTGAAGTAATGCACGCACTTCTGTTTCAAGTTGCTCTACTGAGTTGCTCCCAGCTAACTTCGCTTCGAGGCTCGTTGCGATGTAATCAAATGACTCTGAGATAATCGTGTTTAAAATTGTGTTTGGCCAAGCAACTGAAGAGGTTGAACCAACCGCCCTGAACTCAAACTTGTTCCCAGTGAATGCGAAGGGGCTCGTTCGGTTTCGGTCTCCGCTATGCCGGTCCAATTTGGGCATTGTGCTTGACCCGATATCTAATGTCCCTCCGTTTCGAGCATTTCTAGATTCTCCTGATTCTATTTGGTCGAGAATATCAGTGAGCATTGCTCCAAAGTACATTGAAATGATTGCAGGTGGTGCTTCATTTGCTCCAAGCCGATGATCATTGGCAGCTGAAGCGATTGATGCTCTTAAAAGATCTGCGTGCAAATCAACTGCTCGCATGACACCACAGAGGAAGACAAGAAACTGAAGATTGTTTTGGGGTTCCTTACCCGGACTTAACAAATTTACACCAGTATCTGTGGCGATTGACCAGTTGTTATGTTTGCCAGAACCATTCACACCCGCAAATGGTTTTTCGTGCATCAAGCAAGCAAAACCGTGTTCTCGTGCTTTCACTCTCAAGATCTGCATAAGTAAGAGTTGGTGATCTGCAGCGACGTTTGCATGTTCAAATGTTGGGGCAATTTCGTATTGACCTGGGGCTACTTCGTTGTGTCTGGTCTTAATAGGCACGCCCAACTCGCATAATTGTTGTTCTGCATCATCCATAAAAGCCAAAACGCGTTCAGGGATCTTCCCAAAGTAATGGTCATCAAGTTGGTGGCCTTTTGGTGGCGCAGAACCCAGGAGTGTTCTCCCACAAATGAGAAGATCTGGTCGATTTGCGACAAACTCTTCGTCAACAAGGAAATACTCTTGTTCCAAGCCAAGTGTTGTAATCACTCGACTGACCCCTGCAGCAGTGCCAAAAATATTAAGTATTCGCATTGCATGTTTGTTGACCATGTCAATCGAACGCAGAAGGGGGGCTTTCTTGTCAAGTGCTTCACCAGTCCAAGAAACAAACGCAGTTGGGATACACAGGGTACCGCCCTCTTCATTGGGTAAAATAAATGCAGGGCTCGTCGCATCCCAAGCGGTGTACCCGCGAGCTTCCCACGTGTCTCGGATTCCACCTGAAGGGAAACTTGAAGCATCGGGTTCACCACGAATGAGCATTTCGCCTGAGAATTTCGCTATGGCATCACCATTGTGATCTAGTTCTAAAAATGCATCGTGCTTTTCCGCAGTTGTCCCAGTCAAGGGTTGAAACCAGTGTGTGTAGTGGGTACACCCTTGGGAAATTGCCCAATCCTTCATTGCAGCGGCAACGTTGTTGGCGATCGCGGGGTCAAGTGGTTTGCCTTTTCGAATTGTTTCTTGCAAAGATTCGAAAACCTCTGTTGAAAGAAATTCAAGCATCACGTTGCCAGTAAACGTTCGACAACCGAAGAAATCTGTGTAGTCGGTTTGCATATCCATTGCATCACACATAGTTTGGTGTTCCATAAATGGGGGCCTCCTGCCGTTTGTTGAATTATCCCAGAAATCTCGATTCTATCAAGTGAAGATTACGACAATTCAGAGACAAACTCACCTGCAGCAAGGGCGGGGTTGTTCGATTCACCCATTCTGCGGACAAGTGCGGAGCCAACGATCGCGGCATCTGCTGAGGACAGAACAGATTGAACGTGCTCTTTGTTCGAGATCCCAAAACCAACGGCGAGTGGCAAGTCTGTGATCTCTTGTAACTGTTCGATTCGTTTTGAGATATCAGGCAGTGATCCTTGCTCACCAGTGAGACCTACCCGTGCAAGAATGTAAAGAAATCCTGATGAAAGGGAGGCAAGCCAAGCAGCTCTTTTTTGAGGGGTCGTTGGTGAAACCAACATGGAAAATGAAAGGCCACAATCTTTGCAATATTCTGATGTCCTTTGTGCTTCCTCATCATCGATATCAGGAATGATGATGCCATCGAAACCTGCTTCTACGAGTCGATCGAGGAAGGCACTCCCTCCACTTCGCTTTACGATGGACTCACTGACCATTGCAACGAGGCCCGCCTTCACCTTGGAGCGAACGCGAGAGACAAGTCCGATGACGTGGGCTGGAGTGACACCATTGCGTACAGCCTCATGCATCGCTGCGGCAATGGTTGGTCCATCTGCAATTGGATCGCTGAATGGGATCCCTATCTCAATGATCGAGGCTCCGTTGCTGTCCATTGCAAGGATTGATTCTTCTGTTGCGTCGATTGTTGGATACCCTGCGACAATAAAGGGCATGAGTGCCTTCTTGGAAGTTGAAAAAATAGCATCAATTCGGTTCATTTTGTACCTTCAGGACCACCATCTTTGATGTACTTGTCGTGGATCGCTTGTGTCAAATCTACCCCAGTAATGTTCGCAAGCGTTGTAAGCCACGCAAGCACATCTGCGAATTCTTCCGCTAAATTTTCCATATCGGGATTTCCAGCTTCAAATCTTCCAAGAGCTTGCGCCAATTCACCCTGTTCTTCGGCGAGCCAAAGATAGGTTTTCGCGAGACCTCTAGAAGAATCTGTTGGGTAATACCGATTCTTGATCAGGGTTTGGAACTCTTCAATTGTGAGTTTTTCAGCCATAAGTAGGAAATGTACTATAATTTGTTCGCTTCTGAAAGGAATCTAGACGTTCAGGGTTGTCTAAGAAATCGTAACTGCACATGGAGGTCGTGCCTTGATTTCAAACAACCACAGCGGAGGAACACCGAAAACCTACTACATCTTGGGAACCCCTGATTACATCAGGGCAGTCGCCATCTCTGGTGATGTAACCAATTGTGATAAAGTTCGCGCCTTCTGGCAAGCAACAATTGGAGTTCTCGAACAAGAACCTCCGGAACTTTGGCTGAATTTGGCAAAAGTCAATAGAGCAGATACGAAACTTGCCGCAAGTATTGTTGCACTCATCAGACGAGCAAATGCCTGTGACACGGTGATCCATATCGTCGGCTCTACCGTTGTGCTCGAGGTCCTACATTTGTGCAAGGTACCTCCACTTCGAGGGTTTATTCAAACAAAATAAGCAGCCCACATGTAATGCAGGACGATGGTTGGATCAAGAAGTGCTCTAGAGCCAACTGAAAACCTGTCTCGATTGTCCGTCATGGTAGAATTCTAATCTATGGTAGGATTTTAGAATGTCAATACCTGTAACAACTACATTTCAATTCGATGGGCACACAATAACTGAGTATAAGGGAGTCGTGAGAGGAATCGTTGTACGCTCACCCACCATAGTGCAGGGGTTTCTAGGCGGGCTTAAAAACATAGTAGGTGGGAAAATTGGGGCCTACACTGAAATGTGTGAGCAGACACGTGAAGATGCATACCAGCACCTTTTAGAACATGCTGAGAAACTCGGCGCCAATGCCATTGTTGGCTTTCGCTATGATTCGTCTGACTTACAGGAATCTGCAACTGAAGTTCTTTGTTATGGCACTGCTGTAGTTATTCGCAAAGATGATGCCTAAGCGAGTCTGACGTCACTGTCACTTATTCATGTCCAAGCACTCTGCGTGCTTGATGCACATCGATGAGTGGGAAGATGGTTATGACAATCAGTTGCAAGAATCCTGCGCCAATAAAAATCACCGGAAGTGAAAATAACTCTGAGATAAACCCAGAACTTTTTAAGCCGATTACCGTCGAGAGGTTGAGTATAGCCATGTACGCGGTGAACTGTGTTGCTGCAACTCGAGGCCAAGAGACAGTCATATACATTGCAAAAAGTGATGCAGAAATCATGCTGCCCATCCAAGTGTCAATCAATATGTACGTGATGACGACGGGGCGATCAGTCCAGTCGAACCATACTATGCTTGAGTCGGGGGAAGATAAACCAAACGTTGCGTAACTTAGTGCTAAAACAATGCAGCCAATTGAGGCGATTTTTTTTGGACCGAATTTGTCTGCAAGAAACCCGCCTGCAATTGCTCCTGCCAACCCAAGAAAGACGCCATACCCACCAGTAATGTCTGTGAATTCTGTCCGCGACCAACCGAGGTCCTGTATGAATAGAACATTCGTAATTGGAGAGAGTATTCCTCCTGCAATAAATATTGTTAAGCCAATCGCTCCTGCAAGAAGTGTGGACCGCAGAGAAAATGCGCGTTTTAGAAATCCAAATAATTCGATGACGCTATGTGCAAGTTGCTGTTCTGTTTTTAGTTGGCAACTTCCGGCAGTCCAAGGCAATAGTTTTTCTCCAGATCGTTCTCGAAGAAGAAGAGGAAACAACATGATTCCTCCAAGCATGCATATTTGGATTGTAAATGCAATGCCAAGCCCGTCTACAGAAACCATTCGACTTAAAAAAGCGCCGCCTAAAAACATGCCTATGTATTTAGATCCATACATAAACCCATTTACACGCCCACGTTCTGACTCTCGTAATAAGTCAACCGCGAGTGCATCCACCGAAACATCTTGCAGCGAATTGAAAATGTTATGAACAAAGACAAGCCAGCCAATTAAAACAAGATGTGCTGTAGGCTCTGGGACGAATGCCATGAATGCAATGCTTACCGTCATGCCACACTGTGCAACTATAATCCAAGGACGCCTTCTCCCCATGGCTGGAATTCCGAAGCGGTCGATCACTGGCCCCCAAACCCATTTGAAAGTCCAAGGCACTGTTGAAAGGGCGGTGACAGCGCCAATTGCAGCAACGGTTTCACCTTGTTCTGCTAGGTACGATACAAACGTTACAGTTACAAAACCGTATGGGATGCCTTGCGCAATGTAGAGGACGCAAAGAGTAATCAAGCGAAGAAGGGGGCGATCAGAGAGGTTGAGAGTTTTGATTCGTTGTTGCACTTTCAGTAACTATGGTATCATCCCACTCTTTGGTCCATTGGCGCAGTTGGCTAGCGCGCTTGCATGACACGCAAGAGGTCACTGGTTCAAATCCAGTATGGACCACTCATTTCATCCCGCTAGAAGCTACGCTTCTGCGGGTTTTTTCGTGGTCCATTGCACCTGCTTCGCAGGTAGCGAGCGACTCTGTCGCTCACTGGATTTGCGTCTCATGAAATGCTTGGCATTTCATTTCGGCGTCAAGCCCCAGTATGGACCATTAGAGACGCCACAGAGACACAGAGACACGGAGGAATACATTTTTTGTTTAGGAATTGAGAACCACAAATCTATCTCTGTGCCTCAGTGTCTCCGTGGCTAAAGTAAAAACGACCTGCGGGATCGTTACTACTCAACAAGGGCCCCAGTTTCCAACTACTTCTAGCAAGTCCTCCACGTTCACAATACCGTCGCCGTTCAAATCAGCAGGGCATGCAACGCACTCTCCCCAATAATCAACAACTGCTAACAAATCACTCACGTTCGCAATCCCATCGCCATTGACATCTCCATCGCAAGAACAACTGTCGTGTATCTCGTTGTTCCCTCCGTCAGTAAACGTCCCGCTAATTTGACTAAGAGAATTATCACAGATTTTTCCATAAGAAAGAACACTCAAAACCGAGTCAAAGAAATTGATCCCGCCTCCAGTTTTATAAGCATCGTTGTTTTGAACTGTTACGTGTTCCATGGTCGGTTCACTCCACCGTACATGAATTCCTCCGCCTTCTTCATCTGCGTGATTGAAAAACACTTCTATATTCGTAAGTTCTGCTCTACTTGGATATGCATACTCTTCATCAGCGACGCAGGCGATACCTCCGCCACTTCGCCCTGCACTGTTACCCGTAAAGGAACAATCGCTCACTTTGGGGTGTGCGTCATAAGCAGCGGCTAAGCCGCCACCATCTCCATTTACAGAGTTATTTTCAAATACACAATCGTTAAACGTTGGGTAGCAGGGGCCCCCTCCGGTTCCTCCTCCATACACACATGCACCACCACCTGACCCAAGGGGGTTGCCCGTTTGAATGTTCGATTCAAAAGTACAAGCAACAAAGGTAGGGCTACTTGAAGAGCGAACATAAACGCCACCGCCGACATTCAAAGTTTCATTGTTTGCAAATGAGCTGTTTAAAATAGTAGGGTCACTGGAATCAGTGCAAGTCATGCCACCACCCCAGTTTGCAAGGTTATTCATAACTTCAAGCGAATCAAGCGTGCCATGAACATTCCCTGATATAAATATACCTCCACCATGACCCTCTGCAAAATTGTCTTCAATCGAGGAGAACATAATAAAGGGATCGCCCTCGGTTACGAAAATACCTCCACCGCCCCATGCTTGATTGTTTTTGATATCACAGAGTTCAATAAATGGGGATGACCCTTCGCAGTAGATTCCACCGCCGCACTTTTCTTGCCCAAAGATAGGATCAACCCAATACTTGCCAGAACCATTCTTTATTGTAAAGGTGCTCAAAACACTCCAGAACGTTTCGCCTGAGTTAAAGGTTACAACTGGAGCATTATTCATGCCACCATCAATGATTGTGTTCTCGCGACTCTCTCCTTGAACTTGTATCCATTTGCCTAAGAAATTGATATTTTCGTAGTAGGTACCTTCACGAACAAAGATGACATCCATATCGCTTGACGCATCAATTGCATCTTGTATATTTTGAAAGTCTGCCTTGCCATCATCATCAACATAAATAGTATCGGCAAGGGTCGAGGATACTACAAATAAAAGTGCTAGAGTCGTAAGTAGATCTCTCAAGGACATGATCCCCAAGCTGCTATTACTTCAAGCATATCTTCTATATCAACTTCACCGCTGCCATCAAGATCTGACGAACATTCCTCGATGCACGGTGCAACATCACAATCTACTCCCTCACCTGCCCAAAAACCTTCTACATCATCACAATCTACTTCTGTTGACTTCACACAAAGTCCGTGTAACAAGCAACACCCACCAACTGGTAACCCTTGGCATTCATCTGGAATGCCATCGGCAGGATTGGCATCGATTGATGTTCCGTCCTCGATATCTGTTTCATCAGAAACCCCGTTGTTGTTGCAATCCACCATACCAAGCGCCATGCCATGGTATTGATGGCCTGCAATTGCTTCCCAACCAGTAGAGGTAGGAAAATCGTCTTGACCTTGTGCATCTTCACCCCAATGCCAGAGACGACCTGTATCGTCAATCGCCAGGCAGAACATTCGACCACCTGCAACGGAAACAAAACCATCGCCAGCGGGGACGTTATCTACTACATCGTTGTTTGGCCCCCAGCCTACCAGCGTGCCATCTGCACGTAACGCGACACCCCAAGTTTTACCAACTGCAAAATCAATATAACTACCGCTAGGGGGCATCAAATAGACATCTGCATTCATGCCCCAAACTTCTAATGTTCCATCTGCGTGCATCGCAACAGAAAAATTACGACTCGCTTTTACCGCTACGTAGTCAGACCCTTCTGGAACTTCTGTTTGATGCACGCCATTATCACCCCATGCGATCAACGCACCATCGCCATCAATCGCAACACCATGATTATCGCCAGCACTTACAGCGACGTAGTCACTTCCAGAGGGCACAGTAGTTTGACCTGCTGCGTTATACCCCCAACCAGTTAACGAACCATCAGTCCGCAACCCCAACGAGAAAGAGTATCCCGCTGAAATTGCTTGAAAAGATTCACCTTCAGGTGGAGTCGCTTGACCTGACCCATCGTATCCCCAGCCGACACACGTACCATCTTCTTTCAACGCCAATGAGAATTTATACCCAGCTGAAATTGCAATGTAATCACTCCCAGTTGGCGGAGTTGTTTCTCCAAAAGTATCATCGCCCCAACAGGCAATTTCTCCTGCGTGGCAAACGAAAGAACCAATGAAAATTGTGCAAAGAAATAGTGTGAGCCTCATTGACCCAATTATACGCAGAAAAGGCGCGATTACAAAGGAAAACCTTTGCTTTGGTGCGTTGAGCCTTGTGAATCGATGATCAATACCTCAATATTCTCAAATTGAGCACACAAAGAGATTCCTTGTTCTGGAGAAAGGACAAAACATGCAGTTGATAGCGCATCGGCAAGGGTGGCATCTTTGCAAATAACGGTCACACTTTTCGTCCCCCTTGCAGGGAACCCAGTGCGGGGATCGATAATGTGGTGATAGCGAACGCCATCTTTGATAAAAAATTTTTCGTAGTTGCCACTTGTTGAGAGGCACGTATCAGTACTGTCTAAGACGGCAAAGTAGTCATTTTGAGACATCTCGGGATCGCGAATGCCGATGCGCCAAAGCCGTCCATTATTGCGTCCATGTACAAGGACTTGCCCTCCCGCAACGATCATAAAATTTTGCTCGCCAAGAGCAAGTAGTGCGTCTCTCGCCTTGTCCAAAGCGACGCCTTTGGCTATTGCTCCAAGACCAAGCATCGACCCTTTCGGCAACGTGATCGTAGTCCGTTCGGCATTGAGCACGACATGACGCCAACTGACAGTTGGCAAAATCGCATCAACTTGCTCTTGTGTCGGAACAAAGTTCGTCCCATCAAATTTCCACAAATTCCAAAGAGAAGCCCATGTAGGATCGAACGCACCTTCGCTTAATTCTGCAATACGTAGGCTGCGTTTGACTGTATCAAAAAGTTCGGGAGGAACCACTGTTGGTTGCTTGCCAGCATTCTTGTTTACAGAAGTAAGCGGTGAATGCTGTTTCCATTCACTCATCTCTTGATCGACTTCCTCAAAAATTCTAAAGACGATTTCATGACAATACGCTGGGGCTGTGACTTGAATTTGTGTCCCCATGATTTGTTTCGTTGCCTGCGTACAAGGTGTTTTTTCACTACAGCTGACTAGTTGCAAACATGTTGCTACTAGAATCAAATGGCCACTACAGCCACCACCGCCACGCCAACGATCGTCTTTACTTTTCTTGCCAGTCCAAAGTTGCAATAACATCCAAACAGCACACGCAATTCCAAGACCAAGAATGGCAAGGACGTATTTCATTTAAGCACTAAATAAACCAGCAAACCCCATAAAGGCAAGTGAGAGCAAGCCAGCGAGAATCATATTCAGCGCGGTTCCCTTGACAATGTTAGGAACGGCAGAAAGTTCTCCTTCTTCGCGAAGTCCCGCCATCAATGCAATTGCAATCGTAAAGCCGCCACCTGCACCAAGGGCAAACACAAGACCTTGAACAAGCGTGTAGTCCTTACTTGTTTGGGTAAGTGCTAAAAATAGAATTGCGCAGTTTGTCGTAATAAGTGGAAGAAATATTCCCATTGCTCTAAAAAGAGTAGGGCTAAGTTTCTTAATAACCATCTCTACAAATTGCACCGTACTAGCAATAACAATAATAAAACTGATAAGTTTTAAGTAAGGGGCATGAGGCAATACAAACGTTGTAAGGAACGTTGCGGCAAGCGAAGTAATTATCATTACAAAAATAGTCGCAAGACCAAGACGAACTGCAACACTGACTTTACTTGAAACACCAAAGAACGGGCAAAGACCAAGAAAGTAGTACAACGTAAAGTTATTTACAAGAAGCGCGCTAACAAAAATCCAAGCAAGATCGCTCATGTTACTG
>JASMLY010000016.1 GCA_030748455.1 Phycisphaerales bacterium | reverse complement strand
TGTTTCAACTTGGTCAGTCCAAACAGGTGGCGGTTTAACGACTGGCGCTTGGGAATGTGTTGATCCAAATGGCACGATTTACAATTCCACTATGGCAGCACCCGAAGATGATGCTACAGGAGGCTCCCAAAACATCAAATGTTTTGTCACAGAAAATGGAGAAGTGAACGGTTCAGCTGGAACTGCAGACGTAGATGGCGGTTGGACTTCGCTCGCTTCACCGGTCTTTACTATGGAAGGAACCGACGGAATCATTTCCTATGCACGGTGGTTTTTCGATAGCCAAAGCACCGATCACCTCGACACATTCATTAGCAACGATGGTGGAGTTGAATGGTATGCAGTGCACTCCACATACGGGACAAACTCTGAGTGGGAAACAACAAGTTTCGTTGTCAGTGAGTTTGTCCAACCAACTGATCAAATGCAAGTCGCATTCCTCATAGAAGACGCCGACCCCCAGAGCATTGTTGAAGGAGGGATCGACAACCTCCAACTCGAAATCATCGATTGTGGGGATTCTTGCATCGGCGACGTCAATCAAGATGGAACTGTGAATGTGACCGACCTCCTCTCGATCATTGATGCTTGGGGGACGAGTGATGCAGGTGCAGATATCGATGGAGATGGTGTGGTTGCAGTTGGAGATTTGCTCACAACTGTTGGGAATTGGGGATCTTGCGAACCATAATGCACGTATGTTTGGGAAATACTCTAGATTACGCTCGCCAAACCCGCTTTTTTGGGCTATCCTGAGGGTTACAAAGAAAAGGAAGACCATGTCAAAATCAACAATTGCCATCGCGACACTGACGACCACACTGACAGCCACATTGTTAGTGGCGCACCAAGACGATCCAAAAATCAACGATCGACAACCTGCTGTATTCGCTCAAGCCTTCCGAGCCGACCAACACCCCGGCGAAAACCGATCACTCTTGTTCGATTCAGAAAATGTGCAACTCAAGTCCTGGCTTCCCCTGAATGAACTCGATGGAGCTGAATCTGGAAATGATTGTTGGGGATATGTTTCGGGGTCGGGAAGAGAGTACGCACTCATGGGAACGAGTGATAGCACAGTGATTGTAGAAATTACAAATCCAGGGAATGCGCAAGTTATTGCCATACTATCGGGACCCAACAGCCTTTGGCGTGACATCAAAACGTACGGAACGTATATGTATGCAGTAAGTGAAGGTGGCGGAGGTGTGCAAGTTTTCAATCTCGCAAATATTGATTTGGGACAGGTGCAAACCTTAAACTCAGCTGGTTCGGGTACTTCTCACAACGTTGCAATTGATACCGAAAGTGGTTTTCTATACAGAACCGGTGCGAACAATGATGGGTTAAAAATTTACAGCTTAGCAAATCCCGCATCTCCAACAGAGGTGGGACAATGGAGCGATCGATACGTCCATGATGCCCAAGTGGTTACGTACACTGAGGGGCCGTATGCAGGTCGCCAAATTGCATTCTGTTGTGCTGGCTTTAATAGCGGCTGGACAGACACAGGGCTTACGATTGTTGATGTCACCAACAAATCGAATACATTCGTCGTTGGACAATCGTACTACAGTGGCGCACAGTACTCACACCAAGGGTGGCTCTCTGAGGATCGCACGCTCTTTTATCTCAATGATGAGCTCGATGAACAATACAACGGCACACTCACAACAACACGAGTTATTAACGTTGAAGATCTCTCAAACCCCTACCTCGTCGGTACATTTACAAGTGGATCGACTTCAATTGACCACAATTTGTATACACATAACGGCATGATCTTTGAAGCAAATTACCGTTCTGGATTGCGTGTGTTTGATGCCACAAACCAGACAAATCCTGTGCCTTATGGTTACTTTGATACGTATCCAAGCAATGACAATGCGAGTTTTAATGGCCTTTGGAACGTCTATCCATTTTTCCCAAGTGGCACTGTGATCGGTAGTGACCTTGAGAGCGGATTGTTTGTTTGGGAACTCGGTATTTTGGATCCTTGCACACTTCCTGTTGGCACATGCTCGATCGATGTCACAGGTGATGGCTATGTGAATGTTGCAGATGTCCTTGGTGTGATCGACAATTGGGGAGATTGCGGCGATGGCACCTATCGCCCAGTTGGTGATGTTGACGGAAGTTGTTGCGTTGATGTTTCCGATCTCTTGGCAATCGTCGATGTCTGGGGTTCTGAATGCATCGTCACTGGTGCATGCTGTACTGGTGATGCAACGTGTTCTGAACTCAGTTCAAACGATTGTGATGAAGTTGGCGGAAGTTACTTTGGTGACGAATCAACGTGTGCATCAACAAATTGCCCTGGCGCTGGTGACGAATGTGAAAATGCAATGGTTGCTGCAGTTGGAGCAAACTCTTTTGAAACAACAAGCGCTACGCCAAGTAGCCCTGAACCAGATGATTCAATGTGTTCTGGCACCTATATGAATTGGTCAAATTCTCAAGATATTTGGTTCTCATGGGTTGCCGAGTTTTCAGGTAATGCACACTTCACCACGTGTGACTCTTCTAGTTACGACACTTCGATGGCTATCTACGCAGGCGATTGTGGATCACAAGTTGCGTGCAATGGTGATGCAAGTGGCGAAAGCGGTTGCCAATCTTACTACTCAGCAGTTGATCTCAGCGTAACTGAAGGGCAAACCTACTACATCCGAATTGGCGGATGGGAAGGTGCAAGTGGCAGCGGGACCCTCACGATCGATTGAAAATTGAAAATTATTGCTGCATAACACCCTGCCACGCAGGGTGTTATGCAATTGCCCCTGTTTTATCTAACTTTTTTTGTCTTTTATACTCGTTTAAAACGCATGTACTTATAGCGAAGGTCTATTCAAAGAGTAGTTCTATCGCGCATCGAGTCCTGCCGGGATATAGAGGACAACATACTTTGGGAAGTGTAGGGGTACTTCTGGGACAATGCATCGGCGCATCGGCGGATTGTCGATGGGGGTTCGGGGGGAATCTGGGGTTCTGGGGTCAGAACTGCATCGAGCGTTCTCTTCTCAGCTCGATGCAGTTTTTTATAACCACGAATAGCAGGTCAACTTTTTGGGAGTTCAGGTTTACATACACGTTTGCACGCCCTTCCAACTCTTACTGTGAGTACCCCAACTGCAACGGCCTGCCCAGCTTTGGGAAGAATACCGCCCAACGAAGGTACGTTCGAGGCAAACCATTGCGATGCGTGCTCGCTGAGATCTGCAAAGATGAGAGCAATTGATATGTGTCGAAGTAGTCGCAACGTGCCAAGTGTAGACGGTCGCAGCCCATACACAAGTGCAATCCGTTTGATGAGTCGCAGGTGCCGCCAACCAACGATACAACCATCAACAAGTGGCCAAGGTGACAAACCCACGACCCCACCGACGAGTGCTGATTCCTTTGCAATCATGAGGTCCACTCTATTGTCGAGTTTTTTGAAGAGTTGCTCTAAGATTGTATTGATCTCTTCGATGGTTTTTGCGCTTTGTATTGCAATGCATGCTGCTTCTTCGCCCGCTGATTTTGCCCACCGCGATGCTCGATCTTGAAGCATCTCATAATCAGCACGTGCAAGGGCATCTGTTACAAAATCGACGCGACGAACTTCTAGGTATCCCCGCATCTCATTCCACAAAAGGTAGGCAACACTAGAACCTATCAAGCATAGACCTAGAAGGGTAATCAGCCCAGCGGTTGTGCTTGAATTGAATGCAGCATCCACAATTTGAAAACACCAGAGCGTTGCTGTAGTACCGACTACGATGGAAGCTCCGAGCAAAATCAATAAACAGGCGATTCGCCTCATTGCAGGATGTTTTTAGGGAAAAGAGATTCACTCTTTCATCGAGTATTTGAATTGTTGCCGATATAAGGTGAAAAGGAGTTACAAAATGTCTGAAAATGAAAAATGCTGTCCCGCTGGCAAGTTTCCATTTAAATGCCTCTATGCAGTCTTGCACATCCTTATCCTGACGTGCATGGCGACTTCTCTTTGGCAAATTGCAAGTTCATTAGCTGACAAATAAGCCCGTGAGTTTAGAGTTTCCACTTTTCTGTACAGACGAATCGCTCGTTTCGGAGGTACGCACTTGGACGATTGGTACAAAGGATCATGGTCATGGTACTGTGGTAAGTGACCTGATTGCTTGCAACAGTGTCAGGCTTGCTGAAACAGCGCCAGGTGGCACGTATGATTGGCATCCCGCCCCAAGAAAACAGATGGTTGTCACTTTGCGAGGTACGATTGAGTTTACTTTTGGTAATGGAGAAGTGTTAGTTGTACACCCTGGGGATGTGTTTTACGCTGCGGACGTTGAGGGGCGAGGTCACAAATGGCGGATCATCGGCGACGATCCTTGGCAGCGACTCTATGTACACATTGAGAAGCCACCAGTGACATAGAATCTGCGCATTTGTTCACAATCCCTAGGATCAAGAACCACGCAACTCTACATGTCTATAGATTTACATGTACATGTAAACTCCTATCACCAAATTGCTTACAACTTGCTCTGAGCAATGCTCAGACGTATACACAGAGGTATGCACAGAGCAATGCTCAGACGTATACACAGAGGTATGCACAGAGGTATGCACAGAGGTATACACAGAGGTATGCTCTGAGGTATGCTCAGAGGTAGAGATGCCAAATGTTCAACAAAAGAGCCTTGCAAGCGATTCAAAATTCATGCAAGCAACGGCTGATTCATGTTCAGCGAGTTAGAATCGAAACTGTTATGCCTCGTCGTGAGGTTGCTCGACTTTTTCGGCTTCCTTTGAGGTACCTGGGTCTGGCGTCACTTTAGCGGGAGGAAGGTCAGCAGCGGGTTGGTCTATTTTTGTGGGTTGACGATCAGCCTCTGCATCAATTTCATCACCAACACCCTTGATCCCTTTTTTGAATTCGACGATCGATTTGCCAAAATTGCGACCAACTTCTGGTAATCGCTTCCCAAAAATCAAAACACCAATGACAAGCAAAATGATGATCTCTTGCCAACCGAAGGAAGTAAAAAGTCCAAGAAACGATGTGTTGTGTATTGTGTCAAACATAATATTGCTCTCTTTTGATAAGACAGGCTTCTTCGGTGTATTCTAGCACTCTAGAGGTGTAGTATCGTCGAGATTTGAGCATATTCCTTGATTCTGGTCGATGTACCCAATAATTATGAGAAAGACACTCACATTAATCGTTTTGCTTGCCATGGCATCCTGCAAAAGCACGCAACCCTCTGAAACGGTAGAAAAACCCCTCGGTAGAACATATTCAAAACCGCTCAAAACAGGGCAACCCGCCCTTCGCCGCGTACCGAATGCCCAGTGGCCAGATCTCGGCAGTGCATGGGAAGGCAATGATCTGTTCCTACAGGATTCTTTGGACAATTCGATCGCCTGGTTTGAAGCCCCTTCGAGTAAACAGTGGTTTCCAATCGAAGGGATCACACATCAACAGGCTAAAAATTCTGTACTTGCTGTTCGTGCATTACTCGAAACTTGCAAGACAAAGAATGAATTTCTATACAAATTGGAAACAAATTTTGATGTCTACCAATCAGTTGGATGTGACGATGAAGGGACTGTTCTGTTTACTGGGTACTATGCCCCAGACTTCTATGCTTCAAAAACGCCTTCACGAAAATACGATGCACCACTGTATACAAGACCTTCTGATCTTGTAACAGATCAAGCAAGTGGTGAACCAATTGGCAGAAAACTCAGTGATGGTTCGATCACAAGTTGGCCAACACGAAGGGAGATTGAACACAGTAATCTGTTTAATGGAAATGAACTCGTATGGGTTGAAGATGATCTTGATGCCTACACGATTCATGTCAATGGTTCAGCGCGTCTTCGTCTAGATACCGGAGAGCTGATGTACGTGGGATATGCTGGTAAAACTGATCGTCCTTACACCGGTTTAGGATCTTCTGTGCTGAAAGCTGATTTACTACCGAAAAGCAAACTGAGCTTGAGAAACATTCGGAAGTTGTACGACAAAAACCCACAAGTGATTAGTAATCTCATTGATGAAAACGAATCGTTTGTTTTTTTCAGAGAATATGATGGGAGCGCTTGGCCTTCTGGGTCACTCGGTGTACCTGTAACTGCTGCAAGGTCGATCGCAACAGATAAAAGAATTTTCCCACGCGGAGGGCTTGTGTTTGTTGATACAACCGTCCATAGTTTGACCGGTGAAACAGAAAAATTCAAACAGTTTATGGTAGACCAAGATACTGGAGGTGCGATCCGCGCTCCAGGCCGAGCAGACCTCTTTATGGGTGTCGGACCAACTGCAGGTATAAAAGCAGGTGGTCAATACGCCGAAGGCACGTTGTATTACCTATTCCTTAAACCAGGTGCAACCTATGGAACTGGAAATTCAGTTGCAGCTGTCAAGAACTAATGGTGGTGGCCAAGGGCGGACACCCCTCCCATTTCGTTCGTCCCCGTGCATTTTTGTAGTACCATCAAATCCAACACGTTCATCAAAATAGTGTAGATCACGGGTAGGATCAAACGACGCACAAAAATTAAAAAACACATCGTGTAAGTCATTCGTGTCGATCGTATCATCCACTGCAAAGAGCATCGTGACGCTATCGCTTGCATCACGATTTACTTGTTCGAGCGCGAGCACGCCATCCCCTCCCTTATTTTTTGACACGCCTACTATTTCAATTCCACACGCGGCTGAAGGATTCGTTGCATCAATTCCGAGTTTTCCCCCCGAACCAATTTTAGGTGCGGCATGGTCGAGAATATCAAGTGGACCACGAACAACTTCAAGATCTTGATGGATATCAATTCCTGCAACAGCATCAAAAACTTCGCGTTCG
The DNA here is from genome assembly GCA_030748455.1 of Phycisphaerales bacterium. The sequence goes on along the minus strand of JASMLY010000016.1, from coordinate 7,680 downwards.
TTGTGTACGTCAACCGTATCGTTCACAACAATGACAATCTTCGTCCAAGCGAGTTGTCCTGCTCCCCAAATTGCATGCATCACTTTTCTGGCATTCTCAAGATAGGCAGGTTTAATCTTGACAAATAAACAATTATGGAATGTGCCAAACATGGGTAAGTGGTAATCCAAAATCTCTGGAATCATGACTTGCAAAAGTGGCAGCATGATTCGCTCAGTCGCTTTCCCTAAATAGTAATCCTCTTGTGGTGGTGGGCCTACGACAGTCGCTGGAAATATCGGATCCTTTCGATGCGTCAACGCTGTGACTTTGCAAATTGGATAGCGATCGGGCATGGAATAAAAACCCGTGTGATCCCCAAATGGCCCTTCAAAGACGGCCCCTTCCCCTAATGGTTCGCCACACTCTGGCTCCCATCCGCAATCACCACAGGCAGTATTTACATACCCTTCGATAACAAACTCACTGTTTGCAGGAACCGAAAGTGGAACGGTCTTTGCTTTGACAAGTTCGATCCCTTTTTTATTGAGGAATCCTGCCATCAGTAACTCACTCATCCCCGGTGGCAATGGAGCTGTTGCTGCGTAAGGTAAAACTGATTCACCTCCCAAACAAATAGCCACTGGCATTGGTTCGCCGATCTCTTTCCAAGATCGCCAATGGGCTGCCCCGTCATGATGGACGTGCCAATGCATTGCGAGGGTTGTGGGGCTCAGTAACTGCACTCGGTACATTCCGATGTTGTGTGATTTTGGCTTTTCTTCATACCGATCATCTGCATGGATCGTATGGATCCCCGCAAACGTGATGTACCTTCCCTCTCCGCCCGCAGTCCCTGCTTGTTCGGGTGAAAACTCGTAGCCAACTTTTCGAGGGTCACCATCAGATGGCCAACATTTGATCAAAGGGAGTCTAGTGAGATCAACATCACCACGATCACTCAACTTGATGACTTGTTGGCAAATGCCTGATCCCTTTTTTCTTTTGGGTTTCATTTTCATCAATGGTTTGAATTGGTGCGCGAGGTTGATCAGATCAGCAAGGCTCGAGGGTGGAGTAATGTTGGTGAGGTTCGCAATCATATTTGCGATTGCTTCGAACCCACCGTCTGCACAGCCAATTGCCTGTTCCATTCGAAAATAAGATCCAAAAACATTAACACAAAGTGGAAAGTCGCAACCCTCGATGTGCTCTACCAACAATGCTTTTCCGCCCAAGGCCTCTCTACCTGCGTCAAACAAGGAAGCTGAGGAACTTGGTGTATTGCACGGTGCACCTACCTCAGCTTGAGCGAGCGCTGTTACTTCTAGAAAAGGAGAAACGGGTTCCGTTATCCTTTGCAACTCTCCTTGTGTATCAAGGTATCGAAGGAATGTTTGGAGGCAGGTATGTGGCATCGGAGCATCATATCGCGAGTACAATGCGAAGATGGGTGCGATGAATCTTCTCGACATTTATAAAACGTATAGAGGAAACGTACACGCACTTCGGGGTGTTTCAATAGATGTCAGCGAAGGTGAAATCTATGGGTTACTCGGCCCCAACGGTGCGGGCAAATCCACCCTAGTAAAAATCATCATGACTGTCATCCACGCTACAAAATCCTCAGGAACTGTTCTTGGTTTACCAATAGGTCACCCTGATGGGCTCAGACAAATCGGGTATTTACCAGAACACCATCAATTCCCTAGGTATCTGACAGGGAATCAAGTCTTACACTATTACGCGGCACTTAGCGGTGTTGCAAGATCTACCCGCACAAAAAGAGCGAGGTCGCTCCTCTCACGTTTAGGGTTAGCGGGTTGGGGAAAAAGGAAAATCAGCACATACTCCAAAGGAATGTTGCAACGCCTTGGTATTGCCCAAGCGTTGATGAATAATCCAAAATTGTTAGTGCTCGATGAACCAACCGACGGAGTCGACCCTGTAGGGCGAAGAGAAATTAGAGATTTGCTTTCTGAACTCAAGGATGAGGGGCATGCAATTTTCCTCAACAGCCACCTTTTGAGTGAGTTAGAAATGGTTTGCGATCGAGTTGCCATCATGGTGAAGGGGCAAGTGACAATGCAGGGAACAATCGATTCGCTGACGAAAGAAAGTAAGCGAATCGAGATTGAACTCGCTTGTGCACCTCCCGAATGGTCACACACAGAATTTGACTCCGTCAAAGAGAAGACCCTAACAAAACTAGGTGACGATATCCTATCCGTCCAACCCCTCATTGATCGCCTTCGTAGAGATTCATGTGTCATCAGCTCAATCCGCCCCGTACGTGAATCATTGGAGGAATTGTTTTTGCGTGCTGTTGATTACATCGACAATCCCGGAAGCATCGGAGATGAAGCATGAGAGTTTTCAAAGCGTTATTGATCGATGCGTATCGCCAACTCAGTGCTGCAAAATTGTTTTGGCTCACGTTGGGTCTCTCTGCTTTGGTCGTACTGCTTTTTGGTTCTATTGGTTTCAACGAACAAGGTGTTTCACTCTTCTATGGTATTTATGATATCGAGAGCGAATACATCACTTCAGGAAGTCCTTGGGCAAGAGGATTGTATCTTGGGATTTATTCCAATTTCCTTATCACGATCTGGTTAGCGTGGATCGCGACCATTCTAGCTCTCATTTCCACGTGTTCCATTTTTCCCGATTTCGTCAGCGAAGGTTCGATCGATCTCTCTCTTTCAAAGCCAATTTCAAGAACTAGATTTTTCTTGTTGAAATATCTCGTGAGTTTGTTGTTTGTGTTACTGCAAGTTACGTTGTTTTGTGTTGGAATTTTTTTGTGCGTTGGGTTAAGAATAGGTGAGTGGAATCCTATGATTTTTGTTGCTATTCCAATCGTAACAATTTTTTATAGTTATTTGTTTTCTATCACTGTACTCACTGGATTGGTGACAAAATCTGGCATCGCAGCATTACTTGTTACAGGCGTCTTTTGGATGATGCTATTTTCAGTTGCTGCTAGCGAGGGTGTGTTAATCTCGATCGTGACAAATCAAGAAGTCCAAGTAGAACGGTATCAAGAGAGCATCGCAACACAACAAGAAGAACTCGACGCAATTATCGAGACTTCCCCAGAAGATTTCAGAATCGAAGCTCGTCAGAATCGGATTGATGAAATGACTGCTGATACCACCGAAACCATAGAGTTCCTCGGTACAATCAAGGCGTGGCAGAAACCTGTTTCTTGGGTTCTTACTGTTCTACCCAAAACTTCGCAGACGATCAATCTTCTTGACCGATGGTTAAGCAGTAAAGATGGATTTGACTTTGCAGCGATCATGCGAGGAGATATGTCGCAACTTGAAGAAGTGGAAGAGATCAACCCAACAACTCGCCGAGCAGTTGAACGAGAAGCAAACAAGCGAGTACACGAAGCGTACAAAGATCGCTCTCTTTGGTATGTTCTTGGCACATCACTCATTTTCGAAGGCTTCGTCCTAGGGTTAGCAACTCTGATTTTCTGTCGAAAAGATTTTTAGTTGACTGCAATTTGTGTTCCCGTTTTTCGCCCTAGAGACACAGAAGTACACACAAGATGAAAACCTAACACAATTACCTTCAAACACTTGTTTCACAAGTACTTACACCTTGCTCTGAGCAATGCTCAGAGGTATGCACAGAGGTATACACAGAGGTATGCACAGAGGTAAGCTCTGAGCAATGCTCAGAGCAGAGGGGATGGAAGATTTAGAAGAAAAAACTCCGTGCCACTGTGTCTCAGTGGCATTTGCTAGTGATCTGCGATGTAGGCATTCATCTACGCACCAAGTTCACGACCACGATCACGGGCTGCGACAATGGCATCGGCGATGGACTGTGAGACACCATTTGCTTGCAAGACTTCTAAAGCTGCTGCTGTCGTCCCCCCCTTACTTGTCACAGCTTCGCGAAGAAGTGTTGCTGATCGTACATCTTGCGAGAGTAATCCTGATGCACCGAGCAAAGTCTGTCGTACAAGCGCGTCAGCTGTCTCGCGATCTAATCCAGATGCCACACCACCTTCGATCATCGCCTCTGCGAGTAAGAACAAATACGCTGGTCCCGAACCGCTAACGGCCGTAACTGCATCCATGAGGAATTCCTCCACCATTTTCACAGTACCGATTGCGTTAAACAATTCTGTAGCAAGTGCAGCATCCTGCATCGTTGCTTGTTTTCCCAACGCCATACCAGCAGCGCCAAGCCCAATGCTGCAAGGTAAATTTGGCATGACTCGTATAATTCTTCCGTTCGTGATTTGCTCTGAAATTGTACGAGTTGAAACACCTGCCATGATCGAAATAACAACATCGGAAGATACGTCTGAGGCGACTGCTTCAAAAATCTGTGGCTTCACAGCAAGTAAAACTTGTGAGCCCTTGGGCATGGGCAGCTCGGAGGCATGTGGCACGCAGACGATGTTCTGAGATCGAAAATACTCTTGACTAAATGGATCTGGATCAGCAACAACAATTTCATGTTCCTGCAAAATCCCTCGCGAAACCGCACCACTGAGAATCGAACGTGCCATATTCCCCCCACCAATGACTGCCAATCGTACGCACATGGAAGGTACACTACCACCATGTCTGACATCAAGGCAACCCCCATGCTCACGCTTCCCTTTGAGGAACCTGTTGCAGAAATAGACCGCCAAATTGCTGCGCTCAAAGATACTGAGGAAGCAGGCAGTTATGCTGTTGAACTTACTGAGCTTCAAAATACTCGAGACAACCTGCTCAAGAAGATTTATGAGAACATCACACCTTGGCAAACAGTGAAAGTCGCGAGACACCCAGATCGCCCTCAAACTACAGATTACATCTCAATGATCTGCCGCGACTTTAGAGAACTTCATGGCGACCGGCGGTTTGGAGATGACCCAGCCATTCGAACGGGGTTTGCACGGATCGGTCCACATAAAGTCTTGCTTATTGGACATCAAAAAGGAAAAGATACTGAGGAACGTATTGCTTGCCACTTTGGTTGCGCACACCCAGAGGGATATCGAAAGGCTCTGCACAAAATGAAACTTGCAGAGAAGTTTAAAATCCCAATTGTTGCGCTCGTAGATACGCCGGGCGCGTATCCGGGTTTGAAAGCGGAAGAGCGTGGACAGGCACAAGCAATCGCTGAAAACCTCAAAGAAATGAGCCGTCTTGAAATTCCAATCGTTTCGATCGTGATTGGTGAAGGTGGATCTGGTGGTGCGTTAGGAATTGCGGTCGCTGATCGTGTTGCAATGTTGCAATACTCTTGGTACTCAGTCATCAGTCCCGAAGGGTGTGCAGCAATTTTGTGGAAAGAAGCAACTGAAGAAACGAATCTAGCAGCAGCAACCAACCTTGCACTTACGAGTCGTGACAACCTACAAAATGGTCTCATCGACGCCATTATTTCTGAGCCAGTTGGGGGCGCACACCGGAATATTGCAGAAACTGCGAAAAATGTCGAACGGTGGATCGTCGACACGCTGCAAGACCTCTCTCGGTTTAACCCAAAAACACTCGTTCAAAGGCGATATGAGAAATTCGCCTCAATGGGTGTTTCTACCGAACTGTAGGGGGGATTTCACACCAAATATGTGCTCGCATTGACGAAACCTACGTTGGAGCGTAAAATCTCGGTTTCGCATCTCAAAATGCAGCCTTGCCAAACACTGCAAGTTGTTATTTTGCAACAGGTTACAAAGGAGTCCTCTGGTGGCTAAAAAGAAAACATCAAAGAAAAAGACGAAGAAGAAGGCTTCAAAAAAGGTCGGGGTAAAGAAAAAAACAGCCAAAAAAGCCACCAAGAAAACTGCAAAAAAGAAGGTTTCAAAGAAGACCACTCCTAAAAAAAAGGTAGCAAAGAAAAAGACACCAACGAAAAAAGTACGGAAGAAAAGTTCGAAGGCGGTTGTAAAAAAAACAACAACCTCTGATTCGCCTGCTAAACGGAAGCGAATGAGCATCGAGAATAATTCTTCTCCCCTCAAACCAAAAGCAAAACGGCGACGGGGTATGTCTGTTTCAGAAACTGCAAAAATTACAGAAATTGATGAACGTGGTTTCGTCATCATCAATGGTAGAAAAGTACGAATGCTCTCGACGCCTGCAGGTGTAAAGAAAAAGAAACGAACGAAAAAAACAAAAGTTGCAGTTGATGCAATTCCTGCGAAGCGGTCAATGAAAACAACGCTTTCTGCCAAAGAGCTTCGTGGATATCGTGATCGGCTGATGCAATACCGCGCTGAATTGTTGGTTGATCTTGGTGCTATTGAAAGTGAAGCCCTGAATGCAAATGCAGACCTCGCGAGTATGCCGATCCATATGGCTGACGTGGGAAGTGACGCATACGATCAAGATTTAAAACTTGGGATGGCTGCTAGTGAACGCAAACGTATTCGCGATATCGAAGATGCTCTCATCCGTATTCGAAAGAAAACGTATGGTGTTTGTCACCTAACAGGAAAACCGATTCCATCAGCTCGCCTCCGTGCAAAGCCTTGGGCGAAATACACAAAAGAAGCTGCAGAAAAGATAGAAAGGCAGACACGTCGTTCCTCATGACCGAAACGATGCGTTCACCTCGTGCGTGGATTCTCCTCCTCTCGGTTCTCATCGTTGGGTTTGCTTTAGACATCACAACAAAAGTCTATGCCTTTCACAATGTTGCTCCATCTCCTGTTCTCCTTGAACGCGAGCAACTCCTATCAAACCCTGCATGGAGCCCGATTCCTCCCCACGATGGAGTGGTAGCGATTCCAGGTAGGATGCTGCATTTTCGATTGGTGCTCAATGATGGTGCAGTGTTTGGTATCGGTTCACAAAAGCGTGGCTTCTTCATCGTGTTTACGATCATCGCTCTCTGTATCGCTGGTTGGATTTTTCTGAAGAATACGACAAAAACATGCACGCTCGCGCATGTCGGACTTGGGCTCATCCTTGGTGGAGGACTGGGGAACCTTTATGATCGTATTTTCATTGGACGAGTGCGTGATTTTATGCACATGTTTCCTGACCGTCATTTACCATTTTCTTGGCCGGGTGGTTCAAGTGAATGGTTCCCGTGGATATTTAACGTCGGTGATGTCTTGTTGCTTACTGGGATGGGTTTGCTGATGGTGTATTTTTGGCGTCAGCCGACTCCAACAACTGATCAACCCCCGAAGTAGAAATTAAAATGTCCTGCGTAATAACTTCGGGAAGGTTTTCTAATTCGAATGCGTGATCCAATGTAAATGGTCCTACTTCGGTTCGGCGGATCTCTTTGCAGTAGCCACCGGTTTCTAACTTTTCGCCAAGATCCCGAGCAAAAGAACGAACATAAAATCCCTTTGTGCACAAGATGTCAACTGTCACACGTGGCCATTTGTATTCCAAAAGTGAAATGTCAAGAACCTCCACTTCTCTGGGCTCTATCACGACTTCTTTTCCTTTTCGTGCGGCAGCGTACGCTCGATGCCCATCCACTTTGACCGCACTAAAAATTGGCGGGCGTTGCAAAATAACACCTCGAAATGTTTCGAGAACTTTGGTAACTTCTTTGGTAGTAGGTTGAGTCGAAACTTCAACTTCTTCACGCGGCGATTCATCATCATGCCCCGCGGTCTTGGCAGATAAATCGATCACCGTTTCGTACCGTTTATTCGTGAGAGTCAATTCGCCAAGTCGTTTGGTCATTTTTCCAAGACCAAGTACCAAAACTCCTGTTGCA
>JASMLY010000015.1 GCA_030748455.1 Phycisphaerales bacterium | reverse complement strand
GTTTCGCCCACGCAGCACCCGCCGGTCGGATCAGGAATCGCGCAAGGATCACCGTCGCACGTTGTATCGTCCCCTTGGTACGTGCCGCCCGCAGTTGTACAATCTGCTTCCGTTTCAATTGAGCATGTTTCGCCGACGCAGCACCCGCCGGTCGGATCTGGAATCGCGCAAGGATCACCGTCGCACGTTGTGTCGTCCCCTTGGTACGTACCGCCCGCAGTTGTACAGTCTGCTTCCGTTTCAATTGAGCATGTTTCGCCCACGCAGCACCCGCCGGTCGGATCAGGAATCGCGCAAGGATCACCGTCGCACGTTGTGTCGTCCCCTTGGTACGTACCGCCCGCAGTCGTACAGTCTGCTTCTGTATCAATTGAGCATGTTTCGCCGACGCAGCACCCGCCAGTTGGATCTGGAATCGCGCAAGGATCATCGTCGCACGTCGTGTCGTCGCCTAGGTACGTGCCGCCCGCATCACCACAGAGTAGTTCTGTATCAACTACACAAACTTCACCCACACAACACCCACCAAGTGGAGCGCAAGGGTCGTCATCACACGAAGAATCAGTTCCTTGAAACACGCCATTAAAGGTGAGACACTTTGCCTCAACAACTTCAACACAAACTTCTGTCACACAGCATGAGCCAACCAAACAAGGAGTACCGACACAATCTGTGCCACTTCCTAGAAACACGCCCCCTGCAGATTCGCAATTCTCTTGCGTGTCGATAGAACAAAGTTCATTCAAACAGCACGCGCCTTCAACACTCGCACAAATGTCACCATCACAACTCACCGCATTCCCTTGATACGTCCCACCTGCTGTCGTGCAATTTTCTTCAGTATCTATCGAACATGTTTCATTGATACAACATGCACCAGTGGGTGGAACATCACAGAATCCCTCTGAACACGTGGTTCCGTCTCCATAAAACGTTCCATTAAAAGCATCACACTGTGACACTGTTGATCCTTCAACACAAAATGCTCCAACACAACACGCACCGATTGGTGCCGGACATTCGATTTCATCGCAAACAGATCCGTCGCCGTGATAGTCACCCAACACTTCACAAGCTTCTTGTTGCGCTTGAAAACAATAGGTTTGGTCAACAATAAACGCACAACACGCACCCGTGAGCTGTGTCGTGAATGACAAGACTGGTCCAGCTGTATCTGGTCCATCTGCATTGAACGTCACAACTTGCCAGTAGTACGTCGTGGAAAACTCAAGTTCTTCTGGGGGGGTCCATGGACTTGTTTGTTCGCCTTGGTATTGGGCAAGACCGGGCGTGGGTGATGTGCCAAAGTACAGTTGGCTCGACGTTGTACAACCACTCGTTGTCCATTCCAACTTGGTTGAGATCAGTGGAGTTGCACCGTCTGCGGGGGAAAAATTGCCCGCAACATCAGCAGGAACATCCGTGCAAGAGCCACGATCACCTTGACCAAAACTCTCGCTCGCAATGCTCCCAATGAACACACAAAGTAAAAATGCGGTTGATCTTTTTGCTTGGTGTAAAAGAGTTTTGAACTGGTTCTGCATGCACTTCCTTGGTAGAACACTACCGTTTCTTATCAACCCCTCACTACGTGTACGTGTCATGGTACGTAGGGGTTTGGGGACCTTCAAAAACACCATCATATGACGATGTGAGAGAGGATGTTATCGGACAACAGTTTGCGTACGTTCTCTACTGTTTATCGGGTGAGAGAACGTATGTGTTGAGCAAAGGTTGCGACCTAAACCCTTTTTATTGAGCAATAAACACTGCTTTTATTCGCGACGCATTGCGTCAACGGGATCAAGCGCGGCAGCCCGCCTCGATGGATACCACCCAGCGAGAAGCCCCACGACCCCCGCCATCGCTAAAGCGAGCAATAGAGACCAAGGCGTGATTGTCACGCTCCATCCCCCAAACTGCGAAATGCCAATCGAAGCGCATACACCAATCGCCAATCCTCCAATACCCCCAATACTTGTGAGGAGCATAGATTCAAACAAAAACTGCAACGCAATCTGCTTTTTTGTTGCCCCGATTGCTCGTCGAATTCCTATTTCTTTGCAGCGTTCTGCGACATTTGCAAGCATGATATTCATCACCCCAATTCCACCAACAAGCACACCTATAAGGGCGACGCAACCAACAACCACTGCGAAAACCCTCTGCGCCTGCTGCTCTTCTCTGAGTAATTGGCGAGGAAGCACTACGTCGTAGCTAGGTTTGGAGCCTTGCCCTTGTTGCAGCGATCGATCTACAACTTCACGAACTGTGACGATCTCGTCTGCGCGAGTGGTTCGAATACTCAATTCTGTCAGGGAAATCTCGTCTCTCAACAACCCCACTGATGAGGGGGACGATGTGACTGGAATCAGCACCATAGAATTGTGGTTGCGTAAGAGCGAACTCAGTGATTGGTCCTTTACTGATTCCTCCGACGCAAGAACGCCAACCACTTTGTACATCTCAGGAGCAAGGTGTAGGACATCTCCAACACCAGCATGCTTCCCGTTTTCATGTGTGACATCCTTGCCAATAACACAAACATGTGCTTGGTTTTGCACATCAAGATCAGACAACACCCGCCCTGATTGCAGGGTCAATTGTCGAACCTGAAAATACTCTGGTGTAACCCCAACGACCTGCTGATTAAGACTACGCTCGACAACCGATGCACCAGCAACAGCCTCGATGCTTGAAGACGCCTTCCTGAGTTTTACTGCATCTTTGAGTTGTAAGGATCGCGTCTGATCATTCTCATCTTCTTGGTGCAATACGAACAACACATTCGTACCAAGGCGAGATAAGCGATCAAGAATATCGCTTTTGGCTCCCTCAATCACCGCGAGCATCGAAACCACTGCTGCGACACCGAAAACTATTCCAAGCATACTGAGCGTTGATCTTACTTTGTTCGCAAGTAAACTTTGGAGCCCTTCCTGAACGAAATACCTGTTACGCATGGGTAGCAATCTCCGAGGGGAAGATTTTTCCATCAGCAATCGTAACTGTTCGGTTCGCTCTACTCGCAACTTTTTGGTCGTGTGTCACAACAACAATCGTATGACCACCCCGATGCAGTTCTTCGAAGATTGAAAGGATCGTGTCGCCTGTGGATGAATCGAGATTGCCTGTTGGTTCATCTGCAAGGAGAAGTGTTGGTTCAATGACAAGCGCTCTTGCAATCGCAACTCTCTGGCGCTCGCCGCCGGACAACTGTGTTGGAAAATGATTAACGCGTTGCGAAAGACCCACTCGATCTAACGCATGCATTGCCTTCCTTTGTATTGTTGTATCTGGCTGCCCAGCATACCGAAGAGGGAGCGCAACATTGTCAAAAACCCTCATCTCAGAAATAAGGTTAAACATTTGAAAAATGAAACCGATCTCACTTCTTCGAATGTGAGACAACGCGTCATCATGAAGGGTCGCGATCTCTCTTCCTTGAAGTTTGTATTCTCCTTGTGTTGGTGTATCTAACCCGCCAAGTATGTGAAGAAGCGTGGATTTCCCTGATCCCGAAGCGCCTACCAAAGCAACGAACTCCCCACGCTCGATGGTCAGTGTCACGTGGTCGAGTGCAACAACTGGGGTTTCAGTTTCTCCATACACTTTGACAAGATCGCGAATGTGTACAATTGTTTGCCTTTGAGACATTATGGCGCAACGAGTGCAACATGCTCGCCTTCGTATACACCCTCACGGATTTCTATGACCGAATCGTTTTGAGATCCAAGAACGACAGGGGTGCGAACAAATCCCCCACTCTTCTTGACGTAGCAAAACGCTGCTCCGTTATCAATGAAAATTGCAGAGACAGGCACACAAAGAACGTCCTGCAAACTCCCGGCATGAATTGTAGAGCGGGCTGTCATTCCAGGACGAAGATGTTCTGTTTCTCCCTGCAATTCGATTTGCAGTTGAAACACTTTTGAACCATATCCCTTAGAAGTTCCCTTCTCAGCCAAAACTCCAATCGAAGCAACCCGCCCTTCTAACGATCTATCTGGAAACGCGTCAACTTGAGTCGATGTTGTTGTGCCGATCTGAACTTTGTGTACATCAACTTCGCGGATGAATGTATTCACAACCATAGAACTAATATCTGGTAAATACAGTAGTGGTTGATTTTGCCAAACTGTATCACCAATTCGAGGTTTTCTTCGCTCACCATTGCGAAACTCTTCTCGGTACACAACCATACCTGGTATAGGAGCGGAAATTGTCGTTGAACGTAGCGCTTCCTCTGCTCGAACCTTTGACGAACGCACGTCTTTGACTTGTTGCATTGCCTGATCCAACGTAGCCTGCGCTTTGGCAATTTGAAAGGCGTTACTTTTACGAGTTTGTTCCAACTCTAGTTTTGCTCTTGAAACTCTTCCCATCGCTTTTTCAAGGGTTGAAGGGAACACATAATCTCGATAAATCTCGAGCTGCTGTTTCGCAGCTGTGAGTGTTTTCAAAGATTCATTCATTTTGATTTGACCTTGCTTCAACTCGTTTTCTGTGATGATCCCTTCATCAACGAGTTGTTGTAAATCTTGCAAGTATCCTGAAAATTGTTTGTTTGCTTGGTCGGCTTCTAGAACCGCTGCTTCTAGCCTTGAAAGTTCAAGGGGGCCGTCCCCCTGTTCGAATTTGAGTAGATCTAATTCTGCAATACGCAAATCAAATTCAGCAGACGCGATATGGCGCTCTGATTGAATTGTTTCCCATCCCATTGCCTGTGTAAACGACTCAGCAACCGCTTCTGATTCTGCAAGCCGAGTTGTAGCCAAAGTTAGGGCTTCTTCAAACGGCGTTGGATCCAAACGAATGAGTGAATCGCCTGCACGCACGCGAGCACCTTCATCGATGAGCCAGATGATCGTACCCTTCTCACCACCTATCGAGGAAGAAACAACGGTGGATCTTTCTGCATCAAGCGATCCTATTGTTTCAACCATCACGTTGAAGTTCATTCGTTCAACAACTTCGGTTGGAATAGTTGAATGAGAGGGTTGGCCACAACCAACAACGAATAGGGAGACTAGATAAAGACAATACTTCACTCAATCACCTCGGTGTCTTGCAGGAGTGTTCCCAATGATCGACGCATTTGATACGTGCCAACAATATAACTCACAACCGAAGTAACGAGCCTTGTTTCTGCCTCGCGTAAATCTTCCTCCGCCTCTACAAGGTCAAAATTGTTTGCAAGCCCATGATCGAATTTGATTTTCGCTAAACGCATCTGTTTTTCACTGTTTTGTATCTGTTCTTGTTGGATTGTAATTTGTTTTTGGGCACGTCGTAAACTTCGAAAGTCTCGCTTTACTTCCCGAGCAATATCATCTTCTTGCAGAGCATACGAACGTTCGGCTGATCGAATTCCTAGAAGGCTTTGTTCATATGCAGCTTTTTCTGCTGTTCTAGCAAAATCTGAGCTCGTAACAAGGTTCACATTCCAAACGTGATCGTCAAGTCCAAAATTGTCTAACAAATTTTCGTTCACACCTGCTTGGGAATACCCCAAAACCAAATCAAGGGATGGCAGTGTTCTGTGTTTGGCTATTCTCGAATATCGTTGACTTTCTTCGAGCGTATCCCTTGCTTGATCCAACTCAACTCTATTCATGAGCGCAGTTTGAACTGCTTCGTCTTCATCAAAAGAAACAAGGTCATAGACCAACGGGGCCTCTACGTCGATGGGTTGATCCATTGGCAGTGAAAGTTGTACTCTCAAGTTGTCGAGTGCATCGCCATACGATTCCTTCGCATTGACTAAATTGTCTTGCGCATGTCGTAACTGTAACTCCCCGCGAAGCGTGTCAATCGAAGTTGCCAAACCGATGTTCTCTTTTGCTCGCGTACCAGAAACTAACCGCTCAAGACGCGTCACCGATTCTGTATTTAGCGAGACGAGTTCCCTTTGCTGTACAACTCTATAGACCAACACAACGGTCGTGACAACTGTATTCACTCTTGTGAGAAACAACGAGCGTCTAGCAGACCGCCCTGAAAACTCAGCCGACTCAACCGATGCCATGTTGTACTCTTTGTTTGTTCCCAACAGGAGGGGCTGACGCAGTGAGACATCGACACCACTCTGATACCCGCTAGAAACCTTGTCGAATCTAGGGGTTACTGCCACACTCGTGCCCGTTTCAAACCGCTTGTCAATTGTCAAACCTGCGCCATATTGTTCATCGGTTCCATCACTGCTGTGTTTCCCAAACCCTACGTTTGCATTGGGTCTAAACTTGAGTTCGAATTGGCTTTCTGCAGCAACGAGTGAAAGTCTTGTTGAATCAACTTGATCTTCAGCCGCGATCAGCCCCCTGTTTGCTATAAGTGAACGTTGAATTGCGCCATCGAGCGTCAGAATAAGCGCTTTGCTATCGTCAAGGAGAACCGTACCCGAAAGTCCCTCTTCAGAATAGGATCCAGTAATAGGCACATATTCACTCGGTGACAAGGCTGTTGTGTTTTGATTGCTACAACTCAATAAAAAAGTGCAGACACTCAGAAAAAGTACGATTCTTCGTCCCATGTTCTGACAATGGTATTCTGCCTATCCCCTTGATGCTACTATCTCACCCAAGTCATTTGCAAATCTGCGACATAATTTGAAACAGTACCACAGTTGTCTCTAATTTCTTGTATTTCTGCTGGGGGAAGCAAGTCGACCGCGGCTTCTATTTGAGCTGCGACTGCGGGAAATATTTCTTTAAGGGGTGTTGTAAATGTCGTTGCTGATTCGCTCACAGCACTAGAGTATCCGCCGATTGTAAGGACACCTGTTTCGTCGTTGTAAGACCACGTTGTTGTCGTAGTACTCAACGATGTGCCATACACATCCGCTGAACCTGTCACGGAACAACTTGCCAAAAGATTCAGTGCAAAACTGATGTCGTCCGAAGGAATTGATGTTCCCATACAAGGTGATGAGACTGTAGCGGTGTATGCGTCAACGAGTCCATTTCCTGAACAGCCACCGCCGCCACCGCCTCCTCCACTCCCTCCACCGAGTGCTACCGCTGCGCCCGCACCACCGCCAACAATCAATGCTGTTGTCCCCCAATTTGTACTCGCCGCTGCTACAGGAGTGGATGGGCTTGGTGGTGGAGGTTTCACATCCGGAACAATTGCAACATATCGAGCACCGATTGCTGCTGTTTCCTCTGCTACTGTTGACCCAAGTTGAAGTTGGTTTGCTGAGACCGTTGTCTCCGAACCACATGTAATCAATTCACTATCTAAAGTCTGTAGACGAGAACCTATGCTCGGATAGTGCGATGCAACCGAAGCAACGAGCGTTTCACCAGCCACGGCATGCCACGCAAAATTCATGAGAGAATACGTTGTGTTCGCTAAACAGGAACTCACAAAAACCCAGTTTGTTTTTTGGTACACAATCGCTTTACCAATGCAATACAAACTTTCTCGTGCGGTGAGTGCTTCTAACACCCACGGTGGTGGAGGTGCTGCCATTTCTGGTTGACCAACATGCCCTGCGAATCTACCGAGCCTGTTTTCGTATGAGACAAGTGGGTACCTCGGTGCACCGCCTTCTTTCGACGTTAAAAATGTTTGTTCTTCAATTCGCAATTGTTCTTGACCACTTTTTGCAGTGAATACGGAAGTAGACTGAAAGAACTGATCGAGCTTTGGGGAGTAGATAAAAATGGATTTGTATTGACACTCAAAGACTCCGCTACGACCACTCACTCTTCTTGGTAGGGCGCGAACGGTAACGAGCCTCGTATCATCACTCGCACCAATGTCGACCGGTTCAGAATCGAAAACCATCGTTGCGTATGACGTTACGGTATTCCCTAAATCGACTGGAATCCGAAGTCGCCTGTTTTCGGGTAGAGCGTTCGATTTTGCCCAATCAACCCCATCGTTAATAACCGAAATGGTACGCAACATCGACGGCATTTCTGTTTTTAGTTTTCCACCATCTTGCAAAACAACAAGAAGTTCTTCTGATGAAGCAAGCGATGGGTTTTCTGCTGATGGATAATTAATCCCACCTTCGAAAGCCATTTCAAAACGAGTTTCGGATCCTTCGTTTGTAGTCGTTGACCGAACGATCGCTCGTACGTTCTGTTGGAAGGAGTCATCCTCTCCCGCATAGGAAATTGTTTGCAAGGAATTGTAGTGATCTGTTTTCTGAGCAATCGCAAATTGGCACAGAAACAAAATCGCGATTGCGATGTTCTGTGGCAATCCCACTGGGAGTTGATTTTTCATTGGGTATTCTTTTCTATAAAGGTAATTCGGTACATCCATGATCCGCATCATAGAACGAAACCGATCGGTCGCGATTTCAATTAGGATGAAAAACTGCTACCACAGCCACAGGTAGTATTCGCGTTCGGGTTGTCGAAAACGAACCCTCGACCCATCACTTCGTCTTTGAAATCTACTGTTGTACCGTTTAAGTAAAGATAACTCTTAGGATCGCAAATAACCCGTAGATCTAACTTGTTCCCCTCAACCTCAAAAGTGAAATCCCACTGCTCATCACCCTCTTTTTTGGTCTCTGTGAGGTCGAGAATATAACTAAATCCAGAACAACCTCCACCTTTCACACCCACTCGCAAGTGCGTCGCTTCGACGTTTAAGTCTTGCTGTTTCATAATGTTACCAATTTCTCTTGCCGCTGAATCTGTAATTGTGACCGCCATCTGAGTTCTCCTAAAACCTAAAAACTTCTTCGAGTTTCTTAGTATACCCAAACGCTGCCTCGTTGGGTACGACTTGAGGGGCTAGTGGCGAAAAGAGACAAACGAGGGGACAATACGGGCATGCACGTTGTCTCTCAACCGGCAGAACTCTCCCAATATGAGGGCTGTGCGTTCGTCCCAACGATGGGGGCTCTCCACGAAGGACACCTCTCGCTGATTCGAGAAGCAAAACAGCAGAGTTTGCCAGTCGTTGTGAGTATTTTTGTCAACCCAGAACAATTTGCACCCAATGAAGATTTTGACAAATATCCTAGAAACCTTGAACAAGACATCGATTTCGCCCAAGAGGCAGGAGCAGATGTCATTTTTGCACCTGAAGTTGGAGTGATTTATCCAGAAGAACCACCTGAAATTGCCTTGCCTCGAATCGCAACAGAGCCAGAGTTAGAAGACGCGTGCCGGCCTACGCACTTTCGCGGTGTTTGTCTTGTCGTTGCCCGATTGTTTGACCTCGTTCAACCAGCATGTGCAATTTTCGGTGAAAAAGATTACCAACAATTTCTTGTCATCAAGCATCTCGTCAAGAACGAAGGTGCACGCTGGAATGATCTCCAAGTTGTGGGAGCTCCGATCATTCGAGATCAAGACGGTCTTGCATTGAGTAGCAGAAATCGGTATCTCTCGACCGATGCCCGCTCCCAAGCACTTGCGATTCATCGAGCATTAGAAGAACCTTCTGAGCAAAGAATGATCGAGATGCTTGACCAACATGGCTTGGAGGTTGAGTACGCAGTTATACGAGACGCCGACACGTTGCGTGAACCTACAAGCGACAAACCTCGACGGGTACTCATTGCAGCCTCGGTCGATGGGATTCGTCTTATCGACAATGGCGTGTTGGAGCGTACCTAGTGGCACACATCCTCATCTATGGTGGAACCTTCGACCCTCCACATATTGGGCATGTGCAGCTCGCAAAAGAAGCGATGGAGTTTCTGGGCTGCGACACTGTATTGTTCATCCCTGCCTCTGAAAACCCTTTGAAAAAAAGAGCCCTACATACGAGTGCTCAGCACAGACTTGCCATGCTGACACTCGCACTCGTTGATGCAGATTGGGCAGAGATCTCGGAGATTGAGTTACGTCGGGGCGGAAAAAGTTATACCATTGACACGCTTGAGTCACTCCAAACAGAATACCCAGAAGACACGCGCTTTACGATGCTCATTGGGACAGACCAAGCAGTTTTGTTTGAACAGTGGCACCGATATCAAGATATCGAAGCCATAGCAACCATTGCGGTGGTATCTCGCCGCGGTATTGAATCCTCGCGCTTCAACGCATTGCCTCTTGATGAAATTGACATCAGTTCAACAATGATTCGAGCGTGTGTACAACAGGGAAAACCCATTGATACCTACGTAGATGGACGGGTTCATTCGTATATTTCAGAACACAATCTTTACAAGTAACATACTGTTGTATGCGAGATACTCCGATTCAAAAAATTGCATTCGTCAGCCTCGGTTGCCCAAAAAATCTAGTCGATAGCGAGCAGATGATTGCCGCCGTTCTTGATGCCGGATACGAACTTATTGCAAATCATCACGAAGCCGACGCCATTATCATCAATACATGTGGTTTTTTAGAGGCTGCAAAAGATGAATCTGTGGAGGTCATCAATGAAGCAATTGCACTAAAAGACACTGCAAATGTGCAACGTGTCGTTGCCGCAGGTTGCCTCGTACAAAGGCACAGGGCAAAACTCTTGCAGTGGTGCCCCAGTATTGATGCGATGATTGGTGTGTTTGATCGAGATCACATTGTCGATGCTCTTTCTGCGGTGCCCACAACTGAGAATGCACCCTCTTGGATTTCGGCAAATGCACTGCTAGCAGCAAGAGCGAGGGGGGAGAATGCAACAGCAGGATACACCCAAGACGATGCAAACCGCTTCCAACTCACCCCCAGACATTGGGCATACCTGCGCGTCAGTGAAGGGTGTAATCAAAATTGCGCTTTTTGCACAATTCCCGCAATCCGAGGGAAAATGAGATCGAAACCTCTCGAAACAATTGTTGCCGAAGCGAAAAAGCTCATCGCCTCGGGTGTAGTTGAATTGAATCTTATTGGACAAGACACGACAAGTTATGGCGAAGATCTTGGGTACAAAGAGGGACTTGTTGGGTTGTTAACCGAGCTCAACTCTGTCGTCGCAGATACGGGTGGGGGTTGGATTCGATTGATGTATGCATACCCATCTAACTTTTCAGAAGAAATGATTCATGCCGTCGCGTCCCTTCCACACGTGGTGAACTACATCGATATGCCACTTCAACACGCCTCTAATTCCATGCTCGCCGCGATGAAGCGAAATGTTACTTCTGAGCATCAAGTTGCAGTATTGGAGTCTCTTCGGAACAAAATGCCTGAGATCGCAGTGCGAACAACTCTGATTACAGGATTTCCAGGTGAAACCGAAGAAGATCACCACGCGTTACTTTCTTTTGTTCGTGCACAACAATTTGAGGCACTCGGAGTGTTTCAATACTCTGCAGAAGAAGGAACTGTTGCAGGAACATTAGAAAAAGACACAGCCCTTCGTGTTTCTGAAGCAACCAAACAAGCTCGAGAAGAAGAGTTAATGCTTTTACAACAATCTATTGCTTTCGAAACTGCTGCTCGCCGTGCGCAGCAAGAGGTTCGCTATGACGTATTGATCGATGCACACAGAGGTCAAACCGCTGAGGGAGCGTTACAGGTCTACAAGGGAAGAACCCACCAACAAGCACCAGATGTTGATGCCTGCACCATCGTACTTGCAGAGAAGGAACTCGTTGTCGGTGAGATCATTCGGTGCACGATTATTGATAGTGATCAGTACGATATGGTGGCTCGACCGACCATCGAGTTAGAGAAGGTCGTTTCACTACCGTTGCGGTAGAATACCCAGTCTGTGCCGATTCGTAACTTTTCAATCATTGCTCACATTGACCACGGCAAAAGCACGCTTGCTGACCGTTTACTACAAGCAACGAAAGCTGTAACTGAACGAGAATCTAGAGATCAATTACTCGACTCGATGGATTTAGAGCGAGAACGTGGCATCACAATTAAAGCTTCGGCTGTCACAGTACATCATCAGTTTGATGGTGAAGCGTATGAACTGAATTTTATTGACACCCCAGGGCACGTCGACTTCACCTATGAAGTTTCAAGGGCGCTCACCGCGTGTGAAGGTGCCCTCCTTGTTGTGGACTCGACACAAGGTGTAGAGGCGCAAACAGTCGCCAACGCGTACCTCGCCATCGAAAACAACTTAGAGCTCATTCCAGTTGTAAATAAAATAGACTTGCCTTCCGCGGACCCCGACAAGGTTGCAATGGAAATCGAGCAAGTGCTCGGTCTTCCTGCTGAAGATTGCGTGTATTGCTCAGCAAAAACCGGTCAAGGTATCCATGAATTGCTCGATCTCATTTGTAGCAAGTTACCTCCACCCAAGCCTGCAGAGATTGAACAAACACGCGCACTCATTTTTGATTCGCACTACGATGAATATCGAGGCGTGGTTGTCTACTTCAGAGTGTTTGATGGATCACTTAAAAAAGGTGACAAAATACTTATGATGGGCACAGGTCGCACATTTACAATCACCGAACTCGGCCGATACACCCCAACTCCGACACCAACTACTGAGATCGGAACGTCCCAAGTTGGCTACATGGTTGCGGCGATCAAGACCCTTGAAGACGTGCGGGTCGGCGACACGATTACGTTGGATTCAAACCCTGCTGCTGGTCCGCTTCCTGGGTATGAAGAACCTAAACAAATGGTATTTTGTGATTTCTACCCAGCTTCAAGTGATACGGGAAGTAAGAAAACTGAGTTTGAGACATTGCGTGAAGCGGTAGAAAAGTTACGCCTCAACGATGCGAGCTTTACCTTTGAAGCGCAACACTCTGAAGCACTGGGTTTTGGATTTCGGTGTGGCTTCTTGGGTCTTTTGCACATGGAGATTGTGCAAGAGAGACTTGAACGTGAGGGTGGAGCAGAAATTGTTCAAACAGCCCCAACGGTGAATTACAGAATTGAGATGACGGACGACACTGTTCTCGATATTCATAATCCTGCTGATTTACCCGACCCCACACTCATCAAACATATTTGCGAACCAATCGTGAGTGTTGAGATCATCTGCCCAGATGAAAATATCGGAGACTTGATGCGTCTCTGTGAAACGAGGCGGGGAATTTTTAAAGGTCAAAAATTCGTTTCAACTGGCAGACAAATGCTCGATTACGAACTTCCACTTGCAGAAATCATTTATGATTTTTATGACAAGCTGAAGTCTATAACTCGTGGATATGGCACGATGGATTACGAGATCATCGAGTATCGTGCAGACCGTCTTGTGAAGGTTGGCATCCTAGTAAACGGCGAGCCCGTTGAAGCCCTCAGTATGATTTGCCACAAAGACAAGGCAGTTGCGAGAACAAGAATTATTCTCCAAAAATTACGCAAACAAATCGATAGACACCAGTTTGAAATCGCTTTGCAAGCAGCGATCGGGGGGAAAATTATTGCACGAGAAACCGTAAAAAGTGTACGCAAGAACGTTACCGCAAAATGTTACGGTGGTGACATTACACGAAAAAGAAAACTTTTAGAAAAACAAAAAAAGGGCAAGCAACGTATGAAAGCGATTGGCAATGTCCACATTCCCCAAGAAGCATTTCTCTCTATCTTAGAACAAGGCGACTAAACAATGCATAAACAAACTCTACCACTCCTCATTGCTGCATCTCTTCTCGCGAGCACAGTGCTTACTGCATCCTTGCAAAGTTCTGAAGATGATGGCAAATTAGGACCACTCGACTCCATCACGCTCGCTGGGAAAGATGGAGATCTCTCTATTACCAATGCAGAAGAACGAATTAGTTGGGGAGAAGAAAAAACCAGCAGAGTATGGTCTGTTGGGTTCATGGAAACTGGAAAAGCCCTCGAACAACTCATGAAAGCAGAGCATTTTGTTGAAGCAAGAAACGACCTCGATGCTGAACTTGAAGAAGGGTTACAAGCAGCACGAGATGTTCTTGACGAACTCATGGAGCGTGGAAAAACTATTGAGCCTGATGATCCAGAGTTTCCCCAACTTCGTCAGCAATGGGAAACGGCATATCGAAATCTTGAAAATCTGCAACAAGAAGGAATGAGAATTCGAGGGGAACTCGCTGCTGAGCAGATGGAAGAATCGTACAACGAAGTTTTAGAAGCCGTCAACGTCGTATCGGATCGGTTAAACATTGACATGGTGCTTCGCTTTATTCCACCAGATAACGAGTTTGAAGGCAGTTCACCCGATTCTGCAATCATGCAAATTCGGTTACGTACCGCTCTGCGATTGCCAGATGGAATCGACGTCACTGACGAGGTGCTCTCAGAACTTGGCCTTGACATGCAATAACAGACAGTTTCTGTTATTGCTATCTTGCGATCTGATTCTTCACTGCTTGTGTGAATATCCTCTCAACGACACGCTTGACCTCATCCACAGACGGACACGCATCAGCGAGTAACTCCTGCATCGAAGTCACTTCTC
Source organism: Phycisphaerales bacterium (assembly GCA_030748455.1). Next base: position 88,145 of record JASMLY010000015.1, on the reverse strand, counting down.
TTCCTGCAAGTCCACAAGGGACAATGTGCGAAAAATGGTCGAGGTTTGTCGTTACGTTCAGTGCAAAACCATGCATTGAAACCCACTTTGAAACTCGAACACCCATCGCACAAACTTTGGCGCCACGTACCCACACGCCTGTGGCGCAAGAATCACGTTCACCGATGATGTTGAATTCTCCCAACACATCAATGATGACCTGTTCTAAAAAACGCATGAACCCATGAATGCGAAGCGATAGCGTATTGAGGTCGCAGATGGGATACCCTACAAGCTGACCTGGCCCGTGGTAGGTAATGTCACCCCCCCTGTTTGTTCTACAAACCTCAATTCCTTCGAGTTGCAGCTGCTTTTCTGAAGCAAGTAGGTGTCTCTTCGAATCTGGACGGTTGCTGATCGTGATGACGGGCGGGTTGTGTTCTAATACCAACAGCCGAAATGGGTTTGGACTCTCGTGCGATCTGCCTTCAACAACTTCCTCGTGAACTTGTTGTTGAACAGAGAACGCCTCGTTGTACGCCATTTGTCCAAGATCAGATATTTGAACCGTGCAAGACATAGTGATTCTTGGAATAATACTGCATTGACAATGCCTACTATTCACCCCACCTCAATTGTTGATACCCGTGTACAACTTGCTGATGACGTAGTCATTGGACCAAATTGTGTTTTGCAAGGTGATATCAAAATCGGTAAAGGGTCAACCCTCATTGGGAACTGCTACCTTACAGGCAAGTTACTCATGGGGGAAAACAATGTGGTCTACCCGTACGCTTGTATTGGGTTCGCCGCTCAAGACGTACACTATTCACACGATCTCTACGAACCTGGCATCGTGATTGGCAACAACAATACCTTTCGAGAAGGTACAACCGTTCACAGAGGAACGCAAGAATCTCCCACAACAATTGGGAATGACAATTTGTTTATGACAACCTCACATGTTGGGCATGACGCTCAAATTGGAAACAACGTAACGATTGTCACAAACTCGGCCCTTGGTGGACACGTTCATATACATGACAGGGTTTTAGTTGGTGGTGGGAGTTGTATTCACCAGTTCGTTACTGTAGGCAAAGGAGCAATGCTCGCAGGTGGTACAACGACAACGTATGACATTTTGCCGTATTTTCTACTGTCGGGTTACAACAATATCGGTTCAGTGAATATTGTCGGCATGCGAAGAAGCGGCATGGATCGAGAAGAGATAACCAAGCGAAAAGATGTTTTTAAAATGTTCTATCGATCAAACCTTTCGCAAACAAAAGTGCTGCAATTGTTGGAAGAACAAAACAATAGCGTCGCCCAAGAATACATTGATGCAGTGGCCAACTCAAGACGAGGTATCGTTCCAAAAACAAACGCAAATCGAGCGGCTCGTCGTGGGTCGTTTGTAGAAACAACAGAATGAGCCATTTTGCTTTTTGTGTACTTGGTAGTGGTTCATCTGGTAATTGCTCGCTGTTGAGGGTTTCCGCAGGTCGGTGGATCATGATCGATGCTGGATTTTCAATGCGGCAAACAAAAGAGCGAATGCGTACACACAACATTTCTCTTGATCAAATTACAGACTTGCTTCTGACCCATTTAGATCGAGATCACTTTAACCCCGCATGGTGTAGAACCTTGTGCAACCGAGGTGTTCGGGTTCATGTGCATGAAAGCCACATGAACCGCGCACAAAGTGCTGGATTAGACCGCTCTATCCTTGTCCCTTTTACAGATGGGTTACACATCGAGCAACTCCACGTTGAAACAATCCACATGGCACACGATTCACTCGGAACTGTTGGTTTTGTGTTCACATATGGAGACTGCAACACACGCGTCGGGTTTGCAACAGACCTTGGTCACGTTCCAGAAGTGCTTCTTCAAACATATACTTCATTAGATGTTCTTGCAATTGAATCGAACTACGACCCAACAATGCAACGGATGAGTGGACGTCCCGAATTCCTGCAAGAGCGGATTATGGGTGGGCAAGGGCACCTTTCAAACGAAGAAACGCTTGAGGCAGTACGTCGGATTGACAACCAATCCACGCTCAAACACCTTGTGCTACTTCACCTTTCGAGGCAATGCAATGCGCAGTCGATCATTCGCACGCTTTATCAAGATAGACTTGCCCATCTTCACGAGCGAATCACAATCACCCACCAAGACCGATGCTCAAGGCTTCTTACGCTCGAAAAACAGGGTTCTTTCACACCCTCGCCACTATTCTAAGTGTCATAAATACAACAGGTTATACACATTAGTAGCGGTATCGCTGCTCCTGTAAAAAATCTCGGCAAAGAGACGCCGCGATGCCGATATGTAGGTTGCTATGGCATCAACTGCACTTCCTACACGTCGTGGGCGAGGTACCCGCCCCTCTGCCCTTTCGTCCGCCGACCTTTCATCTCGGATTTTGTGGATTTCGAGTGTTGCAATCGCTCTTTTTGTTGCGGTTTCACTTCTTTCATTTAATGTTGCCGATCCTCCTTCACACGTTGTAGCAAAACACAACGATCCCGTCGCAAATTGGTGTGGTCCTGTTGGAGCAGCAATCGCGTATTGGTGTTACCACACAATCGGAATCGGTGTTTGGGTCATTCTCCTTGGCATCGGTACGTGGGTTACCTTAGTGTTTCGAGGAAAAGAAGTTTCACATACACCGGTGCGAGGTCTCGGGGTGGTTATTCTTGCCCTTGCTGTTTCGTGCTTCCACGAATTGATACTCCCAACATTTGGGTCACTCGCGGGTGCAAAAGCAGGTCTTATTGCAAAAACAATTGTCACACAGTTAACACAACAATTTAGTGGGTTTGGTGCATTCCTTGTTGTTGCTGCTGCATTTGCAGTTGGGCTTGTCGTCGCTGCAGAAAAAATCGCGTTTGCAATCCCACAGATCATCGCAACAGGTGCGTTTGCATTGTTGCGAATTCGAAAACCAAAACTCTCCGTCCCTTCAATTTCATTCTTGAGCACACGTTCCAACGCCACGGTACTCGATGATGAGGTTGACCATGATTATTGGGATGAGACTGATGAAGCGTTTGAAGATGAAGATGGCTATGCGTACGAAGACGAGTACGAAGATGAGTTCGTTGAAGAAGAATCACCGAGGAAGTTAAGTGCATCTGAGTTGAAAAAGAAGATTTCTAAGTTACCCGTTCGACTTGCATCTAAAAAGAAATCTAAAGATTCAGACATTCAACGTCCAGATAATTTTGAGGGGTATATTTTTCCGCCACTTGATTTACTAAGTGATGCTGAAGATGGGTTTACTGGATCATTAGAAGAGCTCGTCCGCCAACAGGCTGTAGAACTTGAAGAAACGTTGCAGGTCTTTGGCATAGAAGGTGAAGTTGCTGGAATAGAAGCTGGTCCCACCATTACGTTGTACTCCATAAAACTCTCTCCGGGGACAAAGGTTTCTAGTATCAATGGTGTGGCGAGCGACATTGCTCGCAGCCTTGGGGCACCCAACATTCGCATCGTTCCCAACACTGCGGGAAGAAAAACAGTAGGAATTGAAGTCCCAAATCCACAACGAGAAACCGTGTGCATTAAAGAATTGATGAGCACAAAGAAAACGGAAAAAATGAAACTCCCGATGTTCCTAGGCAAAGATGCCTCTGGTGAACCGATGGTCGAAGACCTTACAAAAATGCCGCATATGCTCGTGGCTGGGACAACTGGTTCTGGAAAGAGTGTGTGTATTAACTCGATCATTGCTGGGTGGATGTATACGAAACGTCCTGACGAATTGAAACTCATCTTGGTTGATCCAAAAATGGTTGAACTAAGCCAGTTCTCTGATATCCCACACCTTGCATGCCCCGTTGTCACTGAAATGGGCCGCGCTGCAGCAATTCTAGAGTGGGCGGTTGCACGTATGGAAGAGCGCTATCAACTCTTTCAAAAACTTGGTGTCCGTGATTTACTAGGGTTTAATGAACTTACTGAAGATGAGATTTACAAAATATTAGATCCTCAATCTGAAGAAGAAAAAGCGAGAATCCCCGTCAAGCTTCCTTATATTGTGTTTATCATCGACGAACTCGCGGACTTAATGATGACCGCGAAAGATGTAGAACAATCGATCGTTCGAATTGCTCAAAAAGCCAGGGCAGTCGGCATTCACCTTGTTCTTGCAACACAGCGACCAGAAGCCAAGGTGGTTACTGGATTGATTAAGTCAAACATGCCCTGCCGCGTTGCATTTAAAGTAAGCAGTGGGATGGATAGCCGGATCGTGCTTGATACAAAAGGTGCAGAGTTACTACTTGGCAATGGGGACATGCTCTACATTTCCCCCGGAACAACGACAGCCAATCGATCACAGGGCACGTTTGTATCGCCTACTGAGATACGAAAAATTGTGAAACACCTCAAAGAGGTTGCAGCTCCTAATTTTGAGCGATCACTCATTCAAATCAAACCAGGTGGTGGAAATACTACAGAAGGCACAGACCCTAGTGAGCGTGACGATCTCTTTGACGATGCGGTCCGAATCATGATTGAAAGTGGTCGGGGATCTGTCTCACTGCTCCAACGACGAATGGGTATCGGCTACGGCAGAGCTTCAAGGCTCGTTGATCAAATGTCCACTGCCGGAATCGTTGGTGAACACAAAGGTTCGGTTGCAAGGGAAATACTCATTTCCCTTGAAGATTGGGAAGAAATGCAACAACTAGAGGAAGAGGACTTCTAAACTCAGCGCTGTATCGGATCTAGCGAATGCCGAATCAAGATCATTCAAATTCTTGCCGATAGTATGTATGTACTCGTGTAGTGCTGCATGTCATTGAGAGCCAAAAGCAGGATAGGGCACGCAAGCGACACGACGACCAGGGCGACGTGCCTTGGGCGGTGTGCCTTCCTCGTGTTGGAAGGATGTAGAGCTCGGCGGCATCAAATGGGATGCGACGGTTGAGCAAGGCAAGTATAAAAGGAGGTGATCAGTGATTGAATTATGTGACTGTACAAAGGGGCTGCACGAAGCCTGAGCCCGTAAACCCGCGGGTTTACAGGTGTGTAGCCCATACAAGTCTTACACTCGGCGATTGTTTCTACAATCGCCGAGTTTTTTTGTGCTCTGATATCCTGTACGTATGAATGCACAGTCCATCTTAGAAAAAGCAACCGAAACCCTCTGTACTGCAGCCGAAAAAATCCAACTCGGTGGCGGCGAAAGAGGAATTGAACGCCAACACAGGCACGGGCGACTTACGGCTCGTGAAAGAATCGAAAAGCTCGCTGATAAGGGAACAAGGCAATTTGAGTGTGGGCTCTTTTTTGCGCACAACATGTATCAAGAGTATGGTGGTGCTCCTTCTGCTGGCGTCGTCACCACGATCGCACAAGTTGGGGGGAAACATTGCATGATCGTAGCCAACGATGCAACAGTCAAAGCAGGCGCGTTTTTCCCTATGACATGCAAAAAGATCATCCGCGCACAAACAATCGCACACCGTGCAAGGCTTCCACTCCTGTACCTTGTCGATTCCGCTGGCGTGTTTCTTCCGTTGCAGGAAGATGTGTTTCCTGACACGGATGATTTCGGTAGGGTGTTTCGAAACAACGCGGTTATTTCAGCAGATGGAATCACCCAAATTGCCGCGATTATGGGTAATTGTGTTGCGGGCGGAGGATACCTGCCAGTCCTTTGTGACACTTTGTTAATGACAGAAGGCAGCGGACTCTATCTTGCCGGTCCCGCGCTCGTCAAAGCAGCAATTGGTCAAGATGTAGACAACGAAGATCTTGGCGGCGCATCCATGCATGCGGAAGTATCTGGCACCATAGATTTTCAAGAACCTGATGATGCATCCTGCCTTGAACGCATGCGTTCAATTGTACACAGTGATATGTCGGTGCTCCCGAGGTCGGAGCCTCCCTACGAAGTTGTTGAACCAAAGCGTAACAGTAGCGAGATAGGGAATATCTTCCGAGCAGCATCTCACGAACAATACGATATGGTTGCATTGCTCTCTTGCATTGTAGATAACGAAAGCTTTAACGAGTACAAGGCAGAGTATGGTCGATCAATGGTCTGTGGGTATGCAAGAATTGGTGGGTGGCCTTGTGGCATTGTTGCAAACCAACGTTGCTTAACCGAAAAGAAAATGCCCGGCGGAAAAGCGGGCCCTTCAACTTCCATGAATATGCCAGCAGTGATTTACACAGAGGCCGCAGACAAAGCTGCGCGGTTCATCATGGACTGCAACCAAAAACGCATTCCACTTATTTTTGTTAATGACACAACAGGGTTCATGGTTGGGCGAGACAGTGAACAGGCGGGCATTATTCGCGCTGGTGCAAAAATGGTGAATGCCATGAGCAATTCGGTAGTTCCAAAAATCAGTTTGATCGTGGGAAGCACATACGGAGCGGGACATTATGCGATGTGTGGTCGCGCGTTTGATCCATTCCTCACCCTCGCGTGGCCAACTGCAAAATATGCTGTCATGGGTGGCGCTGCTGCTGCAAGTACGCTGTTGCAAATTGACTTAGCTGCACGAAAACGACGCGGAGAAGAGGTAGATGAAACTGAACGGTCACAACTCCTTGCTGCAATTACTGCAAGTTACGACGAACAAGAAAGTATCTTTTACGGAGCAGCAAGAGGGTGGGTTGATCGGATGATCGTTCCAACAGAAACCCGATCTGAGTTAACAGAAGCCCTTTCCGTTGCCTCTACATTTGTCATAGAAGATGTGTACAAAACGGGTGTATTGCAAACATGAGTGTTTCCCTAGCGGGTAAAAGAATTCTCATCACCGGGGCAAGCAGTGGAATTGGAGAAGCAACAGCTCGAGCTTGCACAGATGCTGGAATGCACTGCATTATCAACGCAAGACGAGAAGACAAGTTACAAAGACTAGCGAAAGAACTTGGTCCCTCGTGCAAAGTTGTCGCTGGTGATGTTACAACACAAGGCTTCAATCAGCACCTACTCGAGGAATCAGGTGAGCTCTATGCAGTTTTCACAAACGCCGGCCATGGTCTCGACCAAACAATGGTGAATTGTGACATGGATCAGTTCAGAGAGTTGTTTGAACTCAACGTGTTTGCTGCTGTTGAACTTACATCTCTAGCCGCAAAACGCATGGCACATAAGAAGTCGGGACACATTTTAATTTGTGCAAGTTGTCTTTCTAAATTCGCAACACCACAACATGCTGCGTATAGCGCAAGTAAATCTGCAGTTGAAGCGATCGCAAAATCGATGCGAATGGAACTAAAGAGAGAAAATGTTTTTGTAAGCACGGTACACCCAATTGGAACTGAAACCGAATTTTTTAAAGCCAGCGCAAACCGAAGTGGTAAGATTCAGTCAGATTTTCAGTCTCAATCTCCTTCTTGGCTTATGCAACCTCCAGAAAGAGTTGCCAATGCAGTCGTACGTTGCCTGCGTAAACCAAAACCAGAAGTGTGGACAAGTATACCGATGCGTCTGATAAGTACTACGTTTTGTGCATTTCCTCAAGTTGCAAGTATGTTCGTCACAAGATTCTCTTGACTCTACGGAGCCCCTGCCTCACAATGGGTGTGTGAACCCGTTGCTGCGAATTTTATTTTTATCCGCTATCTACACGGTTCCAAGTTACGGGGGTGCATTACATTCAGTTGGATTGGAGCGTATGGCTCCTCTTTTACGTGGAGATGTGCGACTCATCTCGATGGGAGATTCATACAGCTCTCCGTTCTTTGCACGATTGCCCCTCTCTGGATTGAGGGTCTGGCCCATTCCTTCAATCACCGCGATGAGTTCGGGTGCAGCAGAAACAACGCACACACTTGTCTGTGTCTCGGACTGTTCACCAGTATCAGTTGTAGGGGCGGAAGACGCACTCGGGTACACCGTCGAAAGGGAAACAAAACAATCATCCTATTGCCTGCCACTCTTCCAAATGCAAGAGGTGTTTACTTCTGATTCATTCGATGACAATGGATCGAACTTACTCTTCACTTTTATGTTCAACAACCTAGGCAAAACATATCTGAGTACAGGGGTTCATGGTAATTTTTTTGCAGAAGGTGACGCATTGCGATTCCGTTTTCTCTATCGTTGCCCGGCGAACCCGCAGCAACAAATTGAAAATATTCAAGTGTACGACAAGGCAGAACTCGTAGGAACCGCCAACCTCATACATGGAGCAAGACCCTATTGGCACCTCGGAGAAACCCCGCAACCGAACAAGAGAAATGCGGTTCCTCGCCATATCAATGCACTCTACGAAGATTATCCATCGGTGAATAGTGCTGATGGCTATATCTCCATGCGGTTGAAACAAACTGGCGCAATGCAGGGAACAGACTTGTACTTTGAACCAGCTGGATCTGTGTATTACCACGTCGATGATTCTCAAGAACGGAAAAAAGGGATGTATTTCAGTACAGTTGCCGATGCAAGTTGGTCGTACAACGGGTTTGGTTGCGACACAGAGGGCACCAACCCTTTTGACAAACGCTTTTCTCTTGAACAATTTACGCACTGGCTTGATGTGACTACCCTAGATCGAGAGCAGCCTCTTGTGTATGTATGGTTTTTTGCACCCGAGCAGTTATCGTACGCTACGTCGTTCGAACGAATGCAAGCAATGGTAGATCAGGCAGATGAGGCTGCGAACGCGGTGGGTATCCAAACGGTGGAGCATCTCATCATCATCGGATCGAATTTCTCTCTTTCAAATGACTCAGAACTCTCAAAAACCTACATCAGGAATCAAGAAGAGGCTGCCTTTGATCTCGCAATGAATCACCAAAACGTCGCTGCGGTTTCGTTGTTTTCCATTACAGATGAAGTATTTTTTAATGGAGACGACGGGATCCCTTGGTTGTTATATCACGGGTTTGATCATTTTGAGTTTGGGACGAACACCATCAATCTCGTGGAAGAATCCGATGGAAATTTGTTCGATAGTTGGGGCATCCACCCAAGCAATCCAAACGCTGGTGCTTTTTTTGCCGCATTGTTGGGTGAAGAAATTAGATTGTCAGGATGCACCGGAGATCTCATCGCAGATGGCTACATCAATACAAACGACTTACTCTCTGTCATAGGCCATTTTGGAGAAGCTAGTGTATCCGAAGATATCAATGAAGATGGAATTGTTGATGTCCAAGACGTGTTACTCGTCATTGATGGATGGGGAGATTGCTGGCCGGTGCAGGCACCTTTTAACACTTCATCGTATCGCAGAAGGTAATTCTTTTTTACTACTGCAATTGTTGCACATCAATTGACCATTCTTTTAGATCTGGGGTTTTTATGTCAAGCAGTTGCACTTCTACATCTGTGAGCGCATTGAGCTGCAAGTCTGTAAGACGACTTGTTCTTTTTGTACCATCTATCTCGACTGTTTCGACTCCAACTGGTAGCCAAGTCGAAGGGTCGTAAAACAAATTGATGTATGCCCACTCATCGCCAACCTTTGGCTCAAGATGCAAGCCAACAACTTCCCCTTCTATTTTTGCAAGATGGCCCTCGGTCGGTTTGTCGGTAAATGTCACGTCAAACTTTTTAAGTACCGACTCTTTTTTTTGTCCAATTGGCAATGGGATTGGACCACTTCCAAGATCGAATGGGTCGATATTCTTTTGGTCAGGAGGGACTAGTTCACGTTTGATATATTGCTTTGTATCGTGGTCAACTTCTGCCATCCACCGTCCAGAAAAAATGTAATGTTTTTGCTTCGTCTCTTTTCTACGGCCGATGATGAGAGTGTCGAATACAATCGCCGCTTCTCGCTTTCCTTCTATTTCTCGGAATAAAAGTTTCCCAGACCGAAGTTCTTTTCTATCAAGAATTGGGTCTGTCCGTACATATGAAACTCGTGCTGTCAATGCGTTGACTTCAACCGACTCGATATGGGTAAGCGCGTCTTCTACAGTCATCTCTTGTTCTTGAGGGCATGACGCAAGAAGCGCACAAGCAAGTGCAATGAACAAACTTGTTAGCACGGCACCAACTCGCACAGAAGAGTTTGAAGTTGTTCGCGTGCATCTTGTAATTGTTCGTCATGTTCAGTGAGCAAAAGAATTCGCTCTACCTTTGACATAAACTTCTTGCGTTTTTCTGGAAGGATATCTGTCAGATTGTCGTAGACATCGGCAAGTTTAATCAGCCGCCCTTGCCATGGGCCCTCAGCGAGCTGCTTGTCGTAGGCAATCTCTCGTATCTCTTCTTCTAAACGCATATCTTTGGTCATCACAGCAACGTTGTCCGCTACAGTTCGTCCAAACAGTTCCAAAATATCGTCGTAGTCAACGTCACAATCTTCAATTGTGTCGTGCAAAAGCGCTGCTGCTATGACTTCTGGATCATCAAAACCAAAAACCATACGCACTGTCATCGCTACGCGAAAACAATGGGAAACGTATGGTCGGCCATCGTTTCTTGTTTGGTGTTTGTGCGCCTCACTTGCAAACGCAGCTGCTTCTTGCCAAAGTGATTTACTCATATTTTTTTCCTCTCTGTAACAACGCAACAACGTGAACTTCAATTGCCCCAAATGTGTTTGTTCTTTCGTGCGTCTTTCCCTTAATGTTGACAGGGGCAACAAGGTACGTACGAATATTCTCGCAAATTTGTTCGCGAAGTGGACCTATTTTTGGTAAATCACAAACCACCGTAATGTCCACGTTTCCAATTGCCCAGCCACCTTTGTTTATTCTCTCAACTGCTTCAACGAGAAATTCAACAGAATCTCGATTTTCATTTTCTGGATTTATATCTGGAAAAAGTTGCCCGATATCTGGTTCACCCGCAGCTGAAAGCAACGCATCGGTTACTGCATGTAAAACAGCATCGCCATCGCTATGGGCAACAGCAGCAAGCCCACAATTCACCGGCACACCACCGACACGTAGTACTTGGTCGTCATTTTGTGCCTTTTCTAGGCGATGAAGGTCGTAGCCATGTCCAATTCGCAGTTCCATACACCGCATTGTACCCCCTCACGTCTGATTGCCGATGTACCATAGACGTATGAGAAATCTCCACACAATTGTTTCCATTCTGCTTGTTCTTTCTATATTTTCTAGTTGTAAAATGTACGCACCTGGTGGCAATGCGTTTTTTAATGCCCCTGACAGCGCTGCAACGTGGGAATCCACTGAAGAATTCCCCAAAACAATTACCATCATCGACACTCGCAGCGGTGAAGAGGTGTTTGTCATGGAAATTCCAGTTGGCAAACAACTAGTCGTTGACTTTGAATCGGATGGGGGAGACGATCCTGTTGAAACCCCAGACCTCATGCGATGGGCAATTTTTCCAAACGGAACTGGTTGGGGAGCCCTTAATAATGCCATGACAGTACCAAACCGTTGGTCACGAAGATTAGATGTCACAATTCGCGATTCTAGTGAATATGCACCCGAACCAGAGCATCAGGAATTTCGGGTCGACAACGAGGAAGACCGTCCAGATTGGTGGACTTCTGAAGGCGGTGAAATCGATGTTTATGACCCAGTTGACGGGTATGAATAAAAAACGCAACTTTAGTCAGTAATTTCATAAAAAACGTACAATACGCAGATGCCTACTGCGAGTGATACCAACACAACTGCAAATCCAGATGCTGTCTCCCTCTCTGGATACATCATCGATCCTTTATATGAACCCCCAAATGGGCAGACGGACCCTACAATCGGAAATCCCGGCGAGTTTCCCTACACTCGGGGTGTCCATACATCGATGTATCGATCTCGCCTTTGGACCATGCGGCAGTTTGCTGGCTTTGGATCAGCAGATGATACGAACGCAAGGTTTAAGTACCTTCTAGAAAACGCAAAGGGGACAAAAGCAAACACAGGGCTCTCTACTGCGTTCGATCTACCGACGCTCATGGGGCGTGATTCCAATGATCCACTTTCTATTGGTGAAGTTGGTCGCTGCGGCGTCGCCATTGACACCATCGAAGATATGCATCGGCTCTACGCAGACATTCCAATTGGTGAAGTAACCGTAAGCCAAACGATCAATGGACCGGCGTGTGTGATTTGGGCAATGTACTTGGCCATGGCGAAGGAACGTGGAATAGATTGGAACACGCTTGGTGGGACATTGCAAAATGACATTCTAAAAGAATTCCACAGCCAAAACGAGTTTATCTACCCACCCGAGGCATCCGTCAAACTTGTCGTAGACACAATTGAGTATGCAACGAACAACACGAAACGATGGAACAGCGTTTCAATTAGTGGGTATCACATTCGAGAAGCTGGTTCAACAGCTACACAAGAACTTGCGTTCACGCTTCGCGACGGGATGGAATATGTCGAAGCGTGTATCAATCGTGGGCTGGACGTTGATACGTTTGCACCACGACTTTCATTCTTCTTTAACAGCCACAATGAATTCTTTGAAGAGATTTGCAAGTTGCGAGCAGCAAGAAGAATATGGTCGCATGCGATGCGCGAACGCTTTGGTGCCAAAAACGATCGTTCGCTCTTGATGCGAACACACGTACAAACTGCGGGGTGTTCACTTACGGAACAACAACCTTTGAATAATATTGTCCGGGTAGCGTACCAAGCGATGGCTGGCGTTCTGGGGGGTTGCCAATCCTTACATACTGATTCAATGGACGAAACACTCGGGTTACCCACAGAGACTGCTGTACGCGTTGCACTTCGCACACAACAAATCCTTGCACATGAGACAGGTGTTCACAGAACAGTTGACCCTCTTGCTGGAAGTTACTTTGTTGAATCACTCACAAACCAAATGGAAGAGGATGCAAACCAAATCATTAACGAAGTTGATGGTATGGGCGGAGTTGTGCAAGGAATACACAAAGGATACTTCCGCCGTTCAATTGCCGAGGCTTCATATCGATTTGGACAAGAAATGGAGGCGGGTGACCGGATCATTGTTGGGGTTAACGCATATCCTGACGGAAACGAAGATGCACAGGTTGAACTCCTTCAAATCCCCCACTCCGTTGAAACACAACAGTGCGAACGATTGGAAAGTGTTGTCAAAAATCGCAATAGTGATGCTGCGATGCGAGCACTCGAAGCTATTCGAGAAGCTGCTCGTAACGATGACAATGTCATGGACTCGCTTGTCAACGCTTCTCTCGCTCGATGTACGTTAGGTGAAATGGTGCAAGCAATGGCAGATGTGTTTGGCCGCTACAGCGGTGGGCCCGAGTGGTAATCCTCGATGGCGTGGCAAACACCTAAAGGAACACGAGATTTTTTCCCTGCTGATTTAGCAGTTCTACATCACATCGAAAACGCTTGGAGAACCGCTTCGATCAACGCTGGGTTCGAAGAAATAGAAGGGCCAACGTTCGAGCACCTTGATTTGTACACAGTAAAAAGTGGTGATGGAATTGTCAGCGAACTCTTTAGCTTCAAACGGTCTGGTGGTGATACAGCGTATGCACTTCGCCCAGAATTCACCCCAACCCTTGCTCGAATGGCCGCAGCAAAAGGAAGATCTCTTGCAATTCCAACAAAATGGTTTGGTATACCAAGCCATTTCAGAGCTGAACGACCACAGCGTGGCCGACTTCGAGAATTCAAACAGTGGAATGTTGATATGCTTGGTGTTGACTCCCCTTCAGCAGATGCGGAGATCATTGCAACGGCGATTCAAGCTCTTGCAGAGCTTGGGTTGACCCACAAGGACGTTGTTGTTCGAATCAGTCACCGAGATGTTGTAGCAAAAATGTTACTTGATGGAGGGTTAAAAGAATCCCAGCTGCAAACAGCACTTGGTTTACTTGACAAACGAGAAAAAATGTCCCCCGACATGTTTGCCAAAAGAGCCACTGAAGCGTCGATCGACCCGAAGATTTTCACTCCATTTGATGTGGATGCAACACCTGAACACGAAGACCTCGCAACACTTCAACTTGAATTAGACAGGTGGGGCATCGCGGACTGGTGTACATTCGATTTCACAATCGTCCGAGGACTTGCGTACTACACCGGAATTGTTTTTGAGATTCACGAAGCTGGGGGTAACGAACGCGCAATTGCTGGAGGTGGTCGGTATGACGGGCTTGTAGAAATGTTTGGTGGACCATCGATTCCAGCAGTTGGGTTCGGGATGGGTGATGTTGTCTTATCACTTGTTCTCCAAGACAAGAATCTACTGTGTGGTGGTGAACTCCTGTTAGCAAAGCCAAAAGTATTTGTGGTGAGTGCCTCTGATGATGGAGATAGAGAAATTGCCCGCATCGTGTCCATGCTTCGTTCAGCAAACATCCATACAAGAAGAAGTTATAAAACCACAAAAAATGTTGGAAAACTCCTTACTGAAGCTTCAAAAGCAAACGCATCATTCGCCATTATTCTTGGCGAAGAGATTTCTCGGGGGGAAGTTGCTATTAAAAATTTAGAAACACAAGACCAAACGACTCTCTCAAAAGAAGAACTAGTCGAGTTTCTCACGTCCTAAATGTCACGCCGAATTCTTATTGTTACCGCAGTGCAAGCTGAAGCGAATGCAATTGGACAACCCCATGGAACATTCGTCGTCTCAAGTGGGATTGGAAAAACAAACGCTGCACTAAAAACAACAGCTTCAATACTGACAGATGGCCCCTTCTCTTGGGTCATTAGCGCGGGGCTTGCTGGAGCTTTGCCAGAGAGTAATTTGAAAATCGGAGATATCGTCGTTGCAGATCAATGCGTTTATGCAGATGAGGGCATGATGACGCCAGATGGATTTGAAACTACAGAGCAGATGGGGTTTCCTCTGGGCGAATTTGAAGGAAATACTGTCCCTGTCGACCCATGGATGCTTGAGAAGTTACGTTCTGTTGGGGAGCCTGGGTCCATTGCGACAGTCTCAACGTGCAGTGGAACCAACGAATACGCCTCGATAGTGAAGCAACGAACGCAGAGTGTATGCGAAGCCATGGAAGGCGCAGCGGTTGTGCATGCAGCGATGCGACTTGGTGCAAAAGCCATTGAGATTCGCGCTATTTCAAATACTACTGGAGACCGCCATTTGCAAGAATGGAACATCGAACTCGCACTGAAAAATCTTGGGATTGCTCTCAACGACGCGATACAAGTATTGTGGGGGAAGTCATGATGTTTCAGAAAGGATCGTGATGGATTGGATTACTGTGCTCATTCTTGTTCTGTTTGCTCTCGTTGCAGCGAGCTGTGTCTTACTCGCACTAGTTGGGTTAGCTGGGACGTGGATCATGGTGGCAATTGCGATTTGTATCGAACTTTTTGATTCCTCTTGGGGGGACGGTGAGACTTGGGGGTGGACCACCCTTGGTGTCTGTGTCGGCTTAGCAATCATCGGGGAAGTCATGGAAATGGGCGCAGGTGCACTTGGTGCAAAAGTTGGAGGGGGTTCACGCAGATGCATGATTGGAGCGATCATTGGAGGAATTGTCGGTGGTCTTGTACTTACTCCATTTATTCCAATCCCAGTCATAGGAACGCTCATCGGAGCAGTCCTTGGCACGTTCACCGGCGCGATCCTTGGTGAACTTACTGACAAGTCTCCAACCACTGCTGGGGGTCTGGCAAAATCTGCTTCCGGCGCGACTATTGGTCGAATCCTCGGCGTACTCGGAAAAACTGGCATTGCTGCAGTTTGCTGGTGCATCCTCGTCATTACTCCCTTCGTCTAAATGGATCCACCCACGGTGTGTTGTTAGGTGAGCCGCAGGAGTTCTTCAAGGGTAGTAAGCCCACTTGCAACTTTTGTAAGGCCATCTGTTCGCAAACTCTGCATACCGGATGCAATGCAGTGATTCTGGAATGTTGTAATGGTTGGGTTACTTGCGATGATGTCTCGAAGCTCCTCGTTCATCAACAAGAGCTCGTACACACCGAGTCGGCCACTATAGCCACTCCCCCGACATTTGTTGCAACCAACAGCGTGTGGGATTTTCTCCACAAGAAGATCACTAAACAACTCCCGCTCTTCATCTGTTGGACGTTTGAACGTGACACAGTGTTTGCACACTTTTCTTGCCAAACGTTGTGCGAGGACAGCATTCACTGCTGAGGCAACCAAGAAAGGTTCAACTCCAATATTGATGAGCCTTGTCAAAGATGATGGCGCGTCATTTGTATGCAATGTTGAGAGTACAAGGTGCCCTGTCATAGCCGCTTGTATTGCAACACTAGCGGTTTCCTTATCCCGTATTTCACCCAACAGAACTACGTCTGGATCTTGACGCAACAAAGCTCTCAACGCACGAGAAAAGGTCATGTCGATTTGGTCGTGAATCTGTATTTGTGTAATACCATCTAAATCATATTCCACTGGGTCTTCAACCGTAGATATGTTTAGTTTGTTTCGATCCATTGCTTGAAGCGAGGAATACAGTGTTGTCGTTTTACCGCACCCAGTTGGTCCGGTCACAAGAACAATTCCATTCGGAGATTTGATTTCCCTATCCCATGCAGCAAGTACTTCAGAACGGAATCCTAAATCTTCAAGCCCAACTCGAATATTTCTGTCATCTAACAATCGCAACACCACTTTTTCTCCCTTTGGAGTAGGAACTGTTGATACTCTCAAATCTAATGCTCTTCCCAAAATCGTGGCGCGAATTCTTCCATCTTGCGGAAGCCTTCGTTCTGAAATATCAAGGCGAGAGAGTATTTTTATTCTACTCACGACCGCTGTGTGCAGTCGCTTAGGAGATTCAAGCAAGTCGTGTAGTACACCATCGATCCTATACCGAACTCTTGATTGTGTATCACTTGGTTCATAGTGGATATCAGAAGCACCCTCTCGAACAGCTGTGGAAATCATGGTTGTCACAAAGGTGACAACGGGGGATGAATCTGCTTCAGCAACCGTACTTTCTAAATCGAGCGTGTACTCTTCTGCAGCATCTAGTTGATCCTGAGCGCCCTGATCTTCACTCTTGCTAGAGTGCACCTCTTCACCAAAACATGCTAATACTGATTCTATTTCTCGACTAGTTCCGATGGCTTGTCGAACACCGTGCATGACAGCACCGCAAAGTTCCTCTACTAGAAACACTGCGTCTGGGGATTGAGATACTACATATCGTTCCCCATCGAGACAAACGGGAACAATAGCGTGCTCTTGACAAAAAGAAAAACCAATTTTCTCTGCTAACTCGTAATCAATATTTTCTTGTTCAACCTTAGTGAACAATATTCCTGACAAATCCGCTACTGCGCGTTGCACTTCCTCTTCGTTTACACCAGCATCGATGAGCATTTGTGATGTCGATCTACCCCTAGGATTTTTTTGCAACAACAGCACAACTTCTCTTTGTTCTTTGTCTAAGAGATTCCGTTCCCACAACAAATTCATAAGTTTCGACGCGTGAGACTCTACTGGTTGTGCATGTGTGTTGAGTTGTTTCATTCAGTGTTCCCTGCATCAGCAAATGAGCCAGATAGACCTCGAGTTAATTGCAGCGTACGGTTAATCTCTCCAAATTCGGTTGTAACCGATTCGTTTGGAATGTGGAAGGATAAAAATACGGCGTCCACATCGATAGCGGTTATACGAAACGCTCCTTCACTTTCTTTAAGAAGTAGGGTGTCGCCCTCTCGGTAAATTGTTCCATTAATGTTCGCTAAGGAAACAGTACCCCGCATAATTGAACGTACGGTTAACTCGAGTATCGCCCTGTCTGCAATTTCAAGGAAATGCTGATATTCCTTCATTGATTCAGAGGGCTCGGAGGTGAGAGTCGCTTGTTCAACAGGACTAATCTGTTGAGAACACGGATGTTTGTGTACAAGTGGTTTTTGCCATTGCTCTGCACCCATACATAGTTTCAAGGTCAGTTCCTTTGCAGCACGTATTGTTGCGTCAGTTTCGATTTGTTTTGTCAATTCTCCTTGCTCGCCAAAAATCTCGTTCATTACATAGTCTTCTTCTTGGCGTATCAGATCGTAAGAGGTAGGCGCAATGAACCACATGACAAGAAGTTCTGTTGCTGCGAGGGTTGCAGCAAATACGACAAAGATTGGTACGGAACTGCTCATTTCGAGTAGGCCTTTCAGTCGCTTCACGGAGATCCCCCCTCACCAACAAACACAAGATGAAGCACAAGAGTTGCATCAACCGACGTTTCACTTGTCTTTCGAATATCTAACCTGTGAATTGGAAACAAGCGTTCCATTCGCTCAAACTTTTGTATTAACTCATACAAACCTGCAAATGAACCGCTTACCTCCATGTTTACAGGAAGAATGCCCCAGTTTTCCTTATCCGTACTGCTAGATAGTGTCACACTTCTCACGGCTAAGCCTGAACTTTCAGCAGCCAATGAGGCTTCCCCAAGCCACTGCTCAGCTTGATGCTCTTTTGGTAGTCTTCCCAACAGTTTTTCATTTGTGTTTTCAATTTCGCGAATTGATGCTTGGAGTTGGCGATACTGCGAGTTGAACGCACCTAGATTTGCAAGTCGTTTTGTACGGTTTCTAATTTCACTTGCCACAGTTTCGACAGTCGAATTCGCGGGCTTGTATATTGTTGCCCACGCCAAGATTGGTGTTAGAACAAGTACGGCTATTAACACTGTGTATCTAAAAGGAATTCTCATGGCATCGCCTCGGCGATTACTGAATGTAGTACGTTTTTCACTTCCATCGTTATTGCGAAATTGCGCGTTTCTCCCTGAAGTTTTTGTTGTGAATATTGCAGCGCAACATTTGTGAACTTCGATGAATTTTTTAAACTTTCTACATATGTGGAAACGGTAGCATCATTTGGTGCAACTCCTGAAACATGTATTAAGTTGACGATTTTTTGGACACCTTCTTCATTTGGCCGAGATCTTCGGTCAATACGAATCGCATCGAACAACATTTCAGATGGTAACAATGACGTCATTTCATATAACAAAATAGATTTGGGTGTGCTATCTACAATTGAATCGATCGACCGCGACTGTTCAATGGCATCTTTTAACGTTTGATCTGCTCGTAGATATTCTTTCACCCGTTCCCGCGCATCTTCCCATCTTGTTGAAACCGTTTGTTGGTCTTCAAACACAGATCTCCAGCTAGACATTGTGGAGGTAAACGCTGAAAAAGTGGTAGTCACAACGAGAGCAACTAGAATCATCCCATAACGAAACACTCTGCGGTCTCTTTTTTGATCGTGCCATTCTTGTGGCAAAAAATCATCAAATGGGTGGCTCATGGTACTTGCCTCGAATGCGCTAAACAAAGTCCCGCCGCGGTTGTCCATACTGGTCCACCCGCGAGTTCGTCTGCCCCCTCGATCCAAGCTGATGGGTCAGAGATAAATCCCTGTAATTCCAAATCGGTTGCAACAGATGAACAAGTTTCCGTTTGGAGTGCCCCAGTTCCACTAAACACGACACGATCAATCGCACGATCTGGAAACAAAGAACTGTGATGCCTCATGCATCGTTGCAACTCACTAACGAAAGAGTGCTGCGATGTTGTAGCATTGTTATTCCTGTGATCCTGAGTTTCACACATACCTCGAGGTGTTGAACAGTTTCGCCGTTCAAACTCGTTTTGCTCTGCACAAGCCGGAATTAGTGCTGGTGATGTACTCCATTTTTTCGCAGGCTGCATCTCGAGTGTGCACTGCATTGAGCGTGCAACTACAAGGTTCATTCCATGCGCGATCATCGCAACTGCTTGCTTCTCATCAAAATCAACAAGCATCGATGTCATTGCCTCGTCACCTTCACGGCGGTACAGTCGATCAAATGCACGTAACGTTGCGTGTACTGGGACTGTGATTCTACGTACTTTCAGTTTTGCAGCTTCCGCAATTTCTGTACATTCTTGAATTACTGCGTGCTCTACACCTACACACAATATTTCTTGCTGCGCTTTTGATTGAGACCCGTGTTGTATATTTGTAAACAAGGGCAACTGCCTGATCGAACAGTTATTCCAACGACTATTCCGTTCACACAAAAGGTGTGTGACTTCCTCTTCAGTCGCATTACAATCTGTGCGAATATGCGACACCAATAGGGCAGATGATGAAGTACAAATAACAACTTCTCGTGACCGAAAATTCTGTATTGCCTCTCGAAGACCAGCGCCATCCTTCGATGAAACCTCAAATGCAGCACGAAGAGATAGCGTGTCAATCCCTTTTGTTTGCATCAACCGAATAACCTCGTCATTCCCAAAATGCATCGCAATAGGATGGTCGGTGGTTCCAAAGATACGTTGACTGCGGTACGACATACCAAACACACATCGTCTCTGCTCATGACGATCTAGAGCAATGTAGGATCCTGTGGTTGGTTTATGCGGTTTAGCAGGATTCAGCAGTTGTGTAATTGGATCTAGCGTATAAAGCGAATCGACCCGAAATCTGGAACGATTGGAAAATTTCCAACCCGAAATGGAGCCGGCCAATACACACACCACGCTTTCCCAATGAGCAAATCTCGGTGTACCACAAAAGGCGCTGTGTCAATTTGTGTGGCGACAAACTCATCTGGGTTTCCCCACAGGCGACCATCGAGAGAATACGCACTGTTATCTCCCGCCATCATAAATTGATTATCACCTAGCACGGCTAGTTTTTCAGGGTGAGTCCCAAACGCAGGTGATCCTATCGCAACAAGTTTTTCATTCCCAGAAGTAGTTGGGTTTTTTGTTGCCCTAGCAGGGAGACGACCACTTCGATAATACAGATCGTGATCAACTGTTACTTTTTCCATAACAAAATTGGCGTGGGAAAATTTCCAGGTCAGTTTAGGAGCAACACCACCACGGCCAGCAATTTCCTCTACAGGAACAGATTCGTCCGCTCGAGTAATCAAACGTAATCGTTTTTCTGGACCATAATCGTACAACATCTCTGCCACCCGATTGTTGTTGATATACATCGCTAACATTTGATCAACGTGCCAAAACTCAACCCGTACTGGGTCCCCTCTTTGAATACGATCAACATCAAATGAAACTTGCTCTGTTGTACTCTCACCAATAATCTGCTTCGTAATCGTGCCACTCGAACCATGGATGTTCCACGTAAACTTGTGCCCAACAGCTTCCAATATAAATGTAACTGACAATGCATCATCTTTTGGAGTAATTGTTGCACCGACTCGTATATCTGACATGGGTTCTTGTCGCCCAGATGGCATAAGCATGTTGTAGGAGAGCCAATCATCAATTGGCATTTTGTGTTGATCCCAGGTGAGAGTCGCTGTTTCTCCAGTGCAGGTCCATCGACGACCATCAATTTCCCAATCGTTCTCGGGTGTTGGTTCCCAAGGGGATCCACTCCAGTGTTTGGGCAACGCTAACGTGTCGGTAGGAATCGCATCACTGTTCGATATCTGCCGCCAGAGAGTTTGTTGGATGTGTTCCGGCTTACGCTGCACATGGAATGCTCCGTTCCCTTTCTTCGCAAATATTTCACCATCGACAATCCAAAGGGTTTCGTTTGGCAATCCAATCAAACGCTTAATGTAATTTGCTGCTACCCCTTGTGTGTCAGTCGGATTTTTGAACACAACGACATCGAATCGCTCGGGTTCAAAAAACGGATAGATTGTTTTGAGAACTAGGACACGATCACCACTTCTGGGTATGACTTTTTTCGATTCTGCTTTTGGAAGTGGCATCCTTCTACCAAGCAGAGGGTCGACAAAACGATCTGGATTGATGTTTCTCCCGGCGTCAAACCCAACTGGAAAATATTGACCTGTCTGATCGCTGTGTTTGAGTAAATGTTGACCCAAAAGTGTAGGGGCCATTGATCCCGTAGGTATCACAAAACCCTCGACCACAAACCCGCGAAAGACCATCGCCAATACGAACGCAACGACCAACGATTGAATCGTCTTGATAACTCCAGTGCTCTCTACCTGTTGCTCCTGATGCATAGTTGTACAGTTTACTCTGAACTACTTCCCTGAGAATTACCCTGTTGTCCCCCACCTTTCCGACGGCGGCGACGACGACGTTTTTTCTTCTTTGTCGCGCCACGCTCTGCATTCTTTTGTGGTTGAGAACCTTGTTGTTCGGTGTTTTTTCCTTTTTGAGATCCTCTTCTTCGGCGGCGCTTTTGATTTCTTCTCTTCTTCTGAGTCTCCTTCTTCTCACCGTCGGTTGTGCGTTCTGTCGAAACCTGATCTTCTTCCCAAGGTCGAGGACACGTATCAGGATCACTCAACTCCTCTACTGGAACTGCTATTTGCCTTTGATCGTGTTCTAGGGATACCAGCACAAGTTGCGTAATAATTTTCCCATCGAGGACAATACCTGGACCTTCAGGTGTTCCTACCCGAGTTTTCCTGTGCGGAAGATTGCGTTTCAACTCGCGGTATGTTTGATCTTCATACCGCAGGCAGCACATGAGTCGACCACATCTGCCGGATATTTTCTTGGGGTCAAGTGTTTGTTTTTGCTGTTTTGCAGACCGCATAGAAACTGGCGTGAGTACTTTAAGAAAGCTCTTACAACAGCAATATTCGCCACACCGTTCATTAATCGCAACAAGTCTTGCTTCATCACGTGAACCAACTTGCCGCATCTCAATTCGTGTTGAATACAGTTTTGCTAACTCTTGGACTAGTTTCCGAAAATCAACCCTGTTCTCTGCTTGATAATAGAACGTAAGAAGCTCTTCGCCAAGAATTGCTTCAACTTCAACCATTTTCATTTGCAGCTGATGCGTCTCGATCATTCTGGTAACTGTTGTCAAATATTCTTTTGTTTTTGCTCGAAGCGAATCCATTCTTGCCATGTCTTCTTGCGTAGCAATTCGCAAAACTCGCCCATTCGTATGAAAGGGAAATTTTTGACCTCCCGAGTTCTCAATATATTGCAGCATTTCTTCTCGTGAAATCGATTGGCCACATCCAGAGTTCGAGCACGTTGTTGTTAAAAGATCGACAAGTTCTGTACCCCGATGTGTTCTTGCAACTAGTTTTGAACCGCAACCGGCTCGAATATCGTTCGCTGGTTTGTACTCGCCGATCTCAAGCATAGAACCAAATCGAACCACCATTGTTTCTGGGGATTCAATAGCTTCAAGTTGTTCTTCAAGAGTAAGAGCATCTCGACGAGAGGGATCTTCATCAGCCTCAAAAATAGGTAAAGGGAAAATTGACATTTGCTAGTGCCGCGCTACAGAATCACGAATACATTCGTGATTATTCTTCTAGTGTGTCGTCAGGAAGGGTATCAGCACCATCAATTGCCTGACCAACAGATGGGTTAGAACGCGTAAGCGATTCTATTGTAGCGGTTCGACCTTCTCGTTTCAGTTCTTCGAGTGTTTTTCGTTGGCGTTTTGTGAAGAGCAGACGAATCGGAACTTCACTGAAGGGTAATTCTTCTCGGAGTCTATTCATCAGATAACGTTCATATTGACCTTCAAACATTGATGGCTCGTTCACAACGATCGCTATTGTCGGAGGAGCAACGCCAATTTGGGAGACAAAGAGCAATTTTGCAACTGTTCCCAAACGAGACGATGGACCGCGCTCTTTTAGAATTTCTTGCATAACGGCGTTGAGTTTGCCTGTTGTCTCTCGGTGGGAGGTCTGTTCTTTAAGATTAAACGCCATCGCAACAGCGTCTTCAATTCCTTCGCCCTCGCTAGCACTAATGAAAACAATCGGAGCGTAATCTAACCCACGTAATTCTTTTGTGAGATACTCTAGATAGTCTTCTGGTGAGACATCGTCGTCGACAAGATCCCATTTATTGACAACTATGACGGTGGGTTTGAATTGCCGTTGTAACTCAGTTGAGAGTTTTTTGTCTACTTGTGAAACTCGGGTCGTTGCATCAAGCAACAACACTGAGACGTCTGAACGTCGTATTGAGTTCAGCATTCTTCTATACGCATAAAACTCTATATCATCCGCAAAACTTTTTTGTTTGCGTACACCAGCAGTATCTATTGCAGTGAGAATTTTGCCGTTAATTTCAAATTGAACATCTACAGCATCCCTTGTGGTTCCCGCAATTTCAGACACAATCACTCTTTGTTCACCTGCGAGTGCGTTGATAAATGAAGATTTTCCCGCATTCCTTTTTCCCACGATTGAGAGACGTAGTTCATCCTTTTGTTGTTCTACTTCTCCAAGATCGCCAAGCTGTTCCCACATTGCATTCGTAAGTGTTGTAATTCCATGACCACTTGTAGAAGATACACAGAGAACTTCTCCCAACCCCAACGAGGCGGCTTCGTGTCCATGCGCTTCCCAAGAGCGTGAATCGACTTTGTTTGCAACGACCAAGGTTTTTGATAGTGCACCTGATCGCCTCAACAACTTTGCAACGGTTTCATCGAGAGGCGTAACTCCAGATTGAGCATCCGTCACAAATACAATAAGTTCCGAACATTCCATTGCCTCGCGGATTTGTGATTCTATATCGTCAGTCAACGCTCTAAGATCGCAGCCAGCATCATCGATGTGTGCGCCTTCTACCACGTAGACGCCCCAGCCACCTGTGTCATGGAGTTCCGCAAACCGAGTTGGTGTACCCTTGGGGGTGTTCTTCGGGGGTTCTATTTCGAGTACCACGCTGACACGGTCTCTCGTGACACCTGGAGTAGGATCAACGATAGAAATCCGCTTGCGAGCAAGGCGGTTCATCAGGCTTGACTTGCCTACATTTGGTCTTCCTACAATGGCGACTCTTGGGAGAGACATTCCGTCATTGTACCAGAGCAGCGGCCTTCAATCAGGTTTATGGCTCGTAACGACAACCAAACTGCGATACACTCTCCAAATGTCCTCAAACAGCAAACAAGGTGCCTTGATTGTGATTTCTGGCCCCTCTGGAGTTGGAAAAACGACCATTGTGCATCGGGTTCGTGAGGAACTTCATGCTGTTTTTAGTGTTTCCGCGACAACAAGGCCAAAGAGTGATCGTGAAACAGATGGAGTAGATTATTATTTTATTACAAATGAAAAATTTGAAGCACTTGTACAAGAACACGCCTTTCTTGAACATGCAGAAGTGTTCCACTGTCACAGGTATGGAACTCTAAGAGAGCCGGTGAACAAAGTCCTTGCGGAGGGAGGATTGATGCTGCTCGACATTGACGTCCAGGGCGGTATACAAGTCCGAGACAATATGAAAGAATCGCTTCGTTTCTTTATTCTTCCGCCAAGCGAAGAGGAATTGCTCAGACGATTAACGGCTCGCGGACGTGATGATGAAGATGCAATTCGACGACGATTTTCTGAGGCAAAACAAGAGATTGCACTTGCAAGAAGTAGTGGGGCGTACGATTTTTTCATCGTCAACGATACCCTTGAACTTGCAGTAGCTGAAACTGTTGCAATTATTAATACGTGCAAAAACGCCGCCCAATCAAGTTCATGAAACGCTTGTTGAACACACTTGTTTGCGTGTTTGGATTGTTTTTTGTTGCACCTTCTTATGCCATTCCAATAGATTCGATAGTCTCTAAAAACACATCCCCTGCCGCAGCAAAGGGTGGTGTACTCATGGTTCCCTTGTTAAGCAATGAACAGGGTGATCAATGGCCAACGACTATTCCCGTCACATTTGAAGACGGTAGAATTGCAGAGGGACTTTTGGGATGGGTCGAAGTCAACTCCGACACATCCTCTTGGGTTGATGACCAAGTATTCGTTCGCCCAATTACAAGTTCCGACTCGACAGCGTCCATCCATCCAAAAGATACTATGAGTGGACCTGTTTTGTTTGTTCAGGTTCCCCCTGATGTTACCGGATCGGTTTTTTTTGGCTCCGAGTACATTTTTCCCAAGTGGCTAGATCTTCCGCCCACTTTTCCTGATATTGATTTTACAAATGCAGATTCTGATAAACAACTCGTTTACGAACGGGCAGCCTATTTGCCTCCGACAAATGCCATTCACTATTGGCGTTGGTGTCTTCTCGCATCGAGAGTTCAAAAACTTCCGCCAGAACCTCCAAACAATACAAGTGTTGAATATTTGGCTGCTCTTTATGGAGAACAACTTTGGAGAATTGGCTTTACGAACTTGGCATCTGCTAGCCGAAGTGTTGCTGCAACCTGTAGAGATTTGCTGACCGACACTGCAAGCGATGGAAGTCATCGATTTGCGTGTTGGGTAGATTCTCCACAAAGTCTTGAGGAGTTACTCAGCATTTTAGTAGATGAAACACTCACAAGTAAACAACGTGCAACGCAAGCCTTGCGTTGGTGTGACGTGCAGTCTCGTTCTCTTGTTTGGTTTGCTTCCATTTTTGGTGATACAGTTACGTTAAAATTTGCAAACAGTAGTCCAACGCCCACGTTGTGCCGGTTTCAATGGGAAGGTGAGAACGAAATTCCCCTCGCTGTCGAAGTCCCACCTTATGAAACTGATCTTGTGACGATAGAAAGACCGCAAACAGTAGATCTATCTATCTTTGGCCCAGTCGTCACACCTTCAACACAAAAACTTCGACTTAGGACCAATGTTGGCTCAACTGTTTTTCCAATTGAAGAAAAAACGCTCGATGCCAAGCCGCCATATTTGCGGCTACCACCTCTTTCTCCTACTTGGACACTGGCAACTTTGCGGCGTGGCTATGTGACTCCGGTTGATGATTCAATGAAAACTCTTGTTGAAGTGCGTTTCATCAAAGGCAGTTGGGAATTATTTTTGAAGTGTTATGGGAATGAAAGTAATCCTGAAACAAACACTGGTGAGATACCCGTTGGAACCGAAGCCGTCACGTTGTTTCTCAATGGTTTACCCCCAGTTGTCATTCAGCCTACAGGGGTTTCGCACAACAACCTTTCAATATTTACAAATTCAGAATCTGATCGTTGGTCTGCGCGAGTTGTTCTTCCAGACTCATTCATTCGCAATGGACAGGTATCTTTTGCAATAGTTCGCACGCATGGAAATAGCGACCAAATTGAAACGGCACCACTCCCCTGCGTTCCCTGGAACATAATTCCAGCGCCTGTTGTGATAAACACCACTCTTTGGAATACCATCGATTCAGTTCCAATTACACCAACAGTTCAATAAATATCTTCTCGTCGTCTAAGTGCCCAGACGAAAGTTCAGGAAAACTCTTCTCCGCAACTCTGTGGCGATTCTTAAAATGATTGCAACTTGTGCAGCCTCTTTTGCCGCGGAGGAAAAAACTAGAAACGGAAACGTGCGAGGATTCCTATTGCACCGGCAGAATTGTAATTTTCTGACTGCAATGTACTGCCAGCCGAGTCGTAAACAGAGAGCTCTCCGCTGAATACAACACCTGCAAGTATGGTGATATCCACAGTTTCAGATGGATGAAATGTTGCTCTTAGGTGCAGCGGCATTGACGTTGCCTCGCCCACACCATCTGGGGCATACCCAACATCGTCAAGTCTGAACCTGCTGTAGTCATAGGATATTCCGGCACCCAAAGTCCACGCATCGAGTGGGGACCAAACCAACTCGACACCAATTCGACTGCCAAACCGAGTCGTAATATCACTCGTAAGTTTCAGGTCGTCCTTCAGTTTCCAATCAAGAACTAGAACAGGAAACAACCTGTCATCGTCTTCAAGTTGTTCAATAACACCCAGTCCACCCCCAAGAACTAGGTTGTCAGAAAATGCATGTGCAAATCCAGCCATGCCACCAAAAACATCGGAGTCAGATTGGTTTGCACCATCATCACTACTCCATTTTACAATTGGACCACCAAACAATTGCGTTGTTTCGTTTAACTGATGTGTCCATTGCAGAGCGAGGTCAACTGTTGTCACTAGACCCCAAGGGTTGTCGTTTCCCATTCCTGTAGAGCCAGAGAACGTCCAATCATCACGTTGGTATTGATATCGCAACTGGAACACATCGTCTTCGGTTGCGGTGTAATCAAGGCGAAACTCGGCGCCGTAGCGGGATGCCTCTACTTGTCCACCAGTATCAATTGAACTATCGAATTGTTTTGTAAGGTGCAGGTCGAGTTTTGCATCAAACGATTCTGCATTTGCTTGAAAAAGGACAAAGAAAATCGACACGAATGAAAATAGTTTCATAGATGTAATCCGTTCAAGAGGTAACAAGCGGAAGAGTCTCGACAAGGTTCGTGAGAATGGCATCTGTTGTCATACCCTCGGCTTCGGCTTCAAAATTGAGAATACACCGATGCCGAAGAGCGGGCAACACCGCTCGTTGGATATCCTCTGCAGCAACAACATTTCGACTCGCAAGTAAGGCATGCACTTTTCCGGCTAGTGCAAGTGTTTGAGCGGCCCGTGGTGATGCACCAAAGCGTAAAAACGATTTCACCTGAGGGGTCGCAACTTCTGCCTCTGGATGTGTGGCAAGCACACACCGAACTGCATAATCTTGTACATCACTTGGTAAATCAACATTCCGTATTACTTCTTGATATTGAATGATCTTTTCAGTATCAAGAACCTTTTCGATGGACGGTTGATACCCACTTGTCGTTCTATCAATGATTTCCATGAGTTGAGAACGATCGGAATATCCAACGTGAAGTTTATAAAAGAAACGGTCAAGTTGAGCTTCTGGTAGAGGATAGGTGCCCTCTTGTTCAATTGGATTTTGTGTTGCCATCACAAAGAACGGGCGTTGCAACTGGTGGGTCTCGCCACCAACAGTCACCGACTTTTCTTGCATTGCTTCTAACAACGCGGATTGTGTTTTTGGTGTTGCCCGATTTATCTCATCAGCGAGTACCATTTGTGCAAACAGGGGTCCTTTGCGGAATTCAAACGATCGCCCTTGATCTGACTCAACCACAACTGTGGTGCCCGTAATGTCTGCTGGCATAAGGTCAGGTGTAAATTGAATCCGTGAAAAACAAAGATCTAGAGCCTCACTCAGCGTGCGAATGAGCAGCGTTTTTCCAAGACCGGGAACTCCTTCTAGAAGCGCATGCCCTCCTGCAAAAAGACAGGTCAACACACCATCAACAACTTCATCGTGCCCCACGACGGCTTTTGCTATTTCTTCCCTTGCCCGTTGATAATCACTGCGAAATGAATCTATCGTGGTTTCGATTTCGGTTTGAGCTTGTGACATACGAGAACAATACCATTTTCGTCCAAATCGTGAATGCTAGCAACCTGTGCATTCTTTTTTGCCACGAACGTAATACGTTGATTTACTCGGCTTTTTCGATCATCCAATATTCGATTTCGATCTGGGTTTGCCGTCCAAACACAGTTGCGAGCACGCGGACGACACCCTTCTCTGGGAAAATTTCGTCAACAGTTCCTTCGTAACCCATAAACGGACCGTCCTTGATATTCACATGATCACCGACATTAAACTCGAGTCGAACTTCTGCGACTTCATCGGGTGCCTGTGAATCGAAAAGCATTTTGTCTACTTCCTCGGCTGACATTGGGGTTGGTTTACCAGCCGTGCCCACAAAGTCTCCTACACCCGTTGTTTCCTTAATGAGAAAAAAGATGTCCTGAGAAATCCGCTGCTCTTCCAGTTTCATTTCTACAAAAATATACCCTGGGTACAGTTTTGTTTCAGTAATTTTTGCTTTGCCAGTTTTAGAAAGGGTTTTTGTTTTTTCCGTTGGTACCATAATTCGACCAACCAAATGCTGCATTCCCTCGATTTCCACTTTGCGATCAAGAGCTGATTTCACATAATCTTCTTTGTTTGAAGCCACCCGAAGAACGAACCAGTTCATACCTTCTCTAGTTTGCGATTCTTCACCACAGGAAACTTCTTCGGGAACGTGGGGTGTCACAGTCGCTGGTGTTGTTTCAGACGAGTCAGTACATGCGTTGGGAGCAGTTTCGTTCGTTGCAACCGCTTCTGAGGATGCATCGTGGGTTTGGGTCGTTTCGATGTTCTTTTCTGAGTCAGTCATACTATTCATTGCCTCTTTCTTCGATGTCCCTCATTAAGAAGATTGCAAAACATCGACAGATTGGAAAAATGCGGAAAAACCAAGGTCTGCAATTTGGCAGAAAACACTTATGAAAGCTGTAAGCAAAATTACCAAAATGGTTGAACCAACAATTTCTCTTTTTGTTGACCAATTCACTTTTCTCATTTCACCCTCAGTGGAAATCATAAATTCCACAGTTTTGGGTTTACGACCAATGAGGTAATACCCCAGCGAGCCACAAAAAAGCATCACAATAATCGTAACTGCTGCGGATATGAAAACGGGTTCAATATCACCGATTTGGATTCCATTCACCTGGTCCCACAACCAAGCAACACCCATCAGCGACAACAAACCGAATCCGATCGCCGACATGAGTCGTACCCAGTACCCTTGACCTTGTTTATAGATTCCTGCAGCCATGAC
Source organism: Phycisphaerales bacterium (assembly GCA_030748455.1). Next base: position 57,947 of record JASMLY010000015.1, on the reverse strand, counting down.
TATCCTTTCGATTGCAAACTGTGCGTTTGCGGGACTTATCCGAGAACACGTCGGGAGTGACTCGAACACTCAACCTGCGGATTTGGAATCCGCTGCTCTGCCAATTGAGCTACCGACGTCTAGCGCCTCATAGCGCGGTGTTACTTTCGCTTGATCTTGTGAAGTGTGTGCTTGCGAAGTCTTGGACAATATTTTTTAAAGCCATCTTTGACTTTTTCATCAATACCGCCTTTTACGCGAATGCTTGTGCGATAGTTAAGATCGCCTGACTCGGTGCATTGAAGCCACACATATTCTCGATCAGTTGCCTTCTTGGCCATTGTTCAAACCTCTTTACTTGTGGACCAAATAGCCACAAAGATGATTCAAAAAGGGGGAACAGGGTTCCCCCTTTTTTGAATCAAGAAATAACGTTACTCAACGATTTTAGTAACAACACCAGAACCTACGGTGCGGCCACCTTCACGAATAGCAAATCGAAGTCCTTCTTCCATTGCGATCGGTTTGTCTTCTAGGTCGATCGCCATCTGGACATTATCGCCAGGCATGCACATTTCGGCGCCGCCCATGAGTTCCAACTTGCCTGTGACGTCAGTTGTACGGAAGTAAAACTGTGGTTTGTAGCCAGTGAAGAATGGTGTGTGTCGACCACCCTCTTCCTTTGTAAGAACATACACTTCGCCTTCGAATTTTGTATGTGGTGTAATGCTACCTGGTTTAGCAAGCACTTGGCCACGTTCAATGTCATCCTTGTCAACACCACGGAGAAGACAACCAACGTTGTCGCCTGCTTGTGCGTCATCAAGAATTTTTTGGAACATTTCAACACCTGTCACTGTTGTTTTCGCTGTCTCATTGTTTAGTCCAACGATTTCTACTTCGTCACCAACTTTAACAACACCGCGGTCAATTCGTCCTGTCACAACAGTACCTCGACCCTTGATGGAGAACACGTCTTCAACTGGCATGAGGAAGTCTTTGTCTGTTTCTCGTTCTGGCTCAGGAATGTATGAGTCACAAGCTTCGATAAGTTCATCGATTGGCTTGCAAATTTCATCATCTTTGCCTTCTGCTTCAAGCGATTTGAGCGCTGAACCTCGAATAATTGGAATGTCATCTCCAGGGAAATCGTAGGAACTTAGAAGTTCCCGAATTTCCATTTCAACGAGTTCGAGTAGTTCTTCGTCGTCAACCATGTCACACTTGTTCATGAAAACAACAATTCTTGGTACACCAACTTGGCGTGCAAGAAGAATGTGCTCACGAGTTTGTGGCATTGGGCCGTCAGTTGCAGCGACAACAAGAATTGCGCCGTCCATTTGAGCAGCACCTGTAATCATGTTCTTCACGTAGTCAGCGTGACCTGGGCAGTCAACGTGTGCATAGTGACGAATATCACTTTCGTACTCTTGGTGGCTCGTTGCAATGGTAATACCACGTGCTTTTTCCTCAGGAGCGTTATCGATCTGATCAAACGCTCGAGCGTCGCCAAGACCCTTTGCTGATTGACGATTCGTGATCGCTGCAGTCAAAGTTGTCTTACCGTGGTCAATGTGCCCAATCGTGCCAACGTTCACGTGGGGCTTATTACGAACAAATGTCTCCTTGGCCATCGTGAAATCTCCTGTTCCTAGGACGTGTGCTGCGCACCGTTCGTCCTGATAGCTTTTCCGTTACTTGTCGAGGTGGTTCACGTGAACCGTTTCGACATTTCTATTCAAATTGTTACAGACCATCTGCAACAAGGTAGTTTCAAGCCGCCGACGGGATTTGAACCCGTGACCTCACCCTTACCAAGGGTGCGCTCTACCACTGAGCTACGGTGGCAATCCTAAAAACGAGCGCTCACAGTTTGCCATCCTAGTTCCTGACCTAGTCCAAACTCACGGCTCGCGATGCTCTGTTCTTCCCATCCTTGGGTCGCGAATATACACCCCTGTGGTAAGCCCACTATTATAAAACCGCCCAGCGATGGGCGGAAGGGAGAGTGTACCTAAACCTCAAATAAAGGCAAGGGGTTCCCCATCATTTATATGATGAGATTTTGTTATTTTTGACTATTTTGAAGCAAAAAACCCGCTTTTTACTGCGACCGCACCTTCTTGGTTAAGTTGCCAACACGGATCCCACGACCCTGAAGTGTCGTCCGATCTGGTCCCCCTCCACTCATGGGGTTATCAAGCCCAAGGCGAGTCCAAGGAACTTCCTGCGCGACATGTCCATCAAGCATCAAAATGAGGCAAGAACCCTCCTGAGACCCATAGCGATAATCAATCTCACCAGTTGGATCTGAGTTCATCCCCGTAGAGTCACTTAATGAAATGGTTCCCTTCCCAAAGTCGTAGAGCCACGCTGATTCATCATCATCACCAGAGATTGTTTTGTGTGCAATTGTTTCACCTGCGACAGAATCGACTAGATACAGTGATTTTGCAGGGGCATCAAGCATTCCATAGGTGTAATACCGATCGACTTTTGAGGGTTCTGCGTTTTGCCCATCATCCGCATCGGGGTGCCCGTCTGCATCACTTCTTGCATCAAAGAAATCATTCGCAGCAAAATACCCCTGCAGATCAATCTCTCTCGCTCCATCTCCATACGGACGAGGCAATGGTAATCGACCGCTTGCGTTGCGAGTGTTTGGCATTGTTGAACGGAACGGATTGTCAAACAATTTCCGCACAGCATAGATATCCGCACCAGGCGAATCAGATTTCCAACGCAGGTGATCTCGTTCTTCCTCTTCAGACTCATGCAACCCGTACGTCTCGTGCATTTCATTTTCTACCCACAAAATATCTGTCCACGTTCCAGTGTAGCGATCATCCTCTAAATGTTCGTCACTTCTCACATGGATCGGGGTCCCAGCAGCCGCCTCATCTGAAAAGTTGAATTGACTCGGTAGGACCCTTCCGTTATTACCACCGCTCCACGTTTGCATCATGGTGTGAATTTCACGCATTCTGTTCTGTGCTTCGGCGGTTTTTGCTGCACCTAACGATCTTGTCACAGCAGTGATAAGAAGAGCTGACAAAATTGCGATCACAGAAATCACAACCATTAACTCGACAATTGTAAACGCTCTTTTTTTTACTGTAACTTGCATGTGGTCTCCAAGAACTATACGCACACCGACGCGGTCTGTCCAAACAGTCCGTTTAGCCTAAATTCATTGTCATTAAGAACTCTGCGTTTGAATTGGTTTTTTCCATCCTTGAACGCAACATATCCATCGCTTCAACAGGGCTCATATCGCTCACAACCTTGCGTAAGCGGCCCACAAGTTCGTGTTCTTTAGGATCGAGCAATAACTCTTCACGTCTCGTGCCAGACGCCGCGATATCAATCGCTGGCCAAATTCTTTTTTCCACTAGTTTTCTGGTGAGGTGTAACTCTGAGTTACCAGTCCCCTTAAATTCTTCAAAGATGACTTCGTCTGCTTTGGATCCCGTATCTACAAGTGCCGTACCGATAATGGTGAGGGAACCGCCATCTTCAATGTTACGCGCAGAACCAAAGAATTTCTTTGGTCGAATCAACGCTTTTGAATCAACACCCCCCGTACCAATTTTTCCAGTTGTTGGCATACCGTTGTTGTATCCACGTGCAAGTCTTGTAATCGAATCCATAAGGATGACAACGTTTTCGCCAAACTCTACCATTCTGCGAGCTTTTTCCATCACCATTTCCGCTACTTGAATGTGACGGGTTGCTTCTTCGTCAAAGGTACTTGCAACGACTTCGACAGAATCGGGTGTGCTGCGTTTAAAATCAGTGACTTCTTCTGGTCGTTCATCCACTAACAAAACAATGACGTGGACATCTGGATGATTTTTAGCAATCGCCGAAGTCAACTTTTGCAGAATGACGGTTTTACCCGTGCGAGGAGGTGCAACGATCAGCGCGCGTTGTCCAAAACCCATTGGAGATACGAGATCAATGACTCGTGTTTCAATAATCTCGCTTTCTGTTTCAAGGTGAACTCTCTCTTCGGGGTGAAGTGGAGTGAGGTTTTCAAATGTGCCAAGATCATGAACATCTTTTGGATCACGACCATTAATTGCTTCAACACGTAAAAGCGCAAAATACGTTTCCGTTTCTTTTGGGGGTCGAATGAGACCCCGAACAATCTGACCCTTTCGTAAACCAAACCGTCTAATTTGTGATGGGCTCACATACACATCATCTGGTGAAGCAACGTATGAGTACTCTGGGCTTCGAAGGAAGCCGTATCCGTCTGACATGATTTCAAGCGTCCCTTCTCCAATCATCAAGCCTTGGCGGTTCGCTTGAGCTTTCAGTATCTCAAACACAAGTTTTTGTCTTGGCATCTCTGCCCAGTTTTTAACGTTCTCTTTCTTGGCAACCTCCCCAAGGTCTTTACTCTTCATGTGTTGCAACGCAGCGAGATCAAAACCTTCCTTTTTTGCTTGATCATATTTTTTCTGTGCTGCTTTTGTCAGCTTTTCGTCAAGCGCTGCTACCTCTGCCTCAAGTTCCTCATCTGTTGGAACTTCTCCGGGATTGAGAACCATCGCGCTTGCGCTTGAACTACCACCCGTTTTTTTACGGCGTCTTCTTTTTTTTGCCATCGTTTCTAACTCGCTTCTGATTGTGCTCGGTTAGTGCTGTTGCACCTTCTGTGTTTCGCGTTGTTCACAAAAACGCGTATTCAAAAATAAAAATGGATTCAACTTGTTTTGGTGAATACCTTTATTCACCACTTCCGTTTGAATGTCGGAACGGTTTACAAATCAATGAGAGGACTTCTCTAACTTGCTCTTCAACATACGCGATGTCCCCGTCATTGATAATGATATAGTCGGCCCAAGACTGCTTTTTGTCAAGTCCAAATTGTGCATCCTCTCTATTTCTTAGTTCTTGTTCGCTCCAACCCCGGTGCTCAATGACTCGTTTGAGGCGTGTTTCAAACGGACAATCGACGTAAATAATTGCGTCGCAATCCTTTTCAAGCCCAGTTTCCAACAATAAGGGTGCGTCAATAATGAACGCCTTGGTTCCCTTGGGCGCTTGGGCAAACAATTTTTCTTGCAATTCCTTAACGATTGGATGCAGTAAACCTTCAAGTCTAGCTCGTTCTTCTTGGTTCTCAAACACGATTGATGCGACAAACGCTCTGTCAACTTTGTTTTCTGAATCGAGTGCTTTCTCACCCCACCACGAAACGAGGGTGCGTTGTACATCCTCTCGATCAAGAGCTACGGACGTGTGTTCGTCCGCATCTGCGACGATACAACCGTTTGCTTTCAGCGTGTTTGCAACGAGGCTTTTACCCGATCCAATCCCTCCAACGATGCCTATGATTGGAGGGTTGTGTTTCATTGCACAATTCTTGTCCATGTCGTACCAGAAGGACCATCTTTTATCGCTATTCCCATCCCAAGAAGTTCATCGCGTATTTCATCAGCGCGTGCCCACTCTTTGTCATGACGCGCAACGAGTCTTGCTTCAATAAGTGAATCAATTTTCTTGATATCAAGGGTACCAGAATCACTCTTTGCATCGAGGTCAAGAACACCCAACACCGAATCCATTGCGAGAAGAGATTCGAGTTCTGCTACAAGTGTAGACTCGCCCCCTGTCGAGGGTGGAGCATCGACGTTGTATTTGTTCACCGCTTCATTAAGTGCTCCGATAGCACCCGCAACATTCATGTCATCACAAAGAGAAGTGAGAAACTGTTCTTTCGCAAGAGCAAGGGGGCCGTTTTGATGCGATGCCACGCTCTGATGTTGCACCAACCAATCCTTTAAACGTCTCCATCGGTCAATTTGTCGTTGAGAATCTTTTAACCCCTGCAATGTAAAGTTTGCATTGGATCGATAATGCGTCTTGATGAGCTCAAGTCGTACGGCTGCGGCGCTCGCCCCCTTCTCTACAAGATCTCTAAGCGTATAAAAGTTCCCCTTGCTTTTACTCATTTTCCCGCCATCGACAAGTAAGAATCGAGTATGGAACCAATATCTTGCAAAAGTTTCGCACCCTGTTGCACAACGAGATTGTGCAATTTCACATTCATGATGCGGGAAAATATTATCCTCTCCGCCGCTGTGCAAATCGATCTCTGTTCCAAGTAGAGTGTTCGCCATAACTGAGCATTCAAGATGCCATCCTGGATACCCTTCTCCCCATGGGCTTTGCCAACGCATCAAATGTGTTGCGTCAGGTTTCCACAACATAAAGTCAGCTGGATTTTTCTTTACTGCCTGCGTGTTCATATCAACACGACCACCTTCTCCACTCCGAAGTGTGTCAAGAGTGTTCCCAGAGAGTTCACCGTACTCTGTAAATGAATCAACAGAAAAATATACAACCCCGTCGGATGCAACGTATGCATGACCTTTTTCGATGAGTGATTCAACCATCGTGATCATCTCTTGAATGTACTGTGTCGGCCTAGGCATACAGGATGGGTTTTTACGTGCGTCTTCGACCACGCGAATGCCAAGGGATTCACTGTCTTGTATAAATGCGTTAGCATAAAATTCAGCAATTGCCATTGGGTCTGTTGGATCAACAGTGATACCCTCGGGAAGCGATCCAGATTTTTTTGATTCTGCAAGACGAGTTGCTGCAACCAACATTTTGTCTTCACCCCCGCCGTCTGCAACTGCATCATCTGTCATGTGACCTACATCTGTGATGTTCATCACTTGGTTAACGGTATACCCGAGAAGTTCTAGTGTCCGGCGAAGTACATCTGCGTTTAAAAATGCGCGAAAGTTACCAATATGTGCAAAATCATAGACAGTAGGACCGCAAGAATAAAATGTAACCTTTTTTCCACACTCGTCAATTGGCTCAAACACATCTAATTGTTTTGTAAGGGTGTTGTGTAATTTGAGTTGCATAAGTGTTCAGTATAAATGGTAGGATATGTCATTGTATGAAAAGTCATCGGTACAATAATTTTTTTACAAATCGTACGGTACTTGTTACGGGCGGTGCTGGATTTATCGGCTCAGCACTCGCAACCAAATTACGAGAACTTGGTGCTACCGTCCGCGTCCTTGATGACGTAAGTACTGGGCACTATTCCAACGTTGCGGATCTGGATGTGACATGTATTGAAGGATCGATTTTAGATACCTCTCTGCTCGAGCGGTGCGTTGAAGGGTGTGATTGTGTTTTTCACCAAGCCGCCATGGTCTCTGTTCCTGCAAGTGTTAAAGACCCCAAGCGTTGCTTCGATATAAACGTCACTGGGACCAAACAAGTCTTGGATTTCGCAGCGAAATCAGGTGTTCGCCGAGTCATGTTCGCGGCCTCCTCTGCGGTATACGGACCTCATGCTTCCCTTCCAAGCGTTGAAACCATGACTCCTGACCCCGCATCGCCCTATGCTGAAAGTAAACTTGAGGGCGAAAAGGTTATAAAGGAATATGCACTTGGCACTGAAATGGACACTGTCTCGCTTCGGTACTTCAACATCTTTGGTCCAAAACAAGATCCTCATTCACAATACGCTGCTGTTGTTGCGGCTTTTATGGAGGCACTCTTGCATAAACGCAACCCGCAAGTGTATGGAGACGGATTGCAAACGCGCGATTTTACTTACATCAACAACGCTGTACACGCAAACCTCCTTGCCGCATCTTGCAACACACAACTCCATGGAGAAGTGTTCAACATCGGAACCGGCCACTCCCACAGTTTGCTTGACATGCTCGCTCTGATGTCAAAAACAATTGGTGTTGAACCCACTGTTGATTTTCACCTAGAACGAGAAGGTGATGTTCCCCATTCGAGGGCAAGCATCGAGAAGGCCACGAACAAGTTTGGTTATTCACCAGTTGTTTCGTTTGAAGATGGCATCGCCCGACTCTTCACGGATACAGCCGGATTACCTGCATAGATTGTCCACGAATCAAGCGACTTCGTTGCAACACCCCGAGCTCCGAGTATTGCTCCTTTTCCGACTACCACATTTGGACCCACAAATGCATCCGCGGCAATCCATGCATCATCCCCTATAGCAATTGGAAGTCGCATGAGTGGCATTTCAGTTTTTGTATAGTCATGTGATCCTGCACAAAGGTGCGTGTTTTGTGAAACAGATACACGTTCACCAATTGTAATTGGACCAAGGCAATACGCAGTTACACGATCGCCCAAGCAACTGTTTTTTCCTACAGTTAAATTCCACGGGCATTCAACACGAACCGTTCTTCGTATTTTCGCTGTGCTGTGAATATGTGCACCAAAACCTCGTAACAAAAATCTTCTCCAAGAATACCATGTGTGAAAAGAAAATCGAAACATGGTTTCTTGCACAACAGCCCAAATGAGACGCTTTACTTTCTCGTTTGTTGGGTAGGGGCTAACGTGTCGGTCTTCAGCCACCATTTGATTTTTCTTCCTCTTGTAACAACTCTGCTGTTTTTAACGAGATCAGAAGTTCCCTTGATGATATAAACAAACAGAACCTAAACCCGTTGTGACCATCAAGAAAACCAAATTGCAAAATGTACATCCATAAAAATCTAAACAACCACCTTGCAGGAAGTTTCGGGTAAATGTGGCGTTTGATCCAACGTCTTCTTTGGATTGTTGAACCAAACAACGACATTCCAACGGGGTCATCATTCGTTTTACTTTCTCGCAAAATTTCTTTTGCCTCAAGCATGCAATAATGATTGTGTTTTTCAATATATGTGTCAAGACCTCTTCGATCAAAGTGTTCCATGTTTCCACTGAGAAACCCTTGTTCCCCGTCTACAACCATGTGCTCGTGCACTTCTCGTTCTTCATACCTCGCCTTTCCGCGTTTGAAGAATCGAACGTTCCAACTTGGGTAATACCCGCAGTGGCGAATTCGTTTACCAAGAAAAATAAAATACCTATTGATGTTGTATGCTGACACTGGATTGTGTTCGACTGGTTCGGCTGCAATTTTTAACATTTCATCTCGAAGATCTGGAAGGATTACTTCGTCAGCATCGAGAATAAAAACCCAATCAGATTCTATTGGTAAATTGTCTAGCGCCCAGTTTTTTTGCTTTGCATACCCTAACCAAGGTCGCACCACGACTTCGGCGCCATATTTCTTCGCAATTTCTACTGTGTTATCTGTAGACTCAGAATCAACCACCCAGATCTTGTCAGCCCACTTGCTTACACTTTCGAGCGTGTAGGGCAAATTTATCTCTTCATTTTTAACTGGGATCACAATTTCAATATTTGAATCTTTTGCTTGCCCCCAAAGGACTCGTTCGCCACGCGCTTTTGCTGGTTCTCCTGTGCAGATTGACCACTTTGGTAACCGACCATCAACAAGACCTCTCGCACCAACGACAACACCTTGTTCGATATGTGAATCTGGCATGACCACGATGTCTGTTGCAACCCAACAATCATCTTCGATTGTAATTGGACCTGTTCTGTCGGTCTTCCCTCTTGTCTTTGTATCACCAGCAGTTGTCATCAGCATCGCGTGTTGGCTAACCACACACCTTTTACCAACCTTTATGGGATGATCGGCGTTGATTCTGACAAAGTCGCCGAACAAACTGAGATCGTCAGCATGTACGTTCCATGGTTTATCAATCCGAACACTACGGCGAACACGCACTGCACGACCACACCGCATCCCGAAACATCGTAACAAGAGCGATCGGTACCGATACGAATTGTGCAAAGAACACAATAGTAAACTTTGTCCGATGGTTTTCCAAAGAACCCGGCGAAGTCCGCTCATGCCACCACTCTCGCGGGATTTCCTGAGAGCTCCGCTTCATTGTCGCAACTTTTGAAGACACTCGTGCGAGGCCAAATTGTGCATTTGTTACCCACAACTACATTAGGTGCGATGTATGCATCGATCCCAATAAAAGTGTCATTGCCAATGCTGATAGGTGGGCGTAAGAGTGGGAAGGTCGTATCTTTCATGTCGTGCGTTCCAGCACACAAATGCGCCCGTGTATCAATACGAACATTGTCCCCAATGATGATTGGCCCAAGAGAGTAAAGAATAACCTCATCTGCAAAATTACAGTGATCGCCAATCTCAAGATTCCAAGGAATGATAATTTTCACGGTTCTAGCAAATGAACATTTTTTCCCCACCTTCGCTCCAAACAAACGAAGCAACGTAGAGCGAAGAGGTGGAACGAAAACCCAAACGACATGAGCAAGGGTGCTCCAGACAATTCGTATAAGAAGTTCAAGTGGCGACCAGACTGTTCGGCGAGTCGGTGGAGCTGCTTCCATTGCTTTTGATTGAGCAGCACCGCGAGAACCTGAGCTATGCGTTGTTTGTCCTGTTTTTTTACTCATAGATGAAGTTTTGTATCGGACAGTACGCCTATGAAACTGAGCAGAATCAACGAACCGTTGCTAAAAACGCACTTGTAATGGTTATGGGGTCATTGGAAAGGTCCTTGGTACGACCCATGCCCAGCCCATGTTCTTGGACAGTAAGTGTTTTCGTTATCGGACGAGGTCGTTAGTCCCAGATTGCGAGTGTTTCGTTTTCGCTGAACGTGTCGGTGATGTTGGAAGTCACGATGATCCAATTATCTCCCGATGCCATGGGGTTCGCCTCATCAACATCGCCGAACTCAGGATAGAACAAAATGTCTGGTCTAAGATTTGATCCATCTAAGGGCACATACGTAATATTGTTGTTCACATACGACGGAAGCATGGTTGCCGAACCATCTCCGAGAACTGCCGCTCCCTCCCACTGTTCAAGAGGTCCATGAAAGTCAAATGTAAAAGATGTTCTGTATGAATCTGGATATTGGTCAACAACCGAAAGTTCCGCAGGAGAAACCACAAGTTCAGGTCCACGGTTGCAGATAATGATGTCCGTTGCTGTTGAACCCGAGTGCCATTTCAATCGGGGTCGTTGGCCAACAAGTGCTTGGTGGGCATAAGAACTGTGCGCGGGTCCCTCGGTGTAATCGGCATTAAAATCTGGATCCCAGTGGTACTGGGAACCATCATACATATCGTAGTTGTAAGGAAAACTGTCTGAGGCAAATTCTCCATCCTCGGCTTGAATGACACGAATGTTTGGGTTTGTTTCAACTGGGCTAACCGTATACGTAAAATCAAAAAACCGCTGCATAACCATCCATGACATTAAATTGCTCGTCGTATTCAACATCGGGTCTGGGTTCTTTTCATCAACGATCGAACTTGGCATTGGAAACTTGCTGGCATTACCTGTTGCGTGCAACATCATTCCCTGATAAATACCGCGTTGCTGGGTTAAGTCTTTTTTTGACCGAGCTGCCCGAAACGCGGTGGATACTGTTGGAATCAAAATGCTTGCAAGGATAATTAAAATTCCAACAACAACCATCAATTCAATAAGCGTGAAACCGCCTCGGCAGTACTGTTTATAAGAATACTTCTGCATATGATTAGGATACGCACTTCTAGGTGTTTTTGAACCGAAATTTGTTACTTTTTGGACATCGATCCGCGATTTCCGACGATCCATTTATACTCTTCCATACCCATGCAATGAGCGCATAGTGTGTAAACAAGAATGCCTACGAACACTGGTATCGATAGAACCACAAGTTGCTCAAACCAATTTGAATTCGTTTCTGGAACATAGTGCAGAGAAATCGCTACTGCAACTCCCATCGCTAGAGAAGCAACAAGAGACTTGATCCAAGACGTTACAACCTCTCTGTCTGCAGGTTGCTGCACATGTTTACGAACAAGTCGCATAAGAATCGCAACTTGCACAACAGAACAGAATGCTGTGGACCAAGCGAGGCCAGCTGTTCTCAACGGGGTCCATATCAAGAGTACATTCAACAGTGCGTTCAGTACAACCATACGAAGCGCGACTTTCAGTGGAGTTTTAATGTCGTCCACGGCGTAAAACGCCTTTGTGAGAATCTGCATCATCGAGTACGCCCATATTGTGGTGCCATACCCGAGAACAATGAAACTTACTTCAGCAGAATCTGCTTCTGTAAACAACCCGCCCTCAAACACGACTCGAGTGAGAAGTTCTCTTACAAGAATTAAGCCAACGCTTGCGGGTAGCCCTATAAAGACAACAAGACGCAACCCACGTCGCAAGGTTTGACTGAAGAGGTCTGTTTGTTTTGCTTGAGATGCAAGGAGTGGGAATATGGCAACCCCTACAGCAATCCCAAACACTCCAAGCGGAAACTGGTACAGCCTTGAAGCAAAATTGAGGGAGGCGTTTGCGCCTTCCCCTAGCGGATACACCAAACCAAAAAAAGTTGCCCCCGCATAAACAGGATAACTTGCAATCAACGCATCAAGCAATGTGTTAAGTTGCACAGTGCCAAGTGTAAATATCGTTGGCAACAATTTTTTCAACATCACACGGAACTCTTCGTTGCCGCACGCCCTCTCGTGTGTCCACCAGTGTGTTTTACGAAGTGCATGCGCTGACCATGCAACTTGCAGCACGCCCGCAACGACAACAGATACACCAACAATCATCATGTGGTGCTGCGTAACATGGACTATGTTCGCAAATGAGAGCGTTGCTGTAATCATGCACGCATTGAGAATAATTGGCGCTGCAGCTGTGGGGCCAAACCTCCCGTGTGTTTGTAATATTCCTCCAAAAATTGCAACAAGACAAACGAGCGGCATGTATGGCAACATGATCATCATCAACCCGAACGTGCCCTCGTTTGACGGTAGCCAAACTGTAAGCCCCCACAAAATTATTTCTCCTAACAGAACAACGATCCCGAGCAGCACGACCAGCTTGCCAACAGTAAGCGATGCGAGCGCTTTTGCTTTCGCTGGGTTTTCCAAGAGCAATTTTGAGTAGGCCGGTATAAATGCAGCCGAGAGCGCGCCCTCTCCAAACAGTCTGCGTGCAAGGTTTGGTAGTAAAAACGCAAAGAAAAAAGCCGAAGACATTCCCCCAGCACCAAAGTAGCGGCTCATTGCAGCATCACGACCCAGACCCGCGAAACGGCTTAGAAGTGTAAAAAACCAAACGGTACGAGTATTTTTTTCGAGATTATCTTTATGAGCCACTGCTTCTACATCGCCTTCTTTACCGAGTTTTCAGTACAAGTCGCATACCATGCGCGGGAGCTCGTAATCGTAAAAAAGGCTAGCCCAACAGTCCAAGGACCCAGTTCTGTTTCGCGACAGAAAAACCCAAAAACAACTGAACACACGCCAAGTGCGAGAAGTTTAGGAAGCAGTTTGGCGACTATTTCATGAATTTCAATTTGAATCTTTTTTACGACAACCAGAACCAAAACTCCTGCTGTAACCAACAAAGCGCTGGTCATTGCTGCGGGTGCCATACTGGATTTGAATAGTTGCCAAAGAATAAACCACAACAGGATTCCCAAACCAATTGAACCAAAAATAGCAATTGAACCCAAAAGCAACCAATTCGACGACTTTGACAACATTGTTTCGATGGATGTTTTTAGATCACTCGTTGCTTCAGTAGAGATGGCTCCGAACCAACTTGCAGCAGCAAGAACTCCAAGAAAACTTGCTAGTAAATCTGCGTAACTAAAGGGACGGTTTAATGGCAACATTGCTTGTGTTATCTCGTCGATCACACACCAAAACCCCAAAATCGTTACAACAACTACTTTACTGCTGATCCATCCTCCACACCAAAAGGTCATCGCTAACACGCCAAATGCGACAAGGTGAAAAATTTTGTCTGGGGAGATCAACGTAGGGTTTTCACCGCGTGGTATCGCTGGAAAGTGCGTAGAAATTACCACGACAACAAACCAAAAAATACACCCACGCCTCCACCCAAGCGTGCTCGCGTTATTCATTGCGTACTGTGTGGGGTTCCTGCTGCTCGATCACTGGAGCCTCAACCACAGGTGTGTGTGATTCACCAATTGTTCCAAACAGAACAACGCTTTGCGCGAGTTTTGCGTAGTCGTGTGCGCCGGCACAATCGGGTTCGTAATCAAAAATGGTTTTGCCAAAACTCGGCGCTTCGGCAAGTTTAACATTCCGGCGAATTGGGGGGTCAAGAATCACGCAATTGCTCCACGGCACGTTGCTCTCTCTCGAAGATTCAAAGAATTCTTGCAAATCTTCAACTACTTCTCGAGCCAACTTTGTGTTTCGTTCGTGCATACACAACACAACCCCAGTCACACTGAGTTGTGGGTTCAAACCTTCAACGAGCATTTGCACTGTTTCAAACAGACGGCTCACACCTTGCAATGCGAGAAAGTGTGTTTGCATTGGCACGATGAGTTCCTTCGCCGCAGCAAGGGCGTTAATCGTAAGCAAACCCAAACTAGGAGGGCAATCAATAATGACAAAGTCGTACGCATCGAGAACGGGTGCTAATTTTTTTGACAGCAAATCATGACGGTCGGTTTTAGTTGCTAGCTCAGATTCTGCAGCGGCAAGATCAACCTCGCTTGTCACAAGGTCGATGTTTTCTCTGGCTTTGATCCGAGCATCAGTAATTGGGATTTTTTCATCAATAAGTACGTCATACACCGAAGTCGCTGCGTCTTCTACTCCAAAATGGAGCCCTAAATGCGTTTGTGGGTCAAGATCGATCACCAAAACACGCTTCCCAATCGAAGCAAGTGCGGCAGCAAGATTCACCGTAGTGGTTGTTTTACCCACGCCGCCCTTCTGATTCAAGATTGCTATGACTCTCGTTTCGCTCACACGGTGAAGTATACGATAATTGATACACCCAAATAAATTAACTCTTGGTGAGTTTGTTTGTATTTTTTACGTTTATGCAGAAAATACACCAAGGGTGAATTAATTCCACATCCAACGCATGGCAGAAGTTTCTTTTCCGATTAGATCGCGAAGGTAATGTGCAAGCAGGCGGTTGGCCCGCAACATTGAGTCTGGATCAACAGGTTGTAACGTTTGGTCATGACTGAGCATTTGGAGCAAATCGATTGTTTCTCGGCGAACACGAACACGATCCACCTCCCCAGTATCAGGCACTACGCCTCCTGTTGTAGAACTAAAAGCCAGAATATTCTCGCCGTCACATTCGGAATTCACCAGGATGGGCTTGTATCCTGTCTCCACTAACAATGCCCATTGGAACTGTAAAAGTGGCCATTGGATATCGTGTCCATCATCAACGCGATCTAGGGTGAGACACAACGCATCAAATACCTGTGTATGGGGGTCGTGGTCAGTGATCAATCTTCCCACAAGATCGATTGCGTATATTGCTGCCTTGTTTACTTGTAAATCATTGCGTACTTGCCACCAAACCTGCTCTAGCTTCCACTCGGTGAGCAATGCTAAGTCTGAATTCGGTTTCGTCCGAGCAACAACATTGCCTCGAGTTGCCGGATCAAACCCACCTGAAAATGCACCCGTATCTCGTTTCGATCCTTTCGCGAGCCCACGAATGATTCCATACTCACGAGTTAACAGACTTACTGTTTGACTGGTTTCTGAATAATCCCAGCAGCGCAAACAAATTGCTGTGTCAGAAAGAATTGTCATCGTTCGTGTTTCGTCGATGCGACAAGCGTTGCTTTCCACGGAAACGATTCGGCTGCCTCTCGCAAATCATCAAGCGTTAGCGATTCTATTTTTCCAAGTTCCTCCTCAAGCGAGGTGTACACACCCGTTGTGGTTACCAGCGAACCAAGCCGCTGCATCCTTCCTTTAGGGAGTTCAGAACTGACTGCTGCGGCAGTAGCGGCTTTTGCTACAACTCGTTTTAAGTCTGATTTGGTAAGCGATGTGGCAATGTTCGCCATTTCGTTTTGCAAAATATCGGTAACTTGTTCAGCGTTTTCAGGTTTGCAAACTGCGTATGTCATTTGCTCGCCAAACTGATCACTTGGATCAACACTTGCACCCGCTTCTTCTGCTATGCCTTTGTCAACAAGTGACCAATACAATCGAGAACCATCACCTCCGCCCAAAACTGAGGCAAGGGCAGCGCATGCATATTTACGTTCATCTTGAGCAGACACACTTTTCATTGACATGATGAGGTAGTGTTGGTGCAACTCGGGAATCTCTACGAGGCACTTGCCCGCAGTACGCGACGGTTCGTGATAATTCCTCGTTGCACCCGTTCTCTTCCACGCTCCACACTTTGTTTGAATTTGGTCAACCATTGTTTCAAAATCGATATTCCCCGTCATCGCAACAATTGTGTTATCAGCGCTATAGCGATGGTCAAAATACAATTGCATCGCATCCCGTTGCATGTTCTTGATTGTTTCGGGCGTTCCCAAAACCCGAAACCCTAACGGGTGGTTGCCGTAATAGTGTTCCATGGCCTGTTCGTACAACACCCAAAATGGTTGGTCGTTATACATTGCAATTTCTTCAAGAATCACGCTTTTTTCTGCATCAAAATCTTCTTGTCGAAGTGATGGTCTTAAGATGTCAGCAAGGATGTCGTGTACGTTTACGATGTGCTCTGGCAGAGAGGCTCCCCAAAATGCAGTCATCTCGCTTGAAGTAAAAGCATTGTGTTGCGCGCCAATCACATCAAACGCCAAATCTACTTCTTCAGCACTTCGTGTCTCTGTCCCCTTAAACATCATGTGCTCAAGAAAATGACTCACGCCCATGAGCGAAGCTTCTTCATCTCGAGCCCCTGTTTTAACAAAAAATCCGATTGCAGCACTTACTGCACTTTGTGAAGTTTCACCAACTATACGCAATCCATTTTCGAGTGTAGTTTCTTGAAATTGACTCATCACGCCCTACGCTTCCCCGCCTGACAATGCACGGGTCCAATGGTTTGGTAGCAATGTTCAAATAGGAAACTACCACAGACCTTTTTTGCTTTGTGAATAAGCCCGCTCAGTTCTTTTGTTCCGTGCATGTTAATTATGGATCATTCTTCCTTCCGTCCCAAGTGCCGCTTCGTGAATTGACTCGGCCATGGTCGGATGTGCGTGCATCGTAGAAATGATGTCTTCTATTGTTGCCTCTAGGCGTATTGCCAATCCCACTTCGGCAATCAATTCACTTGCATCCTTACCGATGATGTGCGCGCCAAGAATTTCACCATATTTTTTACTTGCAAGGAGTTTAACAAAACCCTCTGCGGCATCTACGGCTATTGCTTTACCGTGTGCTTTCAGTGAATACACACCTTTGGTATATTCGATTCCTGCGTCTTGTAACTCTTTTTCTGTCATACCAATCGAGGCAATCTGGGGATTGGTGTACGTGCAGCCTGGAATGGAGTTGTAATCAACTCCAAGGGTTTGATGGCCCGACATTCGCTCGACACAAGTCACGGCTTCCTCAGAAGCCACGTGCGCAAGAAGCGGTGGTCCAATGATGTCACCAATTGCATAAATTCCCTGCACACTCGTTTGATACGTTGGTTCGGACACTTCCTTCGCATCAGTTTTAATGTACCCTCGATGTAACGCTAACCCAAGCGACTCGTCAAACAATCCGTCGGCTCGCGGTCCAACACCGATTGCCACGAGTACTTTTTCTGCTTGTACGGTGTGTTGGTCTTCACCTTTTGTGAACGTAACTTCTGCACCATCGCTTGTACGTTCAACGGATTGAACTGCAGATGAAGTATGGATCGTCATGCCTTGTTTTTTGAACGCTCGTTGTGCAAGCTTGCTTACTTCTTCATCTTCAAGAGGCAGAATCCGGTCGAGCATTTCTACGATCGTTACCTCTGCTCCGAATGCATTGAACACGTATGCAAACTCCATCCCGATCGCACCCGAACCAATAATCACAACTGACGTGGGTTTCTCACCCAATGTCATCGCCTTCGATGCATTAATAATCACCTCATTGTCACAAGGGGCAAACGGTAGTTCTCGAGGCTTTGCACCTGTTGCGACAAGAATTTTGTTCGCAGTAATTGTTTCTAGAACCTCACCCCCACTTCCGTTGTAATAGTCGCCATTTGAAGCAAGAACTTCGATTTTGCATGGTGCAGTATCCGCCGCTCCAGACAATATGTGCGCGTGTCCTTGTATGTGCTCTATTCCATTCTTTTTAAACAGATATCCAACACCACCGTTCAGTTGTTCGGTTATTTTTCGAGAGCGTCCAATGTACGTGTCCCAATCAACAGTTACTTCCTTTGCCGATATTCCCCACGACGCACCATGGTTCACGAGTTCAGCGTAGAGTTCTGCACCATGAAGCAGTGCTTTTGAAGGGATACAACCCCAATTGAGGCAAACTCCACCAAGTTTGTCGCGATCAATACACGCAACCTTCATTCCTAATTGTGCCCCTCGGATTGCCCCAACATATCCACCGGGGCCTGCACCAATTACTATTAAATCAAAATGCCGTTGATCACTCAATGCAGCGTCCTTTCTAGTTAAGAAATTTGTGAGAGAAGGGTGCATTCTACCAAGGCTTGATGAGGCAAGGAATCCATCCTGCACGTATCATTACCAATTGGCGTTGACCAATCGGTCGGTGCAATTTAGACTCCCCCATTCATTCTTAACCAACGGAATAGTACGTGCGAACAGCAATAATCAGCGACATTCATGGCAACCTTGAGGCACTCACAACTGTGCTTGAGGATATTGATCAACGATCTGTGGATCAGATTATCTCATTAGGAGATATTCTTGGCTACGGACCGAACCCAAAAGAGTGTGTGGATCTTGTTTCACAGCGATGTGCATGGTCTCTTCTTGGTAACCATGACTACGGTGCACTCTACGAACCGACGAATTTCAACAAAGCTGCCGCAGATGCCGCATATTGGACTCGTGCACAGTTTGATGCTGAAGAAGACAAAGAAGAAGCTGCTCGCAGGTGGGAGTTTTTGGGACAGCTACGCGTGCGATCAAGATTTGATGATTTTCTTTGCGTCCATGGCACACCTCGTAAACCAATCAACGAATACCTATTCCCTGAAGACGCAATCAACTCCCCTGTTAAAGTTAAGCAAATTTTTGATCGAATTCCCAAATACGCTATGTCAGGGCACACGCACCTCCCTGGCATTTTCACAGACGAACCCGAATTTTACCCACCAGAGGATCTCGAGAATAATACCTTTCAATATTCAAAAGATGAGCAGTTCATTATAAATCCCGGCTCTGTTGGTCAACCACGTGACTTAGATCCCAAAAGTAGCTATGCACTCCTTGATGATGCTGCCTACAGCGTTGAGTTTTTCCGGCTTGATTATGACATCGAGGCCGTCAGAGAAAAAATTCACGCCATTCCTGAACTAAGTAACTGGCTTGGTGACCGACTCCTCGAAGGACGGTAAACCATTTCCTTTTATAGAAGAAGACAACCATGACCAAGAAGGCCAAACGTCGACTGATCCCTCTCATTGTTATGCTCGCCTCCACCGGAGTGCTTGCTACGATCGTGTTTGGACCTGGCCGCAACACAAAAGAGGAAACTTCAGGGGTCGAAACACCGCCTGTTGCTGTTGAAAACACACACCAAGCGAGTCATGATGCTCCAGACTCGATCACAGAGACACCTGTGGCACCTGCAGAGAGCCCTGCAAAAACCAAACCTTCCGTTTCAGAGTCTACAGAAACGCCTACAGAAACACCCAAAGCAGTTGCAGAAGGAACCCTTTCCCTAAAACTCTATGGAGGTGAGGACACAACCACGACACTTGGTGCACTCGACAACCCGCAATCCACAGCGATGGAGATCGAGTTCACAAGAGCTGGCGCTGGCATCAAATCGATTCGTTTTTCAAACATCTTTGAAACCGTCGATGGCAAACTTGCTTGGAACAAGTACAGAAGAGATGGAGGTGTGCAACCACCGATCGATGACTTGTATTTGCTAACGACATCACACGACCTCTCCTACAACACAAACAACGGGGTACAAACTGCTTCCATTTCAGCGCTCGGCGCGAGCCAAATCACAATCAACGGTGAGCTGCTTCACGTAACTTCTCCCTCTGTTTGGAAATCAACTGGCGCGGGCTCGTTTGAAGCGACAGTTGTCGATGCGGGTGGAAACGATGTTGCAACTATTGTACGAAAATGGACATTCGACAATAGGTACGGTTTACACCTCGATCAAAAAGTCCACAACCTGACTTCATCAAAACTCACTGTAACATGGTTGCAATACGGTCCTCCAAGTTTGCGTGTTGATCGTTCGAGGTATATGGATCGCCGGCGTTTTCGTTTTGGTTGGGAGTTAAACGATGCTTTTGATCCAAACCATGCCGCTCCAATTCAATCAAGTGATTTCTTGTATGAGTACGCTGATGCTGCAAAAGTCGGAAGCGAACCACTTTGGCCAACAACAGATACGCGCGAAGAAGGGCTGAAACTCTCTTGGTTTGCGTCAACGAACAGATATTTTGCGCTCGCCGTGTATCCGAATATCAATGATCAGGGTGTTGGACCGCGTTTGCTGAAAAACACTGTGCAGGTGATTACCGCCCAAACTGTTGGTGAGGAGAGCGACCAATTCATTTTAACCGCGCTGTGGTCGCCTGAAACTACTGTTGAAGCAAATGGATCGCTTGATTTAACTATGGGTGTGTATGCTGGTCCTTTACAACGATCTGTTCTTGACACTGAACAACCGTATGTCTCATTGGCAATGCGGGGAATGGTTTTGTATCAAATGTCAAGTATGTGCGCTATCTGCACTTTCCAGTGGCTTGCTGATTTTCTTGCAATGGTATTGACCACGCTTGATCACTATGTTGTTTTTGATTGGGGACTAGCAATCATCTTGCTCGTATTGATCGTTCGAACATTGTTGCATCCGATCACTAAAAAGTCCCAAATTAACATGCAGCGATTTGGCAAAGTCATGCAAAAGCTTAAGCCAGAAATTGACAAGTTAAAGTCCAAGTATCCCAACGACCCGAAAAAAGTTCAAGCTGAACAAATGGCACTCATGCAAAAACACGGTGTAAATCCGTTCCAAATGCTGGGGTGTTTGCCAATGTTTTTGCAAATGCCAATTTGGGTTGCGCTCTATGCACTTCTATATTTTATGTTTGATATTCGTCAAGAGCCAGCGTTCTTTGGTTTCTTTCAGTTTTTTGGGGATTGGCCATTTTTAGCAGACCTAAGCGCATCTGATCACTTCTTCGGTGCATTTAGCGAACCGAAACAGTTCTTGATGTGGAATGTGACTGGAATCAACCTGTTGCCAATTTTGATGGGAGTTATTTTCTTTATTCAACAAAAGTACATGTCACCACAGACAGGTGCTGCGATGACACCCGAGCAACAATCGCAACAAAAGATCATGCGAGTGATGATGGTTGTATTGTTTCCTGTCATGCTCTATAGCGCCCCCTCTGGCCTTACCTTATACATTTTGACATCAAGTGCTGTTGGCATTCTCGAGAGCCGCCATATTAGAAAACATGTCGATCAAATGGATTTTGAACCCAAGACACCACCAACGGGTGGAAAAAATAGAAAACCAAAAGACAAACAAGGAAGAGCGTGGGCGGATGCAATGGAAGCTCGGCGAAAAAAAGTAAAAAACAAAGCCAAAAAAAGATCCTTCAAAAAGAAGGGATAACTGGATTCAACAATGGATCTTGAATCTACCATTGTTGCAATCAGTACTGCGCGTACTACCTCGAAAAAATCCCTTCTGCGGATCAGTGGTTCAAGGGCACTAGAAGGAGTATCCTCGCTAGGACTCCATCCAAAAATTGGTGAATGTCTCGTCGCTCGAGTTGCATTTGAATCAACAAGTTTGCCCGTACTTATAACAGCGTTTAAAAAGAATGCTTCCTACACTGGGGAAGATCTTGTTGAAATACAATTCGCTGGGAACCAGCACGTAGCAAATCGCCTTCTAACGGTATGTATGAAAGCCACTGGCGGTCGAGAAGCTATTGCTGGTGAGTTTACAGCGAGGGCATTTTTCTCTGGGAGAATAACACTTGCTCAAGCCGAAGGTGTGTGTGCAACTATTTCGGCCTCAAACGACGCTGAACTTTCCGCGGCAGCTTTGTTGAGAGAAGGTGTCCTTACAAAACTTACGAAACCCATCACAACAAAAGTGACGAAAACACTAGGGCTCGTCGAAGCTGGAATTGATTTTACTGATGAGGAAGATGTCGTTGCGATTTCTGAAAATGATCTCGTAAGGACGCTTGAACAATCTATTGAGGCGTTACGTTCAATCGCCAACAAAACAATTCCCATGTCCTCATTGCGAACAATCCCTACGGTTGTGTTGGCGGGTAATCCAAATTCCGGCAAGTCGACACTGTTTAACGCACTGCTTGGAAAAAAGCGCGTAGTTGTCAGTCAGACGTCAGGAACTACACGTGATGCAATCAGGGAAGAGGTTTGGTTTGGTCCTGTTAAAGCAACACTTGTAGACGTTGCGGGGTTTGACACTATGTCATGCGAGTTATCTCGCTCTGCACAAGTAACAGCAAAAAACACAATCGCATCCGCGGATGTTGTTTTGTTTTGCGTAAGCCCAAACGACCCAACGCCAGTACCATCTGACAATTCAATCATTGTGAGAACGATGGCTGATCTTCGAGAGCATGGGCAGAATGCAGTATCCGCACGTACCGGTGTAGGAATAAACAAACTCGTTGAAGAAATTTCACAGGCACTTACAAACCGAAAACAACCATCTGTTGAATCAGTTGCAATGTTACCACGCCACGAGAAACAATTTTCTGTTGCACTTCATTCATTGTTAGAAGCTAAACAACACTCGTCTGTCCCCGAACTCTGCGCAGCATCTTTGAGAGATTGTTTGGCGGCGCTTGGCCAAATTACAGGTACCGTTGCGCCAGACGATGTTCTTGATCATGTATTCGCTTCGTTCTGCGTAGGAAAATAATGATGTAGTACTGCGGGGCGATTTGTGCTTAGATCGTTCGCACCTTGATCTTTTTCAGTGTCCCCTTGCTCGCGCGTTGAAGGTCTCGCAGTAACCCGCCTCGGATTAATCTGTTAAGTTGGTAAGAGATTGCCGCGCCGTCGGTAGTAACCTCTAACACTCCGCCGCGGAGTGAAACAATTGTTGCCTGTTTCGCGATGTGTTGCGGAACACGCTCATCCCAAATTTCTAGAATCGAATTGAGTTGTCTGTTTCCTTTTCTCAGACCTTTTCGAACAACATGAAGTGCGTTGTCAATTCCAAGATCTTTGTTTGGTCTTGCTCGCCATTTTCTCAGGCGTTCAAGGTTTGCTTTTGGATTCAACATGTTTGATATCGTACACGCACAGAACGTATACCCAAACAAAAAACGTTTTGTATGAGCCCCCCACTTTTGGAGTTCCCTCTGCTATTGTTTTGCACATGACAGCGATTGCACTACAGAGCCTCACAAAAAATTATGGCACAACCCTAGCGGTCGATGGAATTGACCTCACCGTAGATTCTGGAGAACTATTTTTCTTACTCGGCCCCTCTGGTTGCGGTAAGACAACATTGTTGCGAATGCTCGCTGGTTTCATTGATCCAACGGCTGGAACGATTTTGTTTGGTGAAAAAAATGTCACGCACACCCCACCCCATAAACGTAATACCGGAATGGTTTTTCAAAGTTATGCACTCTGGCCCCATATGTCCGTGGCTGAAAATGTTGGCTATGGGCTTAAAATACGCAATGTTTCTCCCACAGAACAACGAAAACGGGCGATAAAAGCGCTAGAAACTGTTCATATGGGGCATTTGGCAGATCGTAAGCCAAACGAACTTTCGGGTGGTCAACAGCAACGGGTAGCACTTGCTCGCGCAATTGTTATTGAACCAGATGTGCTGCTCCTTGATGAACCTCTGAGCAATCTAGATGCAAAACTACGCCTAGAAATGAGAAGCGAGATACGGAGAATTTGCACAACCATTGGTATGACAACTGTTTATGTCACACACGATCAAAAGGAAGCCCTGTCCATCGCAGATCGACTTGCGATATTGAAAGCTGGCGAAGTTATGCAAGTTGGATCTCCGAAAGAGGTCTATCAATCTCCAAACTCACAATTCGTTGCTGAGTTCATTGGGGAAACGAACTTTGTTCCTGCAACACCTACACCACAGGGGCTCGAAACCGTCTTTGGCACCCTTCGTTCAACTCGTGAGTGTGCCGGAGCACAAGTTGTCTGCTCGCTTCGGCCCGAAGCGATCAAAGTCGTCGATTCCCCCCACCAACAAAACGGTTTTTCTGGCACTCGAGTTGAAACTGTCTATCTTGGGGAAGTTGCCCAGCACAAAATCCGTGTTTCTGATGATCTGGTCTTGCGCGTCACTGAAGTCAACCCTCGCCACTTAGGCGAAGCTGGAGACACGCTCCAAATGACCATAGACCCCGTTGACGTTGTTCCCCTTCCAGCACACACGTAAATTACAATTTCGCCCAATTTGCCAACATTTAGCCTCATGTTTACGGCATTTATTAATATAACAAGCGCTCTACCCGAGCAGCACAATATTCAAAACACTGCCCACTGTCGTTATCGGACGTGTTATTTTTGCCAATTACCCCCCGCTTCTATCTTGACCCAACAACAAATCTCTGAGATAAAGCACACTCAAGAAACGTGTTCCACGTGGAACACTTGTCATACAACAGTATCAAGGAGTAGTGCGGGTGCCAAAATCTACAAAGAATAAAAACGTTCGGCGTCTTGGAAAGGGTTTGGGGGGGTTGTTACACAAGCCTGTAGAGGTTGTGTCGCCAACCACTGATGAGGGGAAGGAGCCAGTTGTTCAGATCCAAGAGGGTGGCCTAGCTGATGGGCTGGTCCAACTGCCGGTCTCTCAAGTTGAGCCAAATCCTCGGCAACCGCGCCAGGTGTTTGACGATGACTCGCTCGGGTCTCTTGCTGACTCCATTCGTACGGCGGGGCTTATGCAGCCAATCGTTGTGCGGGGGTCTGGTGAGCGGTACGAAATCATTGCAGGAGAACGGCGGTGGCGGGCTGCCTCCATCGCTGGCCTCACACACGTCCCAGCACTTATCAAAGATCTTGACGATCGAACCTCTGCTGAATGGGCGCTCATTGAAAATCTCCAAAGAGAGGACCTTAACCCCATCGACAGGGCTGAGGCGTTTGACCGACTTGTGGTTGACTTCAACGCAACCCAGCAAGACATTGCCACACAGTTGGGTATTGATAGGTCAAGTGTATCTAACTTCTTGCGTCTTAATGACTTAGAGCCTTCTGTAAAAGACGCTGTTCGGGATGGGCGTCTTTCAATGGGTCACGCGAAGGTCCTGCTAAGTATTCCAGAGGCAACGAAATGTAAGGCGATTGCTAGAAAATGTGCAAGTGAACAATGGTCGGTGAGAGAGTTAGAGCGGCAGCTCGGAAGGGGAACCGAGGAAAAAGTTCGAACCCCCAAGGGCTCGCCTACAGCGATCGAGATGTTTGCGAAGAATATGGCAGAGCAACTAGGGGATCATCTCGGAACAAAGATAAAAATTGCACTTGGTTCCAAGAAGGGCAACGGCAAACTCATCATTGATTTTTATTCTAACGATCAGCTTGAGGGAATCTTTGACCGTCTTGGATTCAAACCGAAAACGTAACATTTCGCAGAAGTGCGTCTCAAAATCTCCCGATGAAGCGGGGGATGAGTTCCTCTACTACAAAAGGACGCTGCACGCTACTTGCTGCGACATCAGCGCAAGCAGAACGGGCGGAGTTGCGGGCGAACTATGTATTCCAACGCGTACTCAAAGCATGGGCATGCGATCGGCTAGCAGCGACTACGCAAAGCAGCGAGGGAACCGAGACGAAAAAGGCGGCATAACCAACTTTGTGTTATCGGACGTTGTCGCGTGTGCCCTATTCAGTTGCACTTGATCGCATCAACATGCCAACTATGCTCCTCGCGGGTTACGGGTCTGTACAACGTGTCTCGCTCAACAGGCACAAAACCTGCGTCAACAATGGCTCGTTCCAAATCTATTACAGAGCATTCTTGATGTGTTGTTGTTGATGAAACTTTGGTGATGTCATACCAAACGACTGTGCCATCAATATCATCAGCACCACACTGCAACATGTGTTGCGCCATCGGCAAAGTTTGCATGATCCAAAATGCTTTGACGTGTGGAACATTGTCAAGCATCAATCGAGCAATCGCAATTGTGCGAAGATTTTCTAAACCGCTTGGACCTGGCAAATGCGCGAGTTCGCTTACTCCCGGAATAAAGGGGAGGGGAATAATTGCTTGGAACTTCCCACCTGTTCCTATTTCATGAGTTCGATCTTGTTCTTGTCGTAAGAGTGCCATGTGGCGTAAACGATCTTCACGAGTTTCAACATGGCCGTACAACATTGTTGCGTTTGAGTTGATTCCCAATTCGTGTGCAACGCGGTGCACATCCATCCATTGTTGTCCACGAATCTTTCCGCGGAAAACCTCGTCGTGAACACGATCATCAAACACCTCTGCGCCGCCGCCTGGAAGTGAACCGAGTCCTGCGTCAATCAACTCTTCTAAAACAGAGGAAATACCTGCGTTTCCGTCTCTACCTCGCTTAGATATTTTTGCGAGATGTACAATTTCAACAGCAGTAAATGCTTTGATGTGAATATTTGGCGCAACCTCTTGTATCGCTTCAAGAGCATCTGTGTAGTACGAAAATGGTAACCAGGGGTGCAGACCGCCAACAATATGTATCTCCGTTGCACCCGCCTCTTGCGCTTGAAATGCTTCAGTTTTAATTTGTTCGATGGAATATTCGTACGCTCCATCTTGATCTTTCTTTCGATAGAAATCGCAAAACTTACAACGTAATGCGCATACATTTGTGTAGTTGATGTGTCTGTTAATGTTGTAGTATGCAATGTTGCCGTGTAGTTTTCTTCGCACTTCATCTGCAAGAGAGCAAAGAGTCCAAATGTCCGTTGTCTCGTAGAGTTGGAGGCCCTCTGCCTCTGTGAGCCGAATACCAGCTTGCACTTTTTCCACAATCGGATCAAGTAGGCGGTCCCTAGTAGCGCAAGTTGTAGCATGCATACGTTCTGACATAGGCTACGTATCGTACCCACAATTCTTCACGCGACTAACACTGAATCCTCCACGTAACAACACCACCCCCCTCTGAGCATACCTCTGTGTATACCTCTGAGCATACCTCTGTGTATACCTCTGTGTATACCTCTGAGCACACCTCCGTGCATACCTCTGTGTATACCTCTGTGTATACCTCTGAGCATACCTCTGAGCATACCTCTGTGTATACCTCTGAGCATACCTCAGAGGTATGCTCAGAGGAGGGTGGTGTTGGGTGGGATAGCGGCAAGGGAGGGCTACAGTGCGTCCGATAATGTGGTGCTGTGATCCTGCAACGAGCTTGTGTCGTGCACACGCGATACACCGAACCATTTGGAATTCGGTTCTTAAGGGTGATAGATTGAGGAACTTGACCAAATTCCACAATCTCACAAAACTCAGTTCCGAATAACGCCGATGGCCCCCGAAGCATGGAATACGGCACGCAATATCCAAACCCCCACACAGGTAAGGGGTTTCCCGTACCCAAGGGCTCGGTCGATCCTATTTATAGATCGAATCGCCTTTCATTGCCTTTTCCCTGTGATGCTGCAACCGAACTTGGAAACGAAAGAGGATCTCACAACCAAACTGATGAGGCAGCAGTCGCAGAAGCACAACAACGTATGTACCTGATGGCATCTATGATGGGAGTCTGGAACCGCCACGACGATCCACCGAACGCTGCTTAATGTGTAATTGACAATTCAAGGACAAACGTGGCAAGTCTTCGCCTACGGTACCGTTCATCATCGAGAAATCGAAAAGTCTGTACGTTTGGGTGAGAAATTTTTGGAGGGGGTGGATTCCACCGTTCAGTTGTTTCATTGTCGGACACCCGTTGCGTGTTACCTACATCCTCACCAGTTGCAATGACTCCAAGTTGATTGAGTACTTCCCTAGTAACTTCACCAATGCAATAGATCGTCCCTGTTGGGACAACAGCCCGAAGCGCTCCGTCGCGTTGGTCATACAGAGGATCACGGAACACCGCGTGGAGAGAACCAGCTCTCCGAACATAGATCTCAGGGCTCCCTTCAACGCGAAACAATTGTTCAAAGGATTGATTCGCTCTCATGTCGTAGGGTTGCAACTGCAAGGATTCGCTGAGTGGAGTCGCGTCTGCTACGCCCGCATCAACGGGTGTGAGTTCAACGGGGTCTGCTTGGACAAACAAAAAACAAAGTGCAAAAAAGAAAGTCGCGAAATTCATCACGTGTAGAGTATAATTTGTTCATGGCAACTGTACTCTCTGTAAACGTTTCTCCTGGTGGAATCCCAAAGATTCCTGTCGATTCTTGCATGGTGACAGTCGATGGACTTTCGGGAGACGGGCGTGACCACGACAAACACATATCAACGGACCGAGCAATCAGCTTGATTGATAAGGAAATCCTTGATGATCTCAACAACGAAGGATATGATCTTTGCTTTGGAGCAGTAGGCGAAAACCTCACTGTAGAGAACTTAAACGTTCAGTCATTAAACCCTGGTGATGTACTAACTTTTTCGGGAGGAGTAATCATCGAACTTGTTGAATCGAGAAGACCCTGTTTTGTGTTAGACCCACTTGGTGAAAATTTAAAAACCGATATTGTTGGAAGAAGTGGCTACCTTGCTAAAGTGCTCACTGAAGGCACCATTGCTCCATTTGAAACAATTGAGGTCACCCCAAAAAACAACTCCTAATGTGGCCACACACGGTTGCAATTTTGATTGGTGGTAAAAGTAGTCGGATGGGAACGCCAAAACATGAGGTTACCCTGCGAGGTGGAACAACTATGTTAGAAGCAATGCGTACGTTTGCTTCAGAGACAGCAAAACACACAATAATCGTTGGTGGAGCTATTGAAGGACAGCAATGTGTGCAAGATCTCAAGCCGGGTCTTGGACCAGTTGCGGGGATTGAAGCGTTACTCTCTTCAAATCATGATGACCGGTATCTCGTTGTGGGTTGTGACATGCCTCTTCTTACAACTCAAACGGCAAAGCTTCTTTTCACGGACGGAGACGCTGTTGTATTTTCTGGGGACTCAAAGAATGCGCCGTTCTCAGCGTTGCCTCTAGTCATCAGTAGTCATTGTAAACACGCATGCTCAGCCTATTTGGAGAGCGGGGGAAGATCACTTCGTGGTTTTCTTCAAGAGATCGTGTGTCGCGTTGTTCCAAGACCAATGGGTGTGGATGAAGAACTATCAAGTATCAACACACCTGAACAACTCAACAATTGCGCCTTTGAATAATGGAGTTTTTGACTCTTCATCAACTTCGTGTCCTAACAAGATATTCGCTTCGGGAAAATACATTGCGCAATTCCCCCGTTTAATATCAAACGAGCGAACGAGTACTTGTAACTCTTCTGAATTTCCTCGAATACGTGCGTACTTGTTGTGTTCTAACCCAATCGCTTCAATATCCAATGTATTCATGAGAACGATGTCACGCTGTGTTTGCCCACGATACACGTCTTCTTCTTCGTACACAACGGTATTAAACTGGCCCTCACTTCGTACAGTCATCAACCGTAACTGGTTGTTCTTAATCTTAGTCCTTCTGGGTATCACAATATCGTGGGCGATGATCTTCCCGCTCTCTGTCGCAAACTGTTTTGTGTGAAAGGTTCTCCCTTTAATTTGGTGTTCCGAGTTTGCATCAAAACCAACAATACACTTTTCCATCAATGCACGAACAACTTGATGCTCCCTAAAAGGGGCCCAGTCTATTTGACCAACTGATTTTTCTGCCAATTCAACAATGATGCCAACTTCGCTTCGAGCACCTTCGTGCCTACGAGCACCACCGGCACTTCGACGAACAAAATTAAACATTGATTCTTGAGTCGTGACTTGAGACTCTTCATCCCTTGCGCAAACTGGCAACACAATTGTTTCTCTACCTCTTCCAAGAAAGTGTCCTTGGTTTAAAGTTGTAGACATGTATGTAACAACATTGATGTTCGCCATCGCCTTGATCGCAAATTTTGTATCTGGGTTAGATCCTACAAGATTCCCGCCCATGCACATCGCGAATTCTATTGCTCCACGTTCCGCCATGTTCATACACGCCATTGTGTCGCCTTGGAATTGCGTTCCTTCGCGATTTAGGTTGACACCAAGTTCTTGTTCAAGCGAACACAACGTTGACTCTTTTAATCTCGGAACAACTCCCACCGTACCCATTCCCTGTACGTTTGAATGACCTCGTAGTGGCAATAAACCCGCGCCTTCTCTACCGACCATCCCGCGAGCAATCGCAACATTCGCAATCATCCGAACACTATCTACACCACCTTTAACGTGAGTAATACCCATCGCCCAACAGAACACTGTACCTTTTGATTCGGCGTACAGTTTCGCGGTTTTCACGAGATCTTGTTTTTCAACCCCGCTATCTTCTTCGATTGTATTCCAGTCGGTACCTTTTGCTCTTGCGACAACTGCTTCAAATCCTTCTGCGTTTCTTCGAACGAATTCGTCATCACAACAATTGTTCTCGACAAGCCACTTCAATATTCCAAGGAAACAAGCCGAATCACCTCCTATATTCGGCTGGATATACAAATCAGAAATCTTAGAGCCAAACAAAAGGCTTCGCAGATCACTTGGCACTTTGAATCTGCACAAGCCCCGTTCACGCATTGGGTTGATCACAACAACGCGTCCACCACGCCTTCGTAAATCAACTAAACTTTTCAGAAGTCGGGGATGGTTTGATGCTGGGTTGCACCCAATCAGGAACACTGTGTCACATTTCTTTAAATCCTGCAGTTGTACAGTTGCGGTTCCGCTGCCTGTGACACTTGTAAGCCCCACACCACTCGCTTGGTGGCAATAGTAAGAGCAGTTGTTAATATTGTTGGTCCCTCGTATCCTCGCAGCAAGTTGCATAAGAAACCCCGCTTCATTGCTCGAACGTCCACTAAGGTAGTAAAACGTGTGTTCTGGGTTGACATCACGAATTGCTGTTGAAGTTTTTGCCAAAGCATCATCCCACGATAGTTTTGTGTAATGGGTATCGAGTGGTCCTGCAAACAGTGGAAACGCTAGCCTTCCGCACGATTCGAGTTCTCGGGGGGACATGGCTGACAATTGTTGTATGGAATATCGTTCAAAAAACTCTTCTGTAATTGCGCCCTGCATATCGGCAGCCATCGCCTGTACCGATTTTTTGCAAAATTCTGGAAACGCCCCAGCTTCGTTCACCATCCCACCTTCCTGACCACCCATACCAAGTGCGCAGGTCTTGCAAGCGTTTTTACTTCGCATTGCGCTCCACATTGCGCGTACACCACCTGCATTCAATGATTTTTTTAACACATAGAGAATCGAACGGAGACCACCTTGTGCTTTCATTCAGCGTATGTTTCCAATGCTTCTTCTACTGCTTTCATCAATGTACCCACCATATCAGCAGTAAAATCAAACTTTAAACCAGCCGTTTCAAACAATTCGGGTAATGGCTTACTTGCACCGAGTTTCAACCCTTCTTTGTAGAAAGAAAGTGCTGATGCAGGATCTTTAGAATAATTCAACCACATTTGCAACGCACCAAGTTGGGCAATTCCATACTCAATGTAATAGAACGGAACTTCAAACGGATGGAGCTGTCGATGCCAAACTGCCTCACGTTCGACCTCAAGACCTGTCCAGTCAACGGTACCACCAAACCGCTCGTCTAGTTCAAGCCAATGTGCAGTCCTCTCTTCTCGAGAATGATTTGGGTTGAGGTAAATCCAGTGTTGAAATTCGTCGATTGTTGCAACCCATGCGAGTGTTGCAACAATTCCTTCAAGATGCTTTCGAATCGCGCGGCTTACTTCTGCTTGAGAATAAAACTCATCAAGGAATGGATACGCCATAGATTCCATACTCATTGATGCAACTTCTGCAAATTCGAGGGGTGCGCTTCGATACCAAACCAAATCATCGTGGCGGCATAGCATGTAATGAAATGCATGGCCAGCTTCGTGCACCATTGTGTCTAGATCTCGTGGCAAACCAGCGGCATTCATAAAGATAAACGGTTTTCTCTGTCGATCACGACTTGCTTGGTACCCACCGGGGGCTTTTCCTTTTCGGGACGCAAGATCCAATGACTCACCACCGTCTCGCATTGTGTCAAACATCGACCCCAGCTCTGTGTCCATTCGATGGAAAAGCCGAGAGCTTTTTTCGATCAATTCGTCCGCTGTCTCAAACGGTTTCAATGGAGCGTGACCGTGGGGATCCACTGCCAAATCCCATGGGCGAAGTGTGTCTACTCCGAGCGCCTGTTGCCGTTCTGTTGCAAGTTTACGAACAATCGGCACACAGGTTTTTTCGATGGCTTCATGGAATGCAATGCAATCTTCTGGAGTGTAATCAAAGCGATGTTTCGCAGCAAACATGTACCCCCTGTACTCTTCAAACCCTGCGTTGTTTGCAACCTTGTGTCTATTTTCAACCATCTTGTCAAAAATGCCATCAATCGTATCTCTGTCTTGCAAGCGCCGCTTTGCCACACCCCGCCACGCAGCTTCACGTGTGTTTCGATCTTGATCTTGTTGATACACACCCATTTGCGGCATCGTTTTTTCTTCACCGTCGAACTCCACCATCATTGCACCGCAAATTTCTGAGTATTCTTGGCCTAGTTTTGTATCTTCGGTTTGAAGAGGAACATTTTCGTCACGAAAAATTTCCACGTCAGCAAACCAATCTCGAAGCAACACCCCGTACCGATCTGGGTCTAAGTCTTGCACAACGTTTGAAGAGACTACCTTTTTGTTGAGTTCAAAACCAATTTTTTTAAGTTCTGGCTCAACCGTTTCTACGAATGCAAGAAATCCTTTTTTTGCTGATTCGTCTTCTGTGTTACACGTCATTGCAATATACAAGTTCGAACCTGCTTCAGAAGCAGCTGCATCCAATTCGCTACGATCAAATAAAAATTGTTCTATACAACCGCTACACTTAAATTCTCTCTCGAGAAGTTGTTGGTAATAGGGCTGTAAATTTTCCCATGTTGTTGCATCTATATCTGCAGGAACAAATTCGGTTGTCATCATAGTTGTCATTCTGTAATCTCCAATTCCTTTTTTGGAATACTTGTGTGTGTAGCAATTGCAACGAGACCCGTCGTTTCTTGAATCATCTGCGCGAGGGTTTCTGCATGGGTCGTAGTATCGCAGATAACAAACATGCTTGAACCACTTCCAGAGAGGTGTACTTTCTCTTTTACTAGCGTTTCGATCCGCTCCATGTCCTTGGCAAGGCACGTTGCTACTTCAGTAGCGGCGAGAGTAAGATCGTTAAAAAACTCACCCCTACATACGCGATCCAAATCGAGTTTTCCTTGTTGAAGTTCATCGAATGCATCATACACCTCGCCGGTTGCACATCCGTAGGGGGGGATCACGAGTACGATCGGTAAGTCGGGGGGGTCGAACCCTGAAAGTTCATCCCCGACACCACCCACAATCGAAGAACCCCCAGTAAGCAAAAATGTAACATCTGAACCGAGGGAAGCAGCAATCTTATGCAAATCAACATCCAAATCAAACAACACAGCAACTGCCTGAAGCATTGCCGCTGCATCTGAAGACCCACCTCCAAGACCTGCTCCGAGAGGAATACGTTTTTCAAGCTTTAACTGCACCGGAAGGGTGTGCCCTACTTCAGCTTCTAGAAAACGATGCGCTCGAACCGCCAAATCGCTCGTTATAGGCCAATCAATTGGGGTTGTTTGTAGCGCCTCCTCGTGCCACACAATGGCATAACGGGACAAATCCCCCTCATCAAGACGCGTAACGGTGATTTCATCACACAAATCGATTGTTGACATCCACGATGCAATTGGATGCAACATATTGCGGCTCTCAAGCGGTGCGCCCACGGAGAGGGAGAGGTTTATCTTTGCATGAGCAGATCGTTTGAGCGTTTGACGCATATCTCGTGAAGCATAACAAACCTGTACGATTCACACTCAATGACGAAGAAAAGAAAAGTAGCTCTAGTTACAAGTAGCCTGATCATAGGGTTGGCCATCGTTGGGTATGTTGTGATTCCAGCAATCGCCCAACAGGTCATCCGTAACGAGGCAGAAAACAAAGGGTATGAAATTGGCGAAATCGAACTGAGTTGGGCTGGTCCGCAACTCGTCTCAGACCTCCATGTAGAGCACGCGTACGGATCTGCTGATCTTACCCTTGGAATTCGTAACAGTTTGTTTGGTCTCTTATTGGGTACAAAACCGATCGATGCGCATGGGAGCGGTACCGCAACCCTTACCTTTACTACAAACGATTTTGATACGCAGCGTACCAATACGAAAAAAAATGCAGATCGCAACTCGAACCCCTCAAATCAAAAAAAGGGGAGCTCTGCGATCTTTTCTAAACTTCTTCTTACGCTTTCGCTCGACACACTCACAATTGAAACAGAAGATGTGTTGCGCTACACAAATGTAGAAACAACGCTCGATGTTGATCCGGGACACCATTTCCTCGCGACGCTCAGTGCCCAGACCATGCGAGGGGGATCTATAGAGGCAACGTGTAAATCTCCTACACTTGTCACCAATTCTGGAGCTATAAATCCAGAAGGCTCAGGGACACTTACGGTACGAATTGATAATGCCGCACTGCCAGCCTGGAATGGCGTGCGCGGGTGGGTAATCGATACATGTAGTGGTGCAATTTCTTCGCCGAACATTTCCAAATCTTTGAACGTTGGTGTCAACGGGTCGCTTACTGAGTTCGATCAAGAACGGGGAACTGTTTTTTGTAAAACACAACTTGTCAAATCTGATACACAAGATTTGTTTACAGTAGGTGATTGGGCGGTCATCGGTTCGGTACATGTTTCTGATGTCCCTACAACAATTCTAACTCCGTTTCTCGACACACTAAAAATACACACGACAAGAGATATAGGTCCGACGATGAGCGCAAAATTGAGCAGAGGAGACAGCGAGACCACGCCCATAGCTTCCTTTATCTCAAAACATCTCACAATCTCTGCGTCAGTGGATTCTGAAGACGGCGCACTCACCGACGTAGAGTTAACCGCGAATATTCACAATGACCTCCTACAAACATATTCTGAAGGTACGCTCTCTGGAAACCCAACGCTTGATGTTCGTTTAGATCAACTCGCTTTGGTTGGTGTATCTGAAAATTCAATTGTTGGATCTCTAGGACTTCATGGTTTGGTGCAGTATGGTGAATCCACGGTTATAGAATCAATCTCGGCTGATGTTCGCGCAGATGTCCTTCACGGAAACTTCTCTCTCGAAGGGGAAGCAATGATCAATGAAACGAAGTCTTCCTTTCACACTTCACTGCATTCGTTAGATAAACTTGATGGACTTGATGACTTGTGGAAAACTACTATTGGTACACTTCCATACGGAGAAGGTGACATCTCATTCCAAAACGTTCCTTCCACCCTGTTAGTTGGCTGTATTCCAAACGAGCACGTCAATCCAACAAGGGATTTCGGCGATACATTCTCTATTGACTTGTCATTGCGTGGTCAATCGGCAGATTGTCATTTTCGTAGTAAAAACGTTCGTGGGTCTTGCGTTGCAAAGATACAAGAAGGTGAGATATCTTCGTTCGAACAAGTTGAAGTTCTCGCATCTGTGCAGCAATCCCTTGCGAGCTCTCTTCTCAACACCAAAATTGATTCGGTGGCAACGGTTGATTTTTCTGCACAATCGATTGACACACGTGGCAACGCCTCGTTTGAAACCAATGTGCACATTGGAAATCAACATACTTTTATTCGAGGCGTAACCTCTAGGAGTGCAACGGATAACTTGAATGCGCACCTTTCGATTACTGGACTTGATACAAGACTTGTCGACGCAATGTGCTCTACAAATGGTCTGTTGGTTGATACGATTGGCACCCCAATTTCTACTGAGATCATTGCAAACGACGTTTTTAACAAACCCGTTGTTAGACTTGGGGGTACTGCACCAAAAGCTGCCTTTGAATCGTCACTCACTTTTTTTGATGGAAAGCTTTACACCAACGAAGACTCGCCAACAAACGTAGATCTTCGCTTGTCTCAGGGCCTAACAAGGCACCTGCTCAAAGATCTTGGTCCTGTTCTTTCAGACATCCGAACGATCAAGAAACCCATCAGGTTCAATGCAAGTGGCGTACAGGTTTCACTTGCTGGGGATGTCTCAGAGTTACAGGCTGACGTATCCATTGACATCGGAGAAGTAGAACTTGACAGTGGCTCAATTACTATGCAGCTCCTCCCTATGTTTAACTCCACACATCGTGAAGTTGTTTCTGGTTATTTTGAACCTATACAAATACAGATTCGTGACGGCATTGCAACATATAAAAAATTCAATCTTGTTTTAGATAACAAATATACGATTCCATATTCGGGATCAATCAATTTTGTAACGAATGCGTTGAACATTCAAACAGCTGTTCCTCTGACGGGGCTTGGGTATTCGATCAAGGAACTGCGAGGGCTTGCAACGGACATTGATGTTCCCATTCTTATCACGGGGACAATCGATACACCAAACACCCGCGTTGATCCAGACTTTGACCTTGTTGAACTCCTCATGAATAATGGCATACATAACTTTATCAACAACACTTTTGGTGGTGATGATGAAGCCCCTAATCCATTAGACTTGATTGAGGAGTTGTTACAGTAAGGGTTATCTAAACATGCGTTCGAACATGGTGTAGACCAACAGCACAAAGTACATGACGAGGGGATAAAACCCTCCAACAAGAAAAAGTATGAAGGATGGTTCCCAGCCAGACATGTTCGTACTAACTACCACACCATCATTTTGCCACAAATGGTACGTGGCAACTAAACCTCGCAATAAACCAACCGCCGCGCAGCTTGCAAGAACAAATGGGCTGACCAATATACCCGCCTTTGCTACAAGTGCAATCAACCCAAAACCTTCCTCGGTTGAGCTGACGGTTTCAATTTCAACATTTGTAACAGACGGGCTTAGTACCAGACCAGATGCAAGTATGGTTGCAAGAAGTCCAAGTATGCCATACAGAATTATCCATACACTATCTTCGGTTTCTTTCTCACCCATAAAAAAGGCGAGTAAAACTACGCCTGTTAACAACGCAAGTCCACCAACGAGGATCATCAAACCAAGCATGCTTAGCGGCTCAGGTCCCCTAACAGACGTGGGTGTACTTGCAACGAGCCTCTGTCCTGCAAAACGACATTTTGCAGCGGCTACTCCACCAATAACAATTGCAACTGCCCAAGAGGCAGCCTGCAAATATGGTGGTGAAGTTGGTGAGTTTCTCTGCACGAAGAATGTAAAAAGCCCTAGGCTAATCAAGCCCAGGTACTGCAAGATCAACCCATACTTCTGAATAGAGTCTGCATTATTCATAAACAATGAACGACGCAAAAAGTTTTGAGTCGCAAAGACTGTCGCCTGCCTGAGGTCAGACTGTGCTTGGGCGGCGTCGATAGGTGGGTCTTGATCAACTGATTCATCTTCTGAATCGCTATCATCAAACCGATCTGTTTCGAGATCAACGCTCGATGCGGCGGGGTCAACTACTTGTGTTCCAAAACCTGTTTGATCTGCAGAGTCCGGATCAATAACAAACGAATCATGAAGTGGGTCTGTGGGATCATGATGAGGGTTCTCATTTTCTTCGTCTTTAAAGAGACCACTGAGCTTCGATACATCGCCGAGCCTGATCCATGTTTCGCTTCCATCAGCTTGCATTACATCGGTGTGCTTGAACCTGTTTTCAAGAATACCCCGCTTGATTTGCCGCTTGGTAAATGTTCCAAGGTCTGTCCCGTTTCGGCGTACTAGATAAATTTTCATACTCGGAATCCCACAGTGCATACTCCCGTTCGTTGATGCATATCTGACTATCATAACAAAGATGGCACGATGTACGTGGTGTGGAACTGATCCTGTATATATCGACTACCACGACAATGAGTGGGGCCTTCCGGAACATCATGATCAGGCGTTGTATGAAAAATTGTGCCTTGATGGTTTTCAAGCCGGTTTGTCTTGGATCATCGTGTTGAAAAAGCGAGAAAATTTTAGAGTAGCATTTGATGCGTTCAATCCAGAAATCGTCGCTCGCTATGGCAAGCAGCAAGTCAATCGACTTCTCAAAGATGAGGGAATCATCCGAAGCAAGGCAAAAATTAATGGGGCAATAGCGAATGCAAAAGCGTGGTTAAAAATTATGGAACATGGCAATGAGTCGTTTAACGACTTTTTGTGGAAACATGTCGATCACAAACCAATCATCAACAAGTGGAAAAGAGAATCACAAATTCCCGCCTCAACGCAGATCAGTGAGACCATGGCAAAAGACCTAAAGAAGCATGGTTTTAAATTTGTTGGGCCAACCATTTGCTACGCATTTATGCAAGCAGTTGGGATGGTGAACGATCATGTTGTTACTTGCCCAGAATACAAAAAACTAACCGAGGATTAGTTTTTAATAGTAGGTCCAAAGCGGGGCATCAGCCGTACTCACCGAGATGTTTGCTTCAGGTAAAAGCGTAGAGAGTTGCTCTTTTAGTTTTGGTAAATATCCTCGTTCACTGTTGGTATGCCCCGTCAAGACAACGGTGCACCCTCGAGCTGTTGCAGCAACCACATCGTGGTGGGTCATTTCTCCTGTGATAAACACTTCGCACCCATCATCAATTGCAAGGTTGCACACTGATCCCCCAGCTCCAGCACAGAGACCGATTGTTTGCACCTTCGCCCTGTCATCTTTTCCTGCTGCAGGTGCAACGCGAACATACCCAATTCCCAGATGTTTTTTCAACTTTCGAGCAAGAGCATC
Source organism: Phycisphaerales bacterium (assembly GCA_030748455.1). The sequence goes on along the minus strand of JASMLY010000015.1, from coordinate 19,201 downwards.
GAGTTGCATCGGCTGGTCAAGGTGCACCCGTCGACCCACACCCATTTCTCTTCGGGGTCGTTCGCCAAGTTCATGCACTTCAAGCGCTGGTTCTTCGTATGGGTGAAACTGGCGGAGCGTCTGTATTGCGAGAGAAAGCGAGGACTTTGAAACGACCATTTCAAATTTACATTCAATTACTTGTTGTAATTCGCCGGCTTCTCCCTGCGTTGGGTTTGTTCCCTCTTTACCTAAAAATGTGCCAGTTCCTTTTGCGGAAAAAGAACATTGTTCGTACAAACCAATTCGTCCACAACCAACACTTGAGAGCGATAATCGCAACTCTTCTATTTGGTCTTCAGGACAATACGTAACTAACTTACATTCTTCGTTGGGGGGCAAGTTGCCAAACGGCCGCAATGCTCGTACATCACCGCTTCCAAAACAAGAAACAATCCAATCGTTTACGCCACCAGTTGCAACATCAAGTGATGTGTGTGGAGAATAAATGGCGATATGGTTTGTGATCGCATCAAGCACAACTCTTTCTTTAAAAGAATCACCGGTGATTGATTTTAGTGGGTGAAAGATCGGCGGATGATAGGAGACGATTGTGTCCGCTTTCATGCCAATTGCTTCTTGCATCACCGCTTCCGTTAAATCAATCGTCAACAAAATGTTGTCGGCAGACCATGTTTTCGAACCCACGAGCAGACCAACATTGTCCCAATCATTGGCAAGATATGTAGGTGCAAAAGTTTCGAAGGCTAAAATGAGTTTTTGGATATGCATATGAATATCTGTGTAGAATACACCACTCTTATCTTTCCACGGAGGTACTTTCCTATGCGACATCAAAGAAACATGTTAGATTCAAGCAACCCGGTTTTGAACAATCCAGATGTATGGAACGTCGGTTCTGCCGCTAGCACCGATGAAACAGCATCGGTACAGGGGGTTGTCAATAAAACTGGAATGCTGACAGTAATTTGCGTCATTGGGGGGATGCTCGGGATTTGGATCACGCAAAATCATCCGGCTCTTGCTTGGCCGCTAGGGATCGGGGGGGTCATAGCCACCATTGTGGTCTATTTCATGGTTTTCCGAAACCCAATGCGGGCCAAACAAACTGCTTGGATTTATGCTCTTGTACAAGGTGCGTTTTTGGGTGTCATTACAAATGCACTTGATGGCACACTCGAAAATATGGGGTATGGAGCGGTGGGTGGAATTGCACTACAAGCCTTTGTCATTACCATTTCGATTCTCATTTCGATGCTTGCGTTGTATTATTTTAGAATTTTGCGACCAACGAAAAAGTTCACCGCTGCGGTCCAAATTTTAACACTTGGCATTTTTGTGACGTACCTCATTTCCTTCGTCATGTCTTTGTTTGGGGCACAAATGCCCTTTTTGTCACTTACCTCTGCTTTTGGAGGTGAAACGTCGGCACTCATTGGGATTGGGCTCAACGTGCTCATCCTAGGAGTTGCTTCACTGTGGCTGATTATCGATTTTGGAATGGTCGAGCAACACGTCAACGCAAATGTCCCAAAGCAGATGGAATGGTTCTGCGGATTTATCTTGATGGTCACCCTCGTCTGGATTTATCTTGAAGCCGTAAAACTCTGCTTCCGTCTCGCCATTCTGTTTGGGAATCGTGATTAACGATCCCCATTCGTATCGATAGGAATCTCCTCGGCGATATCGATGCCAAAACCGTGCAAAGCGGTGAGGTGTTTGGGGTGATTGGTGAGTAGTTTCAATTTTTTCAAGCCAAGGTCTCGGATAATTTGCACGCCTGTTCCATAATCACGGCGGTCCATTGGTTGTTCTGACACTGTGAGGTCTGGAACATTGACATCAGACTCGGGGCGTTGAATTTTTTGCAAGCGGTCGATGAACTCATCACCATATTGTTCGGGTCGCATATAAATGAGTGCGCCACGACCCTCCTCTGCAATCATCCGTAGTGAAGCGCGAAGTTCTTTTCCAGAAGGGTGGTCAGAAGCATCAAAAATGTCACCGAGTAAATTGCGCCGATGAACACGAACAAGTGTTGGTTCATGAATGGGAGTTGCTGCCCCATATTCATCGAGTTCGCCTACTCCACCAACGGCAAGGGCGAGATGTGGAACCGCATCAATTGCACTGTGATATGCGATCAGATTAAAGGTGCCATATGGCGTTTCAACTGGTGTGCCTGACTTTGGAGAAATTCTTGTAACCAAACTTTCCCGAGCAAGTCGGTATTCAATGATCTGTTCGACCGAACACATTTTAAAATTGTGCTCTTCGCACATTTTTTCGAGGTCGGGTACACGAGCCATCTCACCGTCTTCTTTTACCACTTCAATAATGACTGCTGAAGGCTTGAGCCCTGCAAGTTTGCACAAATCAACAGATCCCTCTGTTTGGCCTGTTCTTGCAAGAACTCCTCCGTCTCGAGCTCGAAGTGGATTAATGTGACCTGGTCGTACAAAATCATCTGGGCGAGATTGTTCATCGACTAAAAGTTCAAGCGTTTTAACACGGTCAGCTGCGGAAATACCTGTGGTAACTCCGTGGCGTGGGTGCCCATCGACGCTGATAGTAAAAGGTGTTCCTCGAACACTTGTATTCTCTGCTACTTGGGGACCCAACTCAAGGCGGTCGCATTCTTCTCCAGTCATAGCAACGCACAAATATCCACCACCAACACGGGTTAAAAAGTTGATGAGCTCCACATTGATATGTTCAGTAGCCACGACAAAATCACCTTCATTTTCACGATCTTCGTCATCAATCAAAACGACGACCTTGCCTTTTCGAAGATCGTCCAAAATGTCTTCTATCGGTGCTAATGCCATTCTGTTATTTTAGCAGGAGTCAACGAGTGTCTCTAAAAGGGTAGAGTTTTGTAGTGCCTCTCTAATTTGATGAACCTCCTTAGTAGAAAGTCGTTCATTTGACCACCACCGTTTCATCTTTTCGCTTCCCCACCACTGCGGTTCTGTTAAAAATGATCCTTTTGTTGCATTATTTCTCATATGTGCGCTCGTCCACTCCCACTGTTCCGGAGAGTCAACAAGCCTAGCACGCACTGGGTTTTGTTCAACATACCGCCAAGTGTTGCCAAGTTGCCTGCCTTCAACAACTTCTTTAGATCGAAACCTACCTTGCCAAAGATGTCCTTTGCGGTCATGCCTAAGGTTGAAGATCCGAGCATAATTACCTGTTACCCATTGCATACAATCTGAAACCCTGTCTCCATTTACAGTCAAAACAAGAAGGTGAATGTGGTTTGGCATCAGCGAATATGCAATGAGTTTGACATCGTAGTGTTCGCATCCTCTCTTAAGAAGTCGTATAAAAAGGTCATAATCCTCTTCGTCGAGGAACGTTTTACTTTTCGCCACCCCCCGATTGACGATGTGATAATACGCACCATCTTTTAACTCTCGATAACGGTTTTGGGATTGTTGGTTTTTGTTCATGCTGAGAAAGTACCCGAGATTTTCATGCATTCTCAAACTACTGCCTTTTTTCGCAAAAATTTTCAAACTTTTCGTCTGAGCAATGCTCAGTCGTATAGTGCGAGCATAACTCAGAGGTATGCACAGAGGTGTGCACAGAGGTGTGCACAGAGGTGTGCTCTGAGCATTGCTCAGAGCAGGGGATGGGGTGGGGCGGGGGTGAGCTGGGGGTCCGAAGGTGCGCGTTTATTGCATCGTGAGGCACTATGATGCTCAAATGAAACGACATTTGAATTGGTTAAAAGAGATCACCGCAATTCCAACAGCAGCGGGGCAGGAATGGCGAGTTGTCCGTTGGCTTGAAAATTGGGTGCGCAAACAGGATGGGATTTCCTTAAAGAAAGACGCCTTTGGGAACCTTTTACTTACGCAAACAAAGAAATCAACAAAAAAACCAATCTACATCACCGCGCACCTTGATCATCCTGCATTTGTTGTAATCAAACAAGTTGACGAACGTCATCTCGAAATGGAGTTTAGGGGAGGGGTCAATGATTGCTACTTTCTTGGAACTCGTGTGGAGGTTTTTGACGGGGATGGCAACAGTTATCTCGGTAAAATCGAATCGTTGAACAGGAAGGCAAAGCCATTCAAACGTGCAATTGTTCGCTTACAAAAGAGTGTGGCAGGTTTTCTTCTCGAGGGGGACGTTGCACGGTGGTGTTTGAAACCCCCGTACATACAAGGTGATCTACTGCACGCACCAGCCTGTGATGATCTTGCTGGGGTTGCTGCGGCAATCTCCGCGCTTGATAGTATTAAAAAATTACGGGGTCTAGGACATGTTGGTGTGCTGCTCACAAGAGCTGAAGAAATTGGATTCGTTGGTGCAATTGCAGCTGCGAAACACAAAACAATCCCAAAAAATTCACGGCTGCTCTGTCTAGAAACCTCTCGAAGTTTTCCAGAATCACCAATTGGGAGTGGACCTATTCTCCGAGTCGGGGATAAGACGAGTGTGTTTGGTCCTGATCTCACAAATGCGATTTCGGAAATCATGAACACGCAAAAAAACCTTCCGTGGCAGCGAAAATTAATGCCCGGTGGAACGTGTGAATCTACCGCTTTTTGTGCGTATGGGTATCTTTCCACATGCCTCTGCCTTGCACTGGGAAACTATCACAACATGCACGACATTGACGGAGTTACTCAAAAGAACAAACCCGCAAAAGTCGCTTCTGAAATTATTTCAGTACGTGACTATCACGGGCTTGTCAAAATGCTCACGATTGTTTGTCGAGAACTTGATACACCAAGAAAAACAACACTTCGTCGAGGGTTGGAAACTCGGCTCAAGTCGTATCGAACCCTCCTTAGTTAGACAGTACCAATTCGATCATCAGGTCTGCCGCTTCGTCCATCATGTCAAGTTCTCGCATCGTTTCTATTGCGGTGATGATTGCTGCGTTTCTTGAACTACTTCCTTTTGAGGATTTACTAATGATAACTTCAAGGGCCTCCAACCGATTCTCGGGTTCAAGGCCATCGCGAATCATGTGAATACCGAGTAACGCCATTGAGCTATCACTCATCGATACAGAGACTTCGTGAAGTAATGAAAGTTCATCTATAAATTGTATTTCTTCAGGAATCTCTTCGTGATCACTTCGACCACCGTGACACTCGTGGGGATCACCATGTTCACCATGTCCGCCCTTCATGTGCATCATGTGTGCACCCATGCCTCCGTGTGGATCACCATGTCCGCCGTGTCCGCCTGGGCTTGCCGCCCAAACTACTGGTTCCACGCCCTCATGATCTGAGGTTGCCATCACTGCGATGCTGACTTCTCCGTCAACAGCATCGAGGTCGATTTCACCGATAAGTTCGGAAAGATCAATCGTTTGTTCCTTTCCATTCACGACCAAAGTGATTTCACCGCCATGATGTTCTACTTCCACATCCAGTTCTTGCGGATCGGCGTGTGTAACCGCTGTTACTGTAGACATCATCTTTGTTTTTTTACAGCCACTTGTTAAAAACAGTGAACTCACGGCTAGAGTTGTTAATAATAGTTTCATTGTTACGTTCCTTATATTCGTAGTGGTTGAACAGGACACAATATAACGCAAAAAATAACGAGATATTTTGGTTTTATTCTTCGTGGAGAAAATACTCGATTGAAACGCGGTTTATTTGAGTTGCAGATGCTTCAAGTGTTGTAAATTTTTTGCCATCTGTCTCTAACACTTCACTTACCTGCGGTACATGGCCGAGTTTGGCTAGGACAAAACCAGCGAGCGTGTCGTATTCTTCATCTTCGGGCAGATTCCACGAAAGCTCATCATTTAGGTCATCTAAGTTGTATCTGCCATCCACCTCAACGAGTCCTTCTCGAACACGGATTAGTTTGGGTTCATCTGCCTCGGCGTCATCATGTTCGTCACGAATTTCACCAACAATTTCTTCAATCACATCCTCAATCGTCACAATGCCAGCAGTGCCGCCGTACTCATCGATCACGACTGCCATGTGTACTTCACTTGTTTGAAAATCCCCAAGCAGCTCCTGTACGGGTTTTGTATCTGGAACAACAATTGGTTGTCTTACTATGTTTTTAAGATTAAACCCGTTCGCATCAGAGCCAAAAAAAGCCACCAAATCCTTAACATACAAAATGCCGAGGATGTGATCGATGTTTTCTTCATATACAGGAATGCGAGAACGACCTGAATCTAACGCAAATTTTCGGATCTGTTGCAAATCGTTGGTTAGCTCAATTCCTTCAACGTCCGTTCGGGGTGTCATTATCTCACCAGCATCGGTCGTGCGAAACTCGACTACGTTCTCTAGCATTTCTGCTGCTTCTGCTGGAATCCCTCCCTCACGCTGTGAATGTTCAATCGACTTTAACAACTGCTCTTCAACCTCAGTTGATCCGTTTTGTTGAACAAGGTTTGCACCACTGAGCCTACGAACAATCTCACCAATAACAGCAATTGGGGAACGAGCCACACTCCCAATGAGGTTGGAAAGTCGAATCAATCCCCAGCTTTTGCAAATAGTGCCAACTGGGACCGCTGCTGCAATTGCACCTCCAATAACCGAAGCACATACCCACAAAATAACGCCTGAAATTGCCAAAGACCCTATAAATTTCCAGTATTCGATTGTCTCAAACCCGCTGAACAAACTTGCAACTGTTGCGATCACAACAAGGAAGCAAAACCCTCTTGCAAACGCTACGGACTGGGTTGCGGCTTCAAACTGCGCAGACAACCATTTGGCTCGATTAGGCATACCCCTAACTTCAAGTTCATGACGCAAGGAAGTTGCAGATGACATCAACAACGCACGTTCGATTGCAGCAAACCACGAAGCGAAGAGAACAAACAAGACCAGAATAATCCAAAGTGCGAGTGTCATAACCCTTGACTCCAAATTGCACCCACGCCAATCGCTTCTAACACGCGGTCTTCTTCTTGATGCATGCGTTCATGATTTTCTTTTGTATGATCGTCAAACCCAATACAGTGCAAAATTCCGTGCACGACATACAACAACAATTCTGCCTCGAGTGTGTGTTGGTTTGTTTCGATCGCCCTGCGTGCAACATCAACACAAACTGCGATATCTAACTCGAGGTTGGAATTCGTACTACGATCAAATGTCAGAACATCGGTGGTTCCATCCACCCCAGAGTGTTGATTGTGTAAGTGGGACATTTCGGAATCATCAACAATCCGTACGCAAACTTCTGCACAATCATTTCCCAAAAACAGTAGCGCTAAGTTCACCCGCTCTTCTATCCATGTCACATCAAAATCACAAGTACCTACAATTGTGACTCTTGGTTCCGGAGGAGGTTCGTTCGATTGATCGGTTTGTTCTTCCATCTATTCCTACAACAGCATACACAGTTATTCGTGAATGCCAAGCTAAATCGTTGAAACGGGCACGGCGTGTGCCTTGCAGCGAGCTTCAAACTCGCTTCTGTACTTATTGACAATGGTCCGCACTGCCCAGCTGTTTCCATCAGAAAGGCCACAAATTGTTGTGCCGGGCATAATTCCCATGGAGGCAGCAACCTCGAGAAGTTGTTCAAGGTCTTTCATTGACCCGTCCCCAACCTCAATTCTACATAACAATTTATACATCCAATCAGCGCCTTCTCTGCATGGTGTGCATTGCCCACATGATTCATTCTTATAGAACCTTGCGATATTCCTTGCAACTGCAACCATGTCGGTACCCTCATCAAAAACCGTTGGACACGCTGTGCCTAGACCCATTACATCGTACTTGACACCAATATCAAAATCCATTTCTGCATCAAACTGATCTGGGCCAAGAACACCCATGCTAACGCCGCCGGCGATCGCACCCTTAAACCTCCGACCATCTTTCATCCCACCAGCGTATGTATCAACGAGGGTTCGCAATGTTGTTCCTAACGCAACTTCAAAAACATCTGGATTATTCACATGACCAGATACACCCATCAACTTGACGCCATAACTTGCCGGTCCGCCAACGGACGATGCGCAGCCCAATGATTGCCACCAATCTGCCCCACGTTCTACAATCTGTCCGACAGCGGCAAGCGTTTCGACGTTGTTAATAATCGTTGGTCTTCCGAACAATCCTTTTACAGCAGGAAACGGCGGTTTAATCCGAGGCCAACCTCGTTTTCCTTCAACAGCTTCGAGCAGCGCTGTTTCTTCACCACAAATATATGCACCAGCACCGCGATGCAGCGTACATTCAACTGCAAAATCACAAGAACCACCCATCAGTCCCTGAGAACCAAAAATGCCTCCAGCGTACGCCTCGTCAATAGCGTTCTGCATGATTTTTGCTTGTTGCGACCATTCGCCCCGCATAAAAAAGTATGCACAATCAAGTTGACAGGCGTAACAGGCAATTGCGATACCTTCGATGACTGAATGGGGGTCAAAATCAACAAGTAACCGATCTTTAAATGTTCCGGGCTCTGCTTCATCACAATTGATGCAGAGATACCGTGTTTTTCCATCTGGCTCTGGCAAAAACGTCCACTTTACACCGCAAGGAAATCCTGCACCGCCTCGACCTCGTAGTTCCGCCGCTTTCACTATGTCAACGACTTCTGAGGGAGACATCAATAGCGCCTTTTTCAGTGCTGAATATCCGCCAGTTGCAACATACTCGTCAAACGAAAGCGTTTTTCGATCTTCACGTTTTTGTGGAATGTTTCTAGTGAGAAACCGTTCAGACATCTTTCGTGTCCTCTTGTTCGAATTCTATTTCATCAATCGTGGTTCGGCGCAAGGTTACATTGCCATCTTTTTTTTCTTGCACGCTCCTGTTAATTTCGCGACCCTTTTTTGTTGGAGAGGATTTGACTGATTGCACAATGTGACCAACAAATTCTCCTAAACATCGCATCAATGGTTTATCTGGTGTTGACGCCATCACTCTTTACTCAACTCTTCCACGATTTCGTCAACCATTGACACAGAAAGGTTGTTGTATTGTTTCCCGTTAACAAGTGCACACGGCGCATTATCACACGACCCCAAGCACTCCATTGCCAACAAAGTAAACTTCCCGTCTTCTGATGTTTCGTGTACATCAACACCAAGGCGATTTTTTAAATGATCAATGAGTGCTTGGTGACCACACACTTCACAGGCAATGGACTGGCAAATGCCAACGATGTTTTTTCCCATTGGTTCGCTGAAGTAATCTTCATAAAAAGAAACTACGTCAGCGACTTCTGCTGCGGAAATTTCAAGCACTTTTGATATTTCAAGCATCGCCTGCCAAGGAATATATCCATATTCATGTTGCACTTCATGCAAGGTGGTCATCAGGGCACCTTTACCCGTTGCATACCGGGGCATAATTTTCTTTGTGATTGTATCCATCAACTCGGGTGTGAGATACGGTTCATCTCGCATTTCGAGTTGCGTGTTCGCAGATTGTTTCGTTTTCCAAGCCATTTATCGATCGAGTTCCGCTGCAATAATGTTAAGTGAACCAAGAATTGCAACGAGGTCTGCTAATTGATGACCTTCAAACATTTTTGCAAAAACTTGGAAATTAATAAACGAACATGGGCGTGGCGCAACTCGCCAAGGGTGTGCATCCCCAGATGAAACAATAAAGAATCCCATTTCACCATTGGCACCCTCAATGGCACCGTAACATTCTCCAACCGGAGCTTCAAAACCACAATTTGGCATAATTAATTCAAACTGTTGAATTGTTCCTTCGATAGAGTTGTACACAGCATCTTTTTCTGGCATTTTTACACCCGAACTCGCTGAGACATTCAACGGACCTTCGGGAATCTCGTCGATGAGTTGTCGGATAATGTGGCACGACTGTTTGATTTCTTCAAGTCGAACGTGGTACCGCGCTAAACAGTCGCCTGTTGTTGCAATCGGTACCGTAAAATCAACCGCGGATGCTCCCTGTCCATCCCAGTTGTCCGCATAACAAAGATATGGTTCGTCTTTTCGCAAGTCACGAGTAACACCTGAAGCACGAGCAAGTGGGCCTGTTAACGACCACGCCGTTGCTTCTTCTTTTGTAATTGAGCCAATACCCTCGACTCGATCAACAAAGATTCTGTTTGTGTTCAACAGTGTTTCAATGTCACCAATTGATTTGGGCATTCGCACATCAATAAAATTGTGCACCATCTTTTGAAATGTTTCTTCGCAAGGAAGATCGTTTTTTAGCCCGCCAACACGTGTGTAATCTGGGTGGAACCGTTGACCAGAAACAAAATCGATAATGTCGTATACGTGTTCGCGCTCATTAAATCCATACAAGAAACCTGTAAATGCACCAAGGTCGAGCGCTGCGGCTCCGACGCACAGCAGGTGGTTCTGAATTCTGCCTAACTCACAAAGAATTGTTCGAAGAACCTTGCATCTTGGAGTTAACGTAACATCAAGCAACTTTTCAACGGCATGGTGCCAGGCGATGTCATTCACGATTGGACTGACATAATCCATTCGGCTTGCAGTGCAAACCCATTGATTAAAATTTTGGTGCTCAGCGAGTTTTTCGAAACCGCTGTGGAGATACCCAATGTGCGGTGTTGCTCGGACAATCCGTTCACCGTCAAGTTCAAGAACAAGTCGAAGCGTCGTGTGCGTTGCTGGATGCTGCGGACCAAAATTCAAAATCCAACGATCTGGCACATCGGCACGACCCTTAAGTTCATCAAGGGTTTCGATTTCAAGATCGTACGCTTCTTGTAATGGAGTCAATGTATAAGGCATTTCGAACCGAGCATTATAGTGGTGCGAGGCACTAGAGTGTCCCCCAGAGACGCCCTAGTGCCTCGCACCATGTGGTTACACGCGGAAAATCGCACCCATTTTTTTACCCATAAGAACGCTCGCCCCAATGAGCGTCACCGCAAGCAATGCCATGCCCCAGACGCCCATAGCACTTGCCACATAGGGGCCATCACCGAGGCGTTCAAAGAGGGTGTAAATCGCCTTTGTAATCGGATAGTGTGACTCTCGTTGAGCCAAAATCAATGAATCGGAAACTTCAAGCATGGCAAAACTGAATGCCAACAAGCCACCGGCGATAAGGTTCGCCATGATCAGCGGAATAATGACCGTTCGAACAGCTTTGACCCTGTTTGCCCCAAGATTCATGGCTGCCTCTTCAAGTTCTCCAGAAGTTTGCTCGAGACCAGCAACTGTTGATCGGACAACATACGGTAATCGCCGAACACCGTAGGCAATCACGAGAAGGAGAATCGGATTCGGGTTTGCGCCGATGACATCAATCCAACCCTGCAATGGATCACCCTCACCAAAAGGCCAGCGAAGCGACATCGCGACGTAACCAAATGCCATCACCAACCCGGGAACTGCGAGCGGAAGCATGGAGAGCGCATCGAGTAAACTTCGTCCGCGTATTTTTGTTCGAACAACAATATACCCAATCAAAATACCAATCACCAAATCGAGAACAACCGCAAGACTTGAATAGAGCAAACTGTTCCCAATTGATCCCACCGCAAGCGAGTGACTTAGTGCGCCTTCATAATGTTCACCCGTCCAAGCTGTGGGCAACACTGATTTATACCACGATCCTTCGACCGCAAAACTCGTAAAAATAACAGAAATATGTGGTAATACTGCCAATCCAATGACAACTGCAAAGGCAAGGGTTGCAAGCAAACCTTTGAATCGTGATAGTGTTTCAACCGTAGATTGTACGGATGCTTTGGAATACATCGCGTACGCTTTGCCACCAAAAACCAACTTCCCAAGTACATAAAAGAGAACGGCTGCAATCAACATCACCGCGGTAAGCGCGTAGGGTTGCTGCGACGTGTTCATCTCCTTAATGCCATTAAAAATTTGCACTGGCGTGACCGTTTGGTAATCAAACATCAGGGGTGTGCCGAGTTCTGTAAATGACCAAATAAACACAATCGTTGCACCCGCAAACAAGCCGGGCCGAATCAGCGGAAGCACAATTTGTCTAAACCGGCGCCACGGTGTTGCACCAAGATTTTCCGCTGCCTCTTCAAGCGCTGGGTCAAGGTTTGCAAGCGCAGCAGTTGCGTTCAGGTAGAGAATTGGATACAAGTGCAACGCTTCAATAAAAACAATCGCCCAAAAACCGCCGTTGCCAATGAAGTCATACCCTTCGCCAATCCATCCCAAATCCATCAGCAGTGTGTTGAGAGCGCCGTATTTTCCCAATAAGTGGTGGAGGCCAATTGCACCAACAAATGGAGGGAGAATCAAAGGAACAAGAACAAGGGCAGAAAAGACACCTTTGCCGGGAAAGCTATAGCGGGCTGCGAGTGTTGCAAGTGGTAGTGAAATCACCAAACACGTAAGCGTGGTACAAACGGCTATTCCGATTGCGTTCATAAAGCCAGAACGCAAGACTGGATCTTCAAACACAAGCCAGATGTGGTGAAATGTAAACCCACCCTCTTTCCCTTCAAACCCACCTTGTACCGTGAGCCAGATCGGATAGATGAGAAATGCTGCAAAGAATGCAAACAAACACCCCATAATTAATTTTCCAACCTTGTTACCTCGCTGCATGGAGTGCAGTGTACCCTAGGGCTCCCACGCCTTGGTGGCTAGCGCCGCTCCAAGCTTCTACCAATACGATAGGAACTGAAGTAGGTCTGTGACATCGACCGTACCATCACCAGTGAGATCTTCTTCGCAACCACTACATAATCCCCAAGCAGAGAGAATCATGAGTAAGTCTTCCACATCAAGAATACCGTCGCCATTGATGTCACCAGGAAGGTCGGCAGGTTCTGGGAAGAGCCAACCCACACTAAAAGCGCGACTGCTTGCTGAAGAATTTTTTCTTGTTACTTCAAGAACATATTCGCCGATCGCCAAATCTTGAATGTACAGGTGTTCGACAGTATCAACAAGACTTTCACTTACTACGTTACCTTCAGAAAAAACACCTAGCCCAGCGTCACCTGTCAGCGAGACAAGCGATCCGCCTTCAAATTTCCAGAGTTGTAAATCTAAATCGACTTCAATGTAACTAGAGAAATCGTTTCGTGGAGTTTGGTGCCATGTCAACACAATCGAAACCTCATCGGCGGGAGTGTTGACATCAAACAGAATATATCTACTTTGGTTGTTTGTAATTGTCGAAGTTTCCCAACCAGCGTACGGGGCGGGGGTAAGCCCACCTGTTGAAGTACTCGAGTTGTGTTTCCCCCCGGCCATTACTTGCCAAGATCGATCAATGTTTGCAGTGCCTACACCAACCATCGCATCAATTGGTTGATCTGTTCGCCCTCGGTCAGGACCTGTTGTTTCAGGATTGTTCGTCCAGTCCGCTTCATGGTTTCCCCCAGCCAACAGAACCGCTTTGGTTGTCTCACTCATCGTTGCAAAATAATCACCCGATGTGTTTGGGTGCGTCTCTGCTGTTTCCACGATCATTGCGGTAATGCCTGAAACAACACCCGTTGCATTGCTCGTTGTGCCTTGCTCGGCAACAATCAGTGGAATCTGCATTCCAGAAGAGGCGTACCCACTTGGCACTTGACCGCCAAGGTGCGAGCCATCTGTTGTGCCAACACTCACACCATTAAAACCAAACGACAGCAACGGCTGGTGTGCACCGGTGTTTGCGACACCGCACAACATCATCGCATTACTTGTGTCAACCGACCAATCTGCACGACATAACGTTTCGGTGTCCAAAGGCGTCGAGCCAAACGAGCCAATCCAACTGTTGTTAAAGATTGCAACATTTCCCGGCGGGGAAGAAGGATTACTCCCCGTTCCTACTTTTAAAAAATCTGCCTGCGCCCAACCAATCGCTGCGTATAAATAGATTGTGTCAGTTCCTGGTGCGATACCGGAGTTCCCTGTTCCATACATCCGTTTTCCAACATTCGTTGCATGGTTTGAAACTCCAGACGTACCGCTAACGAACGTAAATGTTTTACCAGCGAATTCCGCGTGATCTACATCCGGCGCATATCCATTGGTTTGGGTTGCTTCTACTTGAGCAACCTCAATACCTGCACCAGTTGGCTCGTTCCCGTCACCAAGCCTAGCGATCAGGTCTGTTAACCCATGGTTGTCTTGGACTGGTCCTGCAAAAACGGAAGCGCACAGAAAACCACTTGCGAGAATCGCGCTGATTTTTTCTTGTGGAATAGGCATACTTCTCTACGCTTAGCGTACCTATTTATACAATGAAGTCAACGTCCAATATATGGTTTTTAGAATGCCGCCCGAATAACCAGACTATTGTGCCGATAATCGTGATTCAACACCTGCAAGTAACGCTCTCTCTCGGGCAACATCGCGGGTCAGGGGGGTCCAAAATCTGGAGGGCGCCTGTTCCCAAAGGGAGTCCGCGGGCAATTCTTTCATAGTGGTTTCGCTTGCAAGTGTCCAAGATCCGCGTCTGATACCTCGTTTATATTGCCGATCGACATAGACCCAAACACGCACTTCAATGGGGCCTTTGTACGTTGTTAGGTCAACGCCTGAACCCGAAAGTAGTGCGGGCCCTGTTAACGCGCCAACTTCTGTGTTTGGAAGTTCTTCAAAACCAGCGGGCCGAAATTCAAAGCGAGCAGTTCTTCGTTGCAGTGTCAATGTGTTCAAAAGTGCTTGGCGAGAAGAAGAGGCCTTTGGTTTCCATGGTTCAACAATGCTACCAGCAGCGGCGGGGTCAGTATGGATGAACCCTCCTCTTCGATCTAGAACTGCAGGCTTCATGCCATCGGCAGACGCGGCGCTCGCGGCTGCGTCAAATGCTGCTGCATAATTCGACGAATCAATCACAAGCATGTCGGGCCCCTGACTTGTCGATACGCAACCTGTGCACAGAATAAACGTGGCAACAACAATGGGGAGCATAAACTTCACGGTCGGCATTCTACACATAAAAAAGCAACCCGACCTTAGGAGGTCGGGCTGCAAATTCATAGTCAACTACAAGTAATCGTTATGGGCATGAACCCCAGGCTGCTATCAAAACAAGAAGGTCGTCCACCTCGACAGCTCCATCGCCATTTAAATCTGATGGACATGGAATGTCGCAAGCCAAATCTAAACACGAAGAATCTGAACCACCCCAGTCACCACCTAAGCCAGCACAGCCAGAACTATTCACTGTTGCACATTCACCTGCAACACAACATGCACCAAAAGTTTCTCCTGGCATCGTTGTAAACTCAACAATATAGCCATTTGCACGGGTTGGGTCATCATCGTGGTTGTCATTCCAAGTGCGATTACCATAACCCCAAAATTGAATGCCGCATGTGCAATCTGTGCAATTCGGATTGCCTGGATGCCACCTTGTATAGTCCCAAAGTTCACCTGTAACCCAAAACATTTCACCATCTGGACAATTATCAACTGTAACTTGCGCACCGAACCATGGACCTCTTGCTACGCCGCCATCCCAATTCCAAAGATCTTCTGGTTCGCAAATTGTAAATGAAACAAAAGAATCTTCTTCCTCACTTGTCAAGGTAGCCAAGTACCCACCCATTGCAATTGCCGCGTCATTCGCATCAAGCCAACTAATACCCTTTGGTGCTGGTACACCAAGGTACCAATGCCCGTTGCCACCCTCGCTTATTGACCAGTGTCTAATATTTGGATTTGTATCCCATTCAATAATATAGTTTCCAGCACCACAACTTCCATTGTCATTCCAATTCGACCCACCAATAAACATGTTCAAATAGTTTTCAGACCCGTTTGTATCGTTTGGTTCGGTAGGATCCCAATTAGTGTATTTCCATGATTCACCTGTAATCCATTTCCAGCCACCGCTCGGCTCAGAGTATTCTGGATCCGTCGTGTCTTGGTATCCCCCAAGCCAATTCCAATCTGATATGTCTAGATTATTTTCTATGAACGACTGCTCTTGTTGGCTAGTTATTGTTGCAAGATATCCACCCTGCCCTTCAGCGTGTACTTTAAGTTCTTCCCAACAGGAACCACCATCCGAAATCACTGCATACCAATGCCCGTTGCCACCTGACTCAACGGTCCATTGCTCCGCTCCGAAGGTTGGCAATGCACCAAAAATTCCGGCCAACACAAACAAAGCTCCACTTCCAACTAAAAATTTCATTTCTTTACTCCTACCAATTAGATTCCCTTAATGAGTTACTCCGTTGGTAACTCTCCTTGGTATATGTGATAGAAATGGATGTTCCGGAAGAATTTTTACAACTAATTTCTAGTTGGCGGAGTAGAGATGATCCTTAACCAATCGCTCCATTGCTCGTTAGTTGGGGCGAATTGGGGTAACGATTCTTGATACGTTGCTAAATACCATTCGTGCACATCGTAGGAATCGCCTTTTTTAAACTGAGACTGTTGCAAAATTTTGCTCCATAACTCACTCGCTTGTGTTTTAAGTTCTCTAATTTGGGTACGATTGTTCTCAGAAAATTCTTCAAAATATTCTGCTTTTGCAACCAAACAAAGTGCGAGGTTGTTCATCACTTGCCAAGCAGTGTTGTATCCATCACCAGATTGTTTAACAATTTCATCAACTACAAATTCATTTAATTTCAGCGCATCATTAATATCAACAAGTTGTTCCTTTCCATCCTTGTAATTACTCCGTTCAAGATGTGCAATTGCCAAAAATGAGGTCGCTTTCAAAACTCTAATATCGTTTTCTTTATACCGGCTTCTAAGTAATGGCAGCGCATTTTTTTTGATAAGCTCTATGGCTTTGGTTAAAGAAACTTCATCGCCATCCATGAAAATCAACGACCAAATTCTTTTTCCGACTGGTTGAATTACTAACTTTTCGTTTTCACCAGTAACATAAACAGATCTTGCTATCCGCTCTGACTCTTTTGCGTGTTTATGCCCAAGTTTCCGGATTTTTTCTTCCTTAGACGCAAGTTCAATCCTTGAAACTAGGTACAGAAGTTCAGAATGTTCTTCGGGTGTGCCACTGTTCCAACGAGATAATATATTTTGTAAGCGTAGCACGGATGCTTCCGTATCTCTTCCGCCATCAGGTCTCAATAGAGCGCCAGAATCGATGTATTTTGCTTCGATTAACAATGTCTGCGAATCATTTTCGCCAAGCTCGTTTACAAGTATCTGATGTGCCTCTTTGTAGAGTTCGCAAGTACCCCTTTTTGATTTGCCATGACCGCCTAGGGCTTCGTACATTTCTACTCTGAGTAACAAATCCCCAGGAGTAAGTTCGTCCGCTCTCATTTTTGCATTAGATACGTGGGTTTCCCAGTATTCAGAATGTTGATGCAATATTTCTTTTTGTACTTGCATTGCATCTTTCGCAAACGCAAGCATTTTTTCATTACGAACAAGTTGCTGGTTTGCACTGATTGCAAAATATGTTGAAACCGCTGTCGCCGCCACAAGAATTGGAATTGTGATTGCAAGCACTGCTGCTGCAGTGCGGTGCTTTCGAATCATCCGGACAAAATACGGTTCTGGTCTTGCGGTAACTGGTGCACCGTCTATTAAATGTTGCAAGTCGGTTGCAAACTCATTTGCACTTGAGTATCTATTTCGAGGGTTTCTCGCAAGTGCTTTGTGCACAACCGCGGCAACCGATCCCTTATATGCAGGAAATTTCTCGCCAACTGGTGTTGGGTCTGTTGTTGACATCGCTTGCACAAGTGACGGGACTGAATCGCCACGCACTTCGTAGGGTCTGTGTCCCGAAAGCATTTCGTACATGATGATGCCAAGTGAATACACATCAGATGTAGTTTGCGCGACGCTTCCTTGCGCACAACTTTCGGGCGCCATGTACTGTAACGTGCCAAGCAGGCCGCCGGTTTGTGTATGCAAACCGGTTGGCCGAATCGTATCGTCAATTACCTTTGCAATCCCAAAGTCGATAATTTTTACTTCGCCATTTTTGTTTACAAGAATGTTACTTGGCTTTACATCACGGTGAATGATTCCCTTTGTGTGTGCTTCTCCAACTGCAAGGCAAGTATCTCGCAGTAGCGCAAGTTTTACTTCCATTGGTTTATTCTTTGCGTATGTTGTAATTGGAACTGATTCCTCAATTAACTCCATTGCAATCCACGGCACTCGGTCGCCTTCGAGTTCAATTGTTCCCGCACCTTTGATTCTTGCGATGCCCGCATGATCGAGACGCCCTAAAACGCGTATCTCTTGTTCAAAACGTTTTGCAGCGCTTCGATCAACTAACAATCGTCGTAAAACTTTAATCGCTGCTCGTTTGTTGGTCTTAGGATTCGTAGCGTAGTAGACCCTACCCATTCCACCGCCACCAATGCGTTCTTCTATTTTCCAAGGCCCGGCAAACATACCAATCATCGGGTCGAGAATTTCTTCGGCGTCGTCGTCTTCTGAAGTACAAGAAAGGAGTGACTGTACTTCTTTGATAACTTCATTATCGCCGTTTGCAGCAGTGATAACAAAATGTTCGCGGTCAACCAATGGGACGTCAATCGCTTGTTCAAAAATTTCTTTGACAAGGTCGAAGTTCACGCGACGTTCCCCCATGGTATTACTCGTCCATTCCGAATTTGTGGGAGAGTTCGCGGCGAAGCCACGCTTGTGCAAACCTCCAGTCGCCCCGAATCGTGCGAGTGGAAACTCCGAGAATTTGCGCAATAATAGGAGTCGAGATTCCAAGAATATATTTCATTCGAGCAACTTCTTCCGCCCGTTCGTTGATAAGCCCAAGTTGTACGAGTGCTTCTGAGAGTGCATGCATAGAATCGTCTCGAATCTCTTCGATAAAACCAAGTTCGCCCGGCACAAGGTGAAGCGGGGCGGGTTTGGTCGTTCCGCCTCGTTTGACTCGGTTTCGAGTTCGTGCGAAATCGATGAGTATTTGGCCAAGTGCTTTTGATACAGAGCCAAAGAAGTGACGACGATTCTCCCAAGTGACGCTTGAGCAACCATGTTCGTGGAGTTTTAGCCACACTTCGTTGACGAGGGCTGTGGGCTGAACAGTGATTTGGTGCGATTCGTTTCGGCAAAGCGCCACCGCCATATCGTGAATCTCGTCTGAGACTGCGACCCAAAGCGCAGAGGCCCCGATCTCTCCACCAGAAGCGGCATCTTGCAAGCAAGTCGTAATGTTCCCACACTCTTCCACGGTATTGTAATAGTGTGACAGGTTTGTCATGTATATGCAAGGTTTTTGTCCACATCTGCGGCTATTACATGCGATACATTGGCGTTTGCTGGCAACAGAACCGTAGCGTAGTACAGCGTTTCACAATTAAACGCACGAAAAAAGGC